>NZ_CAJPGY010000010.1:0-214696 GCF_905339915.1 Burkholderia sp. BCC1985
ACCTTCTAATCTTTTAATCTTTCCCGCTTTCCCGCTTTCCCGCTTTCCCGCTTTCCCGCTTTCCCGCTTTCCCGCTTTCCCGCTGTCCGCTGTCCCGCTGTCCGCTTTCCCGCTATCCGCGTCCCCGCTGCCCGTTGCACCGCGACCGTCGGCCGTTGTCCGTTCAACGCCGCGCCTGCAAACGTTTCCGGACTTCACATGAATGACACCGATTTCTCGCTATGCTCGCGGCGGCACGACCCGGCGCAGCCGCATCCTGCGCCACGGGGCGCGTCCATTTTCCGCATGTCCCGCCAACCGGCTCCCCCCTTTAACGCACGATAACGACCATGACCCGATCGAACCGTCGTGACTTCCTGCGCGTCGCCGCCGGCACCGCCGGCGCAGCCGCGCTGAACCTGTTCCCGCCCGTGATCCGCGATGCGCTCGCCATCCCCGCGAACCGCCGTACCGGCACGATCCGCGATATCGAACACATCGTGATCCTGATGCAGGAGAACCGTTCGTTCGACCATTACTTCGGCACGATGCGTGGTGTCCGCGGATTCGGCGACCCCCGCCCGCTGCGCCTCGCGAACGGCAAGTCGGTGTTCCATCAGCCGGTCGGCCCGGCCGAGCTGCTGCCGTTCCACCCGGGCGCCGACAAGCTCGGCCTGCAGTTCCTGCAGGACCTGCCGCACGGCTGGCAGGACATGCACGCCGCATGGAACAAGGGCCGCTACGACCAGTGGGTGCCGAACAAGGGCACCACGACGATGGCGTACCTGAAGCGCGACGACATCCCGTTCCACTACCAGCTCGCCGACGCATTCACGATCTGCGACGCTTACCACTGCGCGATCCCGAGCTCGACCGACCCGAACCGCTACTACATGTGGACCGGCTACGTCGGCAATGACGGCACGGGCGGCGGCCCGGTGCTCGGCAACGAGGAAAAGGGCTACGGCTGGACGACCTATCCGGAAGTGCTCGAGCAGGCCGGCGTGTCGTGGAAGATCTACCAGGACGTCGGCACGGGGCTCGACGCGAACGGCTCGTGGGGCTGGACGCAGAACCCGTACATCGGCAACTACGGCGACAACGCGCTGCTCTACTTCAACCAGTACCGCAGCGCGCTGCCCGGCACGCCGCTGTACGACAAGGCGCGCACCGGCACCAACATCAGCGCCGGCGGCACGCTGTTCGACGTGCTGCAGCAGGACGTGAAGAACGGCACGCTGCCGCAGGTGTCGTGGATCTGCGCGCCGGAAGCGTACTCGGAGCACCCGAACTGGCCGGCGAACTACGGCGCGTGGTACATCGAGCAGGTGCTGAAGGTGCTCGTATCGAATCCGGACGTGTGGAGCAAGACCGCTCTCTTCATCACCTACGACGAGAACGACGGCTTCTTCGACCACGTGCCGCCGCCGTTCGCACCGCAGTCGCGCGACAACGGGCTGTCGACGGTCGCGACGACCAACGAGGCATTCGCCGGCGACGCGTCGCACATGGCCGGCCCGTACGGGCTCGGGCCGCGCGTGCCGATGCTGGTGGTGTCGCCGTGGACCAAGGGCGGCTGGGTCTGCTCGCAGACCTTCGATCACACGTCGCTGCTGCAATTCATCGAAGCACGCTTCGGCGCGCAGTACGCGGTCACCGCGGCGAACGTGTCGCCGTGGCGCCGTACGGTGTGCGGCAACCTGACGTCCGCGTTCGACTTCGCGACGCCCGACGCAAGCTGGCCGCAGCTCCCGGACACGAGCGGCTACGCGCCGCCCGACCGCAACCGTCACCCCGACTACATCCCGGTGCCGCCGGTCGTCCAGCATCTGCCGAAGCAGGAGGCCGGCCTGCGTCCGGCGCGCGCGCTGCCGTACGAACTGTTCGTGCACGGCCGGATCGACAATGCGAGCGGCCAGTTCCGGCTGACCTTCGCGAACACCGGCACCGCGGGCGCGGCGTTCCAGGTCCAGGCGCGCAATCGTGTCGACGGCCCGTGGACCTACACGGTCGACGCCGGCAAGCGGCTTTCCGACCTGTGGAGCCCGGCGCCGTCGCTCGGCCTGTACGACCTCGACGTGTACGGCCCAAACGGCTTCTACTGCCACTTCCGCAGCCCCGCGGCGGCGGCGGTCGGCCCCGCGAGCATCAACCCCGAGGTGATCTACGGCTACGACGTCGCGAACGGCAACATCACGCTGCGCCTGATGAACCGCGGCCACCAGGCCGTGCGGCTCAAGGTGACGAGCGCATATGGCCACGGCCATGCGCGCGAGTTCGACCTCAAGCCGGGTACGCACGTCGACGACTACTGGGATCTGCGCGGCAGCCACGGCTGGTACGACCTGACCGTCAGCGACGGCCGCCCGCTCGGCTTCCTGCGCCGTTTCGCGGGCCACGTGGAGACCGGCCGCCCGAGCACGAGCGACCCGGCGATCCGCACGAACGCGTCGCATGACGACGCCGAAGCTGCGTCGGACGCCCTGTCCGACTGACGACGGCGAACGCGGCGCGGCCCCGCCGGGGGCTGCGCCGCCCGCCCGCACCCGCCTCCCGTCCGTTCGTGACGGGAAACTCCCGATACCGGCCGCCCGCGCTCGCGCGGAAGCTATGCGCAAATCCGCATCGAATGCGCGGCAAATTGCCAAGACCCGCGCATATCGGCGACCTATATATCGAGACGATCGGGGCTCCTCGCAGAGCCTGACGGGAGGTCCTTTCCGGGAAGCATCAGCAAGCCGACCTCCACGTCCGATTCCGAGAAGCGGTCGAACCGCCCGCCCGTCGCACGCGCCCGGCCCGCCGGCTGCGTGCGGTACCCACCCGCTGGTGTTAGAACAAGAGGAACGAACATGACATTCCGTCATTCCCTGTTGTCGGTATCGGTCGTATCCGCGGTAGCCCTTCTCTCGCAACACGCCGCCCAGGCCGCCGACGCGTCCGACGTGAAGGTCGGCTTTGCCGCGCCGCTCACCGGCGTGAACGCCGGCTACGGCAAGGATCTCCAGAACGGCGTGCAGCTCGCGCTCGACGACGCCGCCGCGCAGAAGGTGCAGATCGCCGGCAAGCCCGTGCATTTCGACCTGGTCGTGCAGGACGACCAGGCCGACCCGCGCATCGGCGTGCAGGCCGCGCAGGCGCTCGTCGACCAGAACGTGTCGGTGGTGGTCGGCCACTTCAACTCGGGCACGACGATTCCGGCGTCGGTGGTCTACGACAAGGCCGGCATTCCGGTGATCGACCCGGCCGCGACCAACCCGACGCTCACGTCGCGCGGGCTCGCGAACATGTTCATGGTGATCGCGACCGACGGCCAGAACGCCGGCAACGCGGGCAAGTACGCGGTCGACGTGACCAAGGCGAAGCGCATCGCGATCATCGACGACCGCACCGCGTTCGGCCAGGGTGAGGCGGACGAGTTCGAGAAGGCCGTGAAGGCGGCCGGCGGCAACATCATCGGCCGCGAGTTCACCAGCAACCAGGCGGTCGACTTCCGCGCGCAGATCACGAGCCTGAAGGGCAAGAACCCCGACCTGATCTTCTTCGGCGGTCTCGACTCGCTCGCCGCGAACTTCATCAAGCAGATGCGCCAGCTCGGGCTGAACGCGCAGTTCGTCGGCGGCGGCGGTGTGAAGGACAACGAGTTCATCAAGATCGCCGGCCCGGCCGCGGAAGGCGCGATGGCGTGGGAATACGGACGGCCGCTCGACGAGCTGCCGCAGGGCAAGGATTTCGAGCAGCGTTTCAAGAAGCGCTTCGGCGTCGACGTGCTGTCGTACGCGCAGTTCGGCTACGACGCGGCATGGGCGGCGATCAAGGCGATGCAGGCGGCCAACTCGACCGATCCAAAGGTCTATCGCCCGGCGCTGAAGAGGGTCGACTTCGAAGGCGTCACCGGCCGCATCTCGTTCGCGAACGACGGCTCGCTGAAGAGCGGGATGTCGACGCTGTACCAGGTGAAGAGCGGCACGTGGAAGACCATCGTGACGAAGGGGGGCTGATCGGGCAGGATCGGCGGTCCGGGCAGCCGGGCCGCGGCCGGGGCGCGGGCGACGGCGGGAACACCGCCCCGGCGCCCCTCCCACGATGCAGGTGACCGGACGATCCGCAGCCGGCGCTAAAGCGATCGGCGCAATCGCACCGATCTCATACGATGACTGATGTTGCGGCGATATTCGTCAAGGCCTGCGGCGCCGCGCAGGCCGTGTCAGCGGCCACGCGTCAGCTGGCCTGCGTGTCGCGTTCCGCCTCGGCCGCCTCGTGCGCACGGCGCAGCCGCTCGCGGCTGTTGGTCAGGTGCGTGCGCATCGCGGCGCGCGCGGCTTCCGGGTCGTGACGCGCGATCGCCTCGTAAATGTCTTCATGCTCGTGATTGAGCCGGGCGACATAGCGCTCGAGGTCGTCGCCGGCGAAGCGCGCCGAATTCACGCGCGTGCGCGGAATGATCGACGCGCCGAGCTGCGTCATGATGTCGACGAAGTAACGGTTGCCGGTGGACTGCGCGATCTGCAGGTGGAACTGGAAATCGAGCGGTGCCGTGTCGCGGCCGCCGCCCGCCCCCGACGCGATCGCGTCGAGCGCACGCCGCAACGCGGCGAGGTCGGTATCGTTCGCGCGCTGCGCGGCGAGGCTCGCGCATTCGCTTTCGAGGCTGATGCGCAGCTCGAGCACCGCGAGCACGTCGCGCAGCGTCGTGATGGTCGCGGGATCGATACCGAGCGTCTGCCGGCGCGCCGGCTCGAGCACGAAGCTGCCGATGCCGTGGCGCGTCTCGACGAGGCCGCTCGCCTGCATCCGCGAGATCGCTTCGCGCACGACCGTGCGGCTGACGCCCTGCGCCGCCATGACTTCGGTTTCGGTCGGCAGCTTGTCGCCGGGACGCAGCGTGCCGTTTTCGATCTGCGCGGTCAGCGCGTCGACGACATCTTGTGCGAGGCTGCGTGCGCGACGGCGCGGCGCTGCGGGAAGCGTGGGCACGGACATGAGGCCGGTTCCTTTTTGAATGATCGTAATGTGAGCCGAGGGTTTACGCGGGGTTTGAGCGAACGCCGATGATTCATTATACTGCGTCACAAGTCATCCGACGACTGATGATCGCGACACGGATCTCCTGTCGACCGAGGCTGGCGCTCCAGCGCTGCCCCCGGTCCCGTGGTTCGCGATCGGCCGGCATTCGCGCTTCTGCGCGGCTGCCGGCGCCCGGTTTCGCGACCGATCGAAGCGCGCTTGCGCGCGTGCTCCGGCCTGTCGCGACACCGGCATCGAGCGGGTCGCCCCCATCCTTTCGGGTTGCTGTCGACATGCGGGGCTTGCGCACCGCGCACGTCGGTTGTCGAATGATCGCACCTCCCGCCGCGCGCAGCAAAGATTTTGCCGCACGGCATTGCCCACTCTTTTGCCATCGCCGCCATGAACGCCGTCACTGCCTCGCCTTCCCACGACACGCCGCGCATCGTCGACCTGCAAGCCATTCCGGTCGCCGGCCACGACAGCATGCTGCTCAACCTGAGCGGTGCGCACGGCCCGTTCTTCACCCGCAACCTCGTGATCCTGAAGGACAGCGCGGGCCGGACCGGCGTCGGCGAGGTGCCGGGCGGCGAAAGCATCCGCCGCACGCTGGAGGACGCGCGCGCGCTCGTCGTCGGTCAGCCGATCGGCAATTACCATGCGGTGCTCAACGACGTGCGGCGCACCTTCGCCGATCGCGACACGAGCGGCCGCGGCCTGCAGACCTTCGACCTGCGCACCACGATCCACGCGGTCACCGCGCTCGAAGCCGCGCTGCTCGACCTGCTCGGCCAGCATCTCGGCGTGCCCGTGGCGGCCCTCCTCGGCGAAGGGCAGCAGCGCGAGCGCGTCGAGATGCTCGGCTATCTGTTCTACATCGGCGATCGCACGCAAACTGCGCTGCCCTATCGCGACGGCCGCGGCGCGACCGACGACTGGACCCGCGTGCGCGACGAAGCCGCGCTGACGCCCGAGGCGGTCGTGCGCCTCGCCGAAGCCGCGCATGCGCGCTATGGGTTCAATGACTTCAAGCTGAAGGGCGGCGTGTTCGAAGGCGCGCGCGAGGTCGACGCCGTGACGGCGCTTGCCGAGCGCTTCCCCGAAGCGCGCGTGACGCTCGATCCGAACGGCGCGTGGTCGCTCGACGAGGCCGTGCGGCTGTGCCGCGACCTGCATCACGTGCTCGCGTATGCGGAAGATCCGTGCGGCGCGGAGAACGGTTATTCGGGCCGCGAGGTGATGGCCGAATTCCGCCGCTCGACCGGGCTGCCGACGGCCACCAACATGATCGCGACCGACTGGCGCCAGATGGGCCACGCGGTGCAGTTGCAGGCGGTCGACATCCCGCTCGCCGATCCGCACTTCTGGACGATGCAGGGCTCGGTGCGCGTCGCGCAGATGTGCCGCGACTGGGGTCTCACGTGGGGCTCGCATTCGAACAACCACTTCGACGTATCGCTCGCGATGTTCACGCACGTCGCGGCCGCCGCGCCCGGCCAGGTCACCGCGATCGACACGCACTGGATCTGGCAGGACGGCGAACGGCTGACGCGCGAGCCGCTGAAGATCGAGAACGGGCTCGTGGAAGTGCCGAAGCGTCCGGGCCTCGGCATCGACATCGACATGGAGGCGGTCGCGGTCGCGCACGAACTGTACAAGCAGCACGGGCTCGGCGCGCGCGACGACGCGGCCGCGATGCAGTATCTGATTCCGGGGTGGACGTTCAACAACAAGCGCCCCTGCCTCGTGCGCTGAGCGCGGGACGAAACGGGCGGCGGGTCCGCCCGGTCGACATTCGCGGCCGGCCGGGCGTAGCCGGCCGCACCTACCCGGCCAGACCTAGCCGGCCGCACCTAGCCGGCCGCACCTACCCGGCCAGCCCAATCCCCCGCGCCATCCCCGACGCGGCGAGCACGATCACCATCACGAGCACGGCCTGCCAGTGGCCGATCCGCACATAGGTCCGTGCGCGGCCCAGATCGGGCATCTGCTGCTGCCGCGCGGCGATGCGCCAGCGGATCAGCCCGAGCATCGGCACGATCTCGAGCAGGAGGATCAGCACGAGCGCGGTCATCTTGAGGTGAAAGAGCGGCTCATGAAGGTAGTACGCCGAGCCCTTCTCGAAGCCGCCGAATGCGCGCGTGAGCCCGGTCGCGATCAGTACCAGCGCGGACAATCCCCAGGCCGCGTCGGCCTTGAACACGCCGGGCAGGTCGGCGGCCTGCGCCGACGCGATGACCCGGCGCAGCGCACGGTTGCGTCCCGCGATCGCGGCGAACGCGACGCCGAATGCCATCAGGTGAACGGCTGCCAGCAACCAGCGGACGATCATTGCGCCTCCTTGTCGCCCGCGCGCCGCGCAGGCCTTGTCAGACGATCTGTTTGAGCGCCGCGTCGAGCGCGAGCACCGCGACGCGGTCGCCCTCGGTCGCGAGCGGCGCGCGCATCACGATCTGCCGGTTATGGCCGACGGCCGCCGGCGAATCCCACAGCAGCTCCACCTTCGGCCGCCGGAACAGGCTGCCGCGACGCGGCGGCACGGCGACCGGCTGCGCACCCTGCTCGCCCGCGGCGGACGCGACCCGGCCGGGCCAGCGCACCGACAGTTCGCGCGCGTCGTACTGACCGACCTTGCGGCTCTCCATCCAGACGATCGCGGTACGCGTGAGCGTGTCGAGCGAGATCGCGTAGCGGCCGACCGCGAAGCGGCGCGCGGCCACGTTGGTGCGCCACAGCGGCCGCGGGCGGCACATCCAGACGATCGCCGCATACAGCGCCGGCGCGGCGACGAGCCAGCCGTTGGTCGCCGTCACCGCGTGCAGCGCGCGGCGCCAGCCGGCCGCCCACGCGAACGCGCCGATCGACCACACGGCGAACAGGAAACCGATCAGCGCGAAGACCCGCAGCGCCTGGCGCAGCCACTGCGGCAGCGGATGGAACGGCCGCTCGGCGCGCGCGACGGCGCCCGGCAGCGCGAGCAGCAGGAAGATCAGGACGAGATAGACGAACGCCCAGGGCGACGACACCATCGCCGACAGCGACGCGCGATAGCCCATCTGGGACATCGAGAACAGCCAGCGCGCGAGCAGCACGAGACCGATCGCGCGCAACGCGAAGATCACGCCGGCGCCGGGGGCCGGTGCTGCGCGCGTGGTTTTCGTTCTCGCCAAGACTGCTCTCCTCTCGATGTTCGTGCGGGGCCGGATTTCACGGCACGGCCATTATAGGGACATTACCGTCTGGACAGACGGCCGGATGGCGTGCCGGACCGCTTCCGCGTCCGTTCGCGGCGCCGGGCGCGGCGAGAATACAACAGATCCGCGCCGCAGATGTGACAACGCCCCGCCGGAGACCCGGACGGGGCGTCGATGACGGGGCCTCAGCCGCGGTGCGGCCGGCGGCCCGGCATCAGCCTGCGTTGACTTCGCGCAGGACGGTGCGGCGCTTCTGGCGCAGCAGCTCCTCGTAGCCCTTCACGTAGTTCTGCGCCATCACCTTCGACGAGAAACGGGCTTCGAACGCGGCGCGCACCTTCTCGCGCGGCAGCGTATCGAGGCGCTTGAGCGCCGCGACGGCCGACAGTTCGTCTTCGACGACGAAGCCCGACACGCCGTTCTCGATCACTTCCGGCACCGAGCCGCGCTTGAACGCGATCACCGGCGTGCCGCACGCCATCGCCTCGATCATCACCAGGCCGAAGGGCTCCGGCCAGTCGATCGGGAACAGCAGCGCGTGCGCGTTGCCCAGGAATTCGGTCTTTTCCGACTCGCTGATTTCGCCGATGTACTCGACGTGCGGCAGCGCGAACAGCGGCTTGATCTTCTCTTCGTAGTAAGCGCGGTCAGCCTTGTCGAGCTTCGCGGCGATCTTGATCGGCAGGCCGGCCTGCTCGGCGATGCGGATCGCGGTGTCGACGCGCTTCTCCGGCGAGATGCGGCCGAGGAACGCGAGGTAGCTCGGCTTCACGTTCGGGATCGGCGTCAGCAGGTTTTCCGGCAGGCCGTGGTACACGGTCGACAGCCAGTTCGCCTGCGGCAGCGGGATGCGCTGGTTGTCGGAGATCGACACGACCGGCACGTCGCTGAACGCATTGAAGATCGGCTGCAGTTCCGGCAGGTCGAGACGGCCGTGCATCGTCGTCAGATGCGGGACCGGCTGGCGCGAGAACAGCGAGAACGGGTAGTAGTCGATGTGGCAGTGCAGCACGTCGAACTCTTCCGCGCGGCGGCGCACCTGCTCGAGGAGCAGCATGTGCGGAGCCATCACGTCGCGGATCGTCGGGTCGAGGCGCAGTGCCTGCGGCCAGCACGCTTCGAGCTTCGCCGACGTTTGCGAATCGCCGCTCGCGAAGAGCGTGACGTCATGCCCCATCTCGACAAGTGCTTCGGTGAGGTAGGACACCACTCGCTCGGTACCACCGTACAGTTTCGGGGGCACCGCTTCGTGCAACGGAGCGATTTGGGCGATTCGCATGCGTAACTCCTAAAAAATCGGCTAAAAACCAGGTATGGGTCGGCAACCTGCCGGCGGTCCGGGCTGGATGCATTTCATCCGAAAAATCGGACGAATCAGCCTGCCGGGGGCGTCGAACCCGCGCTGCTCAAGGAGCGTCGGCGACGCGACAGGCATAGAACGTTTGAAACGAAGACCCGTTGACAGGGGTTCGTAAAAACCTGGAATCGAACCCGGAGCCGATTATCTAGGGTTAATCCCGATACGGCGCACAACATTTCAAACTCTTTGCTTTGTTACAAAGGCGCAACACTTTGCAACCCGCGGACTTGGGTGTCCGTTCTAGAGTGGAAGGCTCTTTTTGGCGTTCCGAGTCATCCGCCACGGCCGGCATCGTGATTCCGGTGCACGCGGCAGGACGGATGCCGGATTTTATCTCAAAATTGATCGCGCGCCCCTGACCAAGGCAAGATTCGCGCTGCGCAATGCACGGCCTTGTTTACAATGCCGGATTATTCAGTCCGGGCGGCCGTGGGCTGCGATCCTGACGATCCGCTCAACCACCGAATCACCGCACGCATATTTTGGAATCTCTCACCCCTGCCCAGCGCAACGCCCACAACGCGAAGCTGTCGAGCTACGCGCATCGGCCGATCGCGTTCCTGTTCCGCTACATCCGCCTGCATCCGGTCGCGCACCTGGTCGTGCTCTGCAGCGTGCTGGCCGCCGTCGGCTGCGCGCTCGGCTCGCAATACGCGATCAAGCACCTGATCGACGTGCTCGCGACCGGGCGCCATCATCCGGGCCCGCTGTGGAGCGCGTTCGCGCTGCTCGTCGGCCTGATCGCGGCCGACAACCTGCTGTGGCGCGTCGGCGGCTGGGCCGCCGCGCACACGTTCGTCGCGGTCACCGGCGACCTGCGGCGCGACCTGTTCCAGTACCTGATCGGCCATTCGCCGACCTACTACTCGGAAAAGCAGCCGGGCACGCTCGCGAGCCGCATCACCGCCACGTCGAACGCCGTCTATACGTCGGAGAACACGATGGCGTGGAACGTGCTGCCGCCGTGCATCGCGGTGATGGGCGCGATCCTGATGATCATCGTCGTGAACCCGCTGATGGCCGCCGGCCTGCTCGGCTGTTCGGCCGTGCTCTCCGTCGTGCTGTTCAAGCTCGCCGGGCGCGGCTCCGCGCGCCATCACGCGTTCGCGTCGAAGGCCGCCGCGGTCGACGGCGAGCTCGTCGACGTGATCGGCAACATGGGCCTCGTGCGCGCATTCGGGATGACGCTGCGCGAACAGAAGCGCTTCGGCGCGACGGTGAAGGCCGAGATGGACGCGCGCCAGCAAAGCCTGTTCTACCTCGAGAAGCTGCGCCTGCTGCACGCGGTGATCACCGCGATGCTGTCCGCCGGCCTGCTCGGCTGGGCGTTGTGGCTGTGGGACCAGGGCCGCGCGACCTCCGGCGACATCGTGCTCGTCAGCTCGCTCGGCTTCACGATCCTGCACGGCACCCGCGACCTCGCCGTCGCGCTCGTCGACGTCACGCAGCACGTGGCACGCCTGTCCGAAGCCGTGAAGACGCTGCTCGAGCCGCACGGGATGCCGGACCGCTCCGACGCGCAGCCGCTGTCGGCCAAGGGCGGCCGCGTCGATTTCGAACGCGTGACGTTCGCGTATCCGCATCGCCGCGCGATCCTCGATCACTTCGATCTCCATATCGAACCGGGCCAGCGCGTCGGCCTGATCGGCAAGTCGGGCGCCGGCAAGTCGACCGTGCTCGCGCTGCTGCAGCGCTTCTACGACACGCAGGACGGCGCCGTGATGGTCGACGGCCAGGACGTGAAGGCGATCACACAGGACAGCCTGCGCCATGCGATCGCGCTCGTGCCGCAGGACATCTCGCTGCTGCACCGGACCATCTACGACAACATCGCGTACGGCCGCCCCGAGGCGACCCGCGAGGAAGTGCTCGCCGCCGCGCGCGACGCCCGCTGCTCGGAGTTCATCGAGGCGATGCCGGAAGGCTATGACACGATCGTCGGCGACCGCGGCGTGAAACTGTCGGGCGGCCAGCGCCAGCGCATCGCGATCGCGCGCGCGATCCTGAAGGACGCGCCGATCCTGCTGCTCGACGAAGCGACGTCCGCACTCGACAGCGCATCCGAGGAAGCGATCCAGAGCGCGCTCGACCGCCTGATGGTCGGCCGCACGGTGATCGCGATCGCGCACCGGCTGTCGACGCTGCGCAACTTCGACCGGATCATCGTGATGAGCAACGGCAAGGTGATCGACGACGGCAGCCCCGACGTGCTGCGCAACCGTCCGGGCCTGTACCGCGACCTGCTCGCGAAGCAGCACGGCCGCCATCACGCCCCCGACGGCACCGCGCCGACCGGCGAACGCGTGGCCTGACGCCGCCCAGGCAGCATCCCGTCCTGGCAGCCGATAAAAAAACCGCCGTGCGCGAAGCACGGCGGTTTTTTTCATGGCGCCGCGCGACCGTCGCCGCGCGGCACGCGGATCACACGCGCTGCAGGTCGCGCAGGAAGTTGTCGCGCCACACCGACACGTTGTTCTCGCGCAGCTGCGCGATCATGTCCGCATAACGCGCGCGCCGCTCCGCGAGCGGCATCGTCAGCGCCTGCGACAGCGCATCTGCCATCCCGTCGATGTCGATCGGATTGACGATCAACGCGCCCGTCAGCTCGCGCGCGGCGCCCGCGAAGCGCGACAACACCAGCACGCCCGGATCGTCCGGATTCTGCGCGGACACGTACTCCTTCGCGACCAGGTTCATCCCGTCGCGCAGCGGCGTCACGAAGCCCACGCGTGCGAGGCGATACAGTGCGGCCAGCACCTGCCGATCGTACTGGCGGTGAATGTACAGGATCGGCGCCCAGTCGAGCTCCGCATAGCGGCCGTTGATGCGCCCCGACTCCGCTTCGAGCTGCAGGCGGATGTCCTGGTACGCGCGCAGGTCGGCGCGCGTCGATGGCGCGATCTGCAGGAACGACACGCGGTTGCGGATCGAGGTCTGGTGCTCCAGCAGCTTCTCGAACGCGCGGAACCGCTCGACGAGCCCCTTCGAATAATCGAGCCGGTCGACGCTCATGATCAGTTGGCGCCCGCGTAGCGACGTGGCCATGCGCGCGGCCTTGCCGTGCTCGCCCGCCTGCGCGAGCGACGCGATCTCGTCCGGATACACGCCGATCGGATAGGCGGCCGCGCGCAGCGTGTTGCCGAACGCGCTCACGCGCACGGTGTGCCCTTCGCGCGCCACTTCGCCGCCGGCCTCGAACTCGATGTAGTCGCAGAACGCGCGCAGGTCCGGCTCGGTCTGGAAGCCGAGCAGATCGAACGCGCACAGCGACTCGACGAGCTCGCGATGCGGCGGCACGTTGACGAGCACCTGCGCGGCCGGAAACGGAATGTGCAGGAAAAAGCCGATGCGGTTCTTCACGCCGGCCGCACGCAGCGCACGCGCGAACGGGATCAGGTGATAGTCGTGCACCCAGATCACGTCGTCGTCCTGCAGCAGCGGCACGAGCTGCTGCGCGAGCCAGACGTTCACGCGGCCGTAGCCGTCGAACTCGTGGCGGTCGTACTGGATCAGGTCCGCGCGGTAATGGAACGCGGGCCACAGCGTCGCGTTCGAGAACCCGCGGTAGTACTGGTCGTAATCGCGGCGCGACAGCCCGACGGTCGCGAACGTCACGGGGCCGCGCTCCTCGATGCGGATCTGCGGCGCACCGGACGCGACCACCTCGCCGCTCCAGCCGAACCACATGCCGCCCGTCTCCTTCAGCGCATCGTAGACGCCGATCGCGAGACCGCCCGCCGCCGGCTCGCCTTCCGAAATCGGGGCGACGCGGTTCGAAACGATGATGAGTCGACTCATGCGCCCTGCAGCTCCGCGCCAAGCCAGCGGGCGATCTGCGCGTGCAGCGCGTCGACCGAGTCGAGCCGCGTGCGGGCCGACGTCTCGCCCGCGCCGACCTTGATCGACAGGCCGCCGCGCGCGTTGACCACCGCGAAGCCCTTCTCGTCGGTCAGGTCGTCGCCCGCGAACAGCGGCACGCGGCCCGCGAACGGCGGCTCGTCGAGGAACGCGGCCAGCGCGCGCCCCTTGTCGACGCCCTTCGGCTTGATCTCGAACACCATCTTGCCGGGCTGCAGCACGTACGCATCCGCGTATTCGGCGACGAGGCGCTCGGCCGCTGCGCGCGCAACCGGCTCACGCTCGGGCGCGTTGCGGTAGTGCAGCGCGACGGCCGCCCCCTTGATTTCGAGCAGCATGCCCGGATGACGGTCGACGACGGCCGCGAGCTCGCGCTCGATGCGCAGCAGCCGTTCGTCGTTGAAGCCGATGCGCTGCGTGTCGCCGTTCGCGTCGCGCCGCTCGGCGCCGTGCAGGCCGGCGATCGGCAGGTCCGGCATGTTCAGGAACGTGTCGAGGTTGTCGATGCCGCGCCCCGACACGATGGCGACTGCACCGTGCGAACGGCGCCGCAGTTCATCGAGCAGCGTCAGCAGCGACGGCGGCACGTGAATGCTGTCGGGCGTCGGCGCCAGCTCGACGAGCGTGCCGTCGAAGTCGAAAAAGAACGCGGTATCGGTCAGGGACAGGGAAGCCGGAACGGATTGCATCGATTCGATGGTCTGAGAGCGGCCTGCCAACGCGGGGGCCGCCGCTGCGAGAATGGAATTGTGCGCATCTTACCGCGCCTGCGTACCGAGATGGGCGAAACCGGTGCGGGGCTTGCCTCGCGCCGCCGCCCGCGTCAACTGCGACATATTGCCCCGCTCGCCCGTGCCGTACGGGTTTCGAAAGGACGCGGGCGCGGGAATTGCGCTACAGTCGGCAACCGCCGGCCGCGCGACGCATGGCGCCGCGCCGGCCGACGACCGTTCCGTCCGATCGAGCCCCAGGATGTCGTCTGCCCGTCCCGCGCCGCACTGGCGCTTCCTCAGCCTGACCCGCCTCGTCCGCACGGCCGCGGCGCTGACCGCCGCCGTCGCGCTCGCGGCCTGCACGCACGACGAGCCGGGCTGGCGCCTGACCAACGTCACGGGCCACCTGCCCGACCTGTCGTTCACGCTCACCGGCGGCGACGGCCGCACGGTCGACGCGAACGCGTTTCGCGGCCGCATCGCGCTCGTCTACTTCGGCTACACGCACTGTCCCGACGTCTGCCCCGAAACGATGGCGCGGCTGATGGAAGTGCTCGCGAAGCTCGGCCCGCAGGCGAACGGCGTGCGCATCCTGTTCGTCTCGGTCGATCCCGCGCGCGACACGCCGCAGGCGATGCAGTCGTACGTCGCCGCGTTCGATGCCGCACACGCGCGCGGCCTGACCGGCACCGACGGCCAGATCGAATCGCTCGCGAAACGCTATCGGGTCGCGTACCAGATGGAAAAACGCGACCCGTCCGGCGGCTACGAAGTCACGCACAGCTCGGCCGTGTACATCTTCGACGCGACCGGCCGCGCGCGCCTGCTCGCGACCGACCGCGATTCGCCCGACGCGATCGCCGCCGATGTCCGCCGTATCATCGACACCGCCTCCACCTCCTCCTGAATTCCGAACTCCGACATCTCCGACATGAAGACGACCCTCAAGACGCTCGCCCTCCTCGCCGCGCTGTGCACCGCTGCGCAAGCCTGTGCCGCGGGCGCAATCACCGCGCAGAATGCATGGGTGCGCTGGCTGCCGAACCGGCTGCCCGCGGGCGGCTACGTGACGCTCGTCAACACGGGCGACAAGCCGGTCGATCTCGTCGACGTCGACAGCCCCGACTACGGGATGGCGATGCTGCACCAGACCGTGTCGAACGGCTCGACGCAGAAGATGGAAATGGTCGACAAGCTGACGATCCCAGCGCGCGGCAAGGTCGACATCGCGCCGGGCGGCTATCACTTCATGCTCGAGGAACCGAAGCACGCGATCAAGCCCGGCGACACCGTGCGCCTGCGCCTGAAGTTCTCCGACGGCGAAACGGTCGACATGCCGTTCGCCGTGAAGTCGCCGGCCCAGGCGAAGTGATGCGCGCGCGATGAACGTCCTGTACTGGCTCGATCCGTGGGAACCGTCGCCGACCGTGGTCATCGCGGTGCTGACGGCTGCCGTGCTGTTCGCGCGCGGCGTGAAGAAGGCGAAGGTGTCGCCGCTGCGGCAGTTCTCGTTCTGGCTCGGGCTGACGGCGCTCTACATCGCGCTGCATACGCGGCTCGACTACTTCTTCGAGCACGAATTCTTCCTGCACCGCGCGCAGCACCTGGTGCTGCATCACCTCGGGCCGTTCTTCATCGCACTGGCCTACCCGGGCGCCGCGATCCGCGCGGGCATTCCGTTTCGCTGGCGGCAGCGCTTCGTGCGCCCCGCGCTCGCGTGGGCACCCGTGCGCGCGACGCTCGACGTGGTGTTCCATCCGGTCGTCGCGGTCGTGCTGTTCGTCGGGCTGATCTATTTCTGGCTGCTGTCGCCGATCCATTTCGTCGCGATGCTGGACTGGCGCCTGTATCGCGTGATGAACTGGAGCATGGTGATCGACGGGCTGCTGTTCTGGTGGCTCGTCGTCGATCCGCGTCCCGCGCCGCCCGCGCGGCTGTCGCCGGGCCGCCGGATCCTGATCGTCGTCGCGGCGATTCCGCCGCAGATCGCGCTCGGCGCGCTGATCTTCTTCACGCCGCACGAGCTGTATCCGATCTACTCGATCTGCGGACGCGCGTTCACGTGGCTCAGCCCGCTGCGCGACCAGCAGATCGGCGGCCTGCTGCTGTGGATTCCGGGTTCGATGATGAGCGTGATCGGCGCGTTGATCGCGCTGCGGCACTGGTTGCGGTTGTCCGCGCGCGGCCGCTTGATCGAAGAGCGGGCTGCCGCCCTGCACGCGGCACGCCCGCCGGTGACGCGCGCCGCCCACTGACGTCGCGCCGCGCGTCAGCCGCGCGCGCTGGTCATCCACACGTGCGGGATGCCGTCCTCGTCGTGCACGTCCGAACTCGGCGTGAAGCCGAATGCCCCGTAGAAGCGCTGCAGGTGCGCCTGCGCATGCAGGCTCACCTGCGCATCCGGCCACTGCGCGCGGATGTGCCCGAGCGCGCGCGAGAGCAGCGCGTTACCGAGGCCCGCACCGCGAAACGCGGCGGTCGTCAGCACGCGGCCGATGCGCACGTCGGGGTGCTGCGCATCCGGCAGCAGCACGCGCAGGTAACCGGCGAGACGGCCCGCGGGATCATATGCGGCCAGGTGCCACGCAGCCTGGTCCGCACCGTCGATGTCGCGATAGACGCAGTTCTGCTCGACGACGAACACGGCGCTGCGCGCGTCGAGGATCGAATAGACTTCGCGCGCCGTCAGCGCGTCGAAGAATTTCCAGTGCCAGTCGAGATCGTCGGCATGCAGGGATGCGGCGGGTGCGGAAGCATTCATGGTCGGTCCTGATTCGGGCGCGCCGGCCGGCGCGCGGCAACCGTCGATTATGCCTCGAAGCGCACGCGGCACGCGTGCCGCCCTTCCGCGCGTGAAAAAAAGGCCCCGCATCGCGCGGGGCCTGTCCGTCATGCCGGCATCTGGCCGAAGCGGCCGTTGTTGAAATCGTCGATCGCGGCCCGGATTTCCTCTTGCGAGTTCATCACGAACGGCCCGTAACCGACGACCGGCTCATCGATCGGCTCGCCGCTCAGGATCAGCAGCTTGGCGTCGCCGTTCGCTTCGATCTCGACGTCGCGGCCGTCGCGGCTCAACTGCACGAACTGCGCTTCACGGGCGACCGTCTCGCCGTTCACCAGCAGCGTACCGCTCAGCACGACCACCGCGAGCGTGCGCCCTTCGGCGATCGGGAACCGCGCACGGCCGCCGGCTGCGAGCCGCACATCCCACACGTCGATCGGCGTGTGCGTGCGGGCCGGGCCGCGCCGGCCGTCGAATTCACCCGCGATGATCCGCGCGCGGCCTGCGCCGTCCGGCAGTTCGACCACCGGGATGTCCGCGTCCAGAATCGTCTGATAGCCGGGCGCACCCATCTTGTCGGCGGCGGGCAGGTTCACCCACAGCTGCACCATCTCGAGCGGACCGCCCCGCTTCGTGAACGCTTCCGAGTGGAATTCCTCGTGCAGGATCCCGCTCGCGGCCGTCATCCACTGCACGTCGCCCGGGCCGATCACGCCGCCCGCACCGGTCGAGTCGCGGTGCGCGACTTCGCCGTCATAGACGATCGTCACCGTTTCGAACCCGCGGTGCGGGTGCTGGCCCACCCCGCGCGGTGCCGAAGCCGGCTCGAAGTTCGCGGGACCCGCGTAGTCGAGCAGCAGGAACGGGCTCAGGTGCGTCCCGTGAGACTGGTAGCTGAACATCGAACGCACCGGGAAACCGTCGCCGACCCAATGACCGCGCGGCGCACTGTACACACCCTGGATCTTCTTCATTTGCCTTCTCCGAATTGCGGCGAAACACGTGTTTCGCAACCTGAGTAGGAATATAGAGGTGGAACGATCGATCCGGTAGACTGCCCAAATCGCACTCAGCGTTCTATTTCATGAACGATAACGAACGGGATCTGAACGATCTCTATTACTTCGTGCAGGTGGTCGAGCACGGCGGCTTCGCGCCGGCCGGGCGCGCGCTGAACATGCCGAAGTCGAAGCTGAGCCGCCGCATCGCGCTGCTCGAGGCACGGCTCGGGATGCGGCTGATCCAGCGCTCGACGCGCCGTTTCACCGTCACCGATGTCGGCCAGACCTACTACGCGCATTGTCGCGCGATGCTCGTCGAGGCGGACGCCGCCGACGAGGCGATCGCGCTGCTGCACGAGGAGCCGCGCGGCATCGTGCGGGTCAGCTGCCCGGTCGTGCTGCTCGATTCGCTGGTCGGCACGATGATCGCCGCGTTCATGGTCGCGTGCCCGCGCGTCGAGATTCACCTGGAAGCGACCAACCGGCGCGTCGACGTGGTCGGCGAAGGGATCGACGTCGCGATCCGCGTGCGCCCGCCGCCGCTCGAGGACAGCGATCTCGCGCTGCGCGTGCTGGCCGAGCGCGGCCAGTGCCTCGTCGCGAGCCCCACGTTGCTGCGCGAGCGCGGCGTGCCGGCCGTCCCCGCCGACCTGACCCGCCTGCCGAGCCTCGACCACGGCGTGCCGCAGGCCACGCACGTGTGGCGGCTGCGCGGCCCCGACGGCGCGCAGGCGGAAATCCACCATCAGCCGCGGCTCGTCACGGGCGGCATGCTCGCGCTGCGCGCGGCCGCCGTCGCGGGGGTCGGCGTCGTGCAGCTGCCGACGATGATGGTGCGCGACGAAGTCGCGCGCGGCGAACTGGCGACCGTGCTGCCGGACTGGGCGCCGCGCCGCGAGATCGTGCATGCGGTGTTCGCGTCGCGGCGCGGGCTCCTGCCCGCGGTGCGCGCGCTGCTCGATTTCCTGGCCGAGCGATTCGCCGAACTCGAGCCCGATTGAGCGGCATCGCCACGGCGGTCGCCCCGCGTTCGGCGTTTCGGCGTGTGCGTCGCGAACCGGACGCTGCAGACCGGCCGCGCGTGCCGTAGACTGCGGGACGCGCATCGCGCTTTTCACGCCGTTTTCACAACCCCGCTGTTCACAACCTCTTTTCGCCTTTCAGCCATGTTCACGCTGTCCACCGACCCTCACGCCTCCAAGGCCGAACTCTATGCGACGCTCGTCGAGCAGGCACGCGCGCTCGTCGAATCGGAACGCGACCTGACCGCGAACGCCGCGAACTTCTCCGCGCTCGTCTATCACTCGCTCGACCGCCTGAACTGGGCCGGCTTCTACTTCTTCGACGGTTCGGAACTCGTGGTCGGGCCGTTCCAGGGCAAGCCCGCGTGCGTGCGGATCGCGCTCGGCAAGGGCGTGTGCGGCACGGCTGCGCAGACCCGCGAGACGCAGGTCGTGCGCGACGTGCATGCATTCCCGGGCCATATCGCCTGCGATGCCGCGTCGGAATCGGAAATCGTCGTGCCGCTGGTCGCTGCCGACGGCACGCTGATCGGTGTGTGGGACGTCGACAGCCCCGTCGCCGCGCGTTTCGACGACGAGGACCGCAACGGGATGGAAGCGCTGTGCCGCGTGTTCGTCGAACACGCGTGGCAGAAGGCGCGCGGTCGAGCCGCGTGACGCTGCCGGCGGCGGCTGCGGAGGCCGCAGCCTGCTGATCGCGCCGCTTGGCCGCCAACGAAAACGGGCCCCGCTCATTCACGCGGGGCCCGTTTTCGTTGCGTCGCTGCGCGCGGCGCGCCGCGCGTCAAGCCGCGTGCGTGCCGGAAAGCGCCGCGAACGCCGGCGGCTTCACGTCGTCCGACAGGATCTCGAAGCCCTGCTCCGTCACGACGACCATGTGCTCCCACTGCGCGGACAGCGAATGATCCTTCGTGACGACCGTCCAGCCGTCCGCCAGCACGCGCGTATCGCGCTTGCCCGCATTCAGCATCGGCTCGATCGTGAAGATCATCCCCGGCCGCAGCGGCACGCCGGTGCCCGGGCGACCATAGTGCAGCACCTGCGGCTCGTCGTGGTACACGTCGCCGATCCCGTGCCCGCAGTACTCGCGGACCACGCTGAATCCCTCACGATGCGCGACCTGCTGGATCGCATAGCCGACGTCGCCGAGCGTCGCGCCGGGACGAACCGCGCGGATGCCCGCATGCATCGCCTCATAGGTCGTCGCGACGAGGCGCCGCGCGAGTTCGCCCGGCTCGCCGACGAAGTACATGCGGCTCGTGTCGCCGAACCAGCCGTCCTTGATCACCGCGATGTCGAGATTCACGATGTCGCCGTCGCGCATCGGCCGCGACGACGGAATGCCGTGACAGACCACGTGATTGACCGACGTGCACAGGGTTTTCGGATAGCCGTGATAGCCGATGTTCGCCGGGATCGCGCCGAGCACGTCGACGATATATTCGCGGCAGCGCACGTCGAGCTCGTCGGTGGTGACGCCCGGTTTCACGTGTTCGGTGATCATCGTCAGCACCTGGGACGCGAGCTTCGCGGCCTCGCGCGACTTGGCGATTTCCGCGGCACCGCGGATCGGGATTTCGCGCCTCGCCATTACGCCACCTGCTCGATGCCGTGGGCGACGACCGATTCCGTGCCGCCGGCATCGCCGCCGCGCGCTTCGGTCTCGATCAGCAGCCGGCAGATATCGCCGTAGGACAGCGACGGATTGAGTTCCGCCAGCATCCCGACGCGCAGCCAGTGCTCCGCCTGCGCATTGATCGAACGGCTCAGCGCGGTACTGGTCGAGCGCAGCCGTTCGTGCATGTGCTCGGATATCTTGATGATTCCCATATGTCTCCAATTAAACGAAATATAGTCGTTTCGTATATTACGCTCACCTCGGTCGCCGGGCAAGCGCCCGGCTGCCAGCGAATCGCCGATCCGGGATCCCGTTGACATCGAATTCCAACTTGCTGGAAAATAAATCCATCATGAAAGAATCAATCGACGCCCCTGGCGACGACACCGGCATCAACGAACGCATCGCCCGGCGCGTGCGCGAGCTGCGCACGCTACGAGGCTACACGCTCGATGCGCTCGCCGCGCGTTCCGGCGTCAGCCGCTCGATGATCTCGCTCATCGAGCGCGCGTCGGCGAGCCCGACGGCCGTCGTGCTCGACAAGCTTGCGGCCGGTCTCGGCGTGTCGCTGGCCGGGCTGTTCGGCGGCGATCGCGACGACGCGCCCGCGCAACCGCTCGTGCGGCGCGCGCAGCAGGCGGAATGGCGCGATCCGGCGTCCGGTTACGTGCGGCGCAACCTGTCGCCCCCCGGCTGGCCGTCGCCGATCCAGCTCGTCGAGGTCGATTTCCCGCCCGGCGCGCACGTCGCGTACGACTCCGGCGGGCGCGAAAGCGCGCTGCATCAACAAATATGGGTCATCCACGGGCGCGTCGACGTCACGTGCGGCGACCAGCTTCACGAACTTCACGAAGGCGACTGTCTGGCCATGCGCGTCGATCAGCCGCTGATTTTCAGCAATCCGTCGTCGCACGTCGCGCGCTATGTCGTCGCGATCTGCGATGTCCCCGCCGCCGCCGGCGCGCGGAGTGTTTCATCCGTTCAAGGCCGACAGGCGCAGGAGCCCGCATGAATTCCCCGAAACCGCGCGAAGACGTGCGCCTGATCGATTGCAGCGAGGCCGAGCATGCCGCGGCCATCCTCGACATCCTGAACGACGCGATCGTGAATTCGACCGCGCTGTACGACTACCGGCCGCGCCCGCCGGAAGCGATGGTCACGTGGTTCGCGACGAAGCGCGCCGGCGGTTTTCCGGTCGTCGGCGCGGTGGATGAGTCGGGCACGCTGGTCGGCTTCGCGAGCTGGGGCACGTTCCGCGCGTTCCCCGCGTTCAAGTACACGGTCGAACACAGCGTGTACGTCCACCGCGACCATCGCGGCCGCGGGCTCGGCGAACTGCTGCTGCGCGAGTTGATCCGGCGTGCGCGTGAAGCCGAAGTGCATGTGCTGGTCGGCTGCATCGATGCGACCAACGGCGGCAGCGTCGCGCTGCACACGCGCCTCGGCTTCGTGCACTCGGGCACGATCACCGAAGCCGGCTTCAAGTTCGGCCGCTGGCTCGATGCGGCGTTCTATCAGCTGAGGCTCGACACGCCGGCTCGGCCGGTCGATGGCTGATCGGCATCGCCGAATGTCTGGCACGCGCATGATGACGCGGACGGCCGCAGCCGCGGTCCGGAAAACGGCATCGACACCCCGTCGGATCTCGAATCGGAAATTCGCAAACAGGTTTTAGACGAACCGGCCGACGGCAACAATCCGAATCGCGGGACGATCACGCTGCCGATCCTGAACAGCAAGGGCCGGCATCTGCTCGCGATTTACGACTATGGCGGCAAGAGCACGTCGACGTGCGAGCGGGTGACGCTGACGTATCCGGCGGAGTAGCCGCGCGGATCGAGCGCAGAAAAAAGAAAAGCCCCGCCGAGGCGGGGCTTTTCCTTTCTTGCTGGAGGCGCGAGCCGGAGTCGAACCGGCCTAAACGGCTTTGCAGGCCGCTGCATAACCGCTTTGCTATCGCGCCAAAAGCGGACTGTCCGGATGCCGTTGAGGCAAGCGACAGATTTTTTATTCGAGGACCATCAGTCCATCAAATAAAAAGGGAAGCGTGGCTTCCCCATGACTTGGAGCGGGAGACGAGTCTCGAACTCGCGACCTCAACCTTGGCAAGGTTGCGCTCTACCAACTGAGCTACTCCCGCATTGTCCTGCACCTGCAGCGCTTTGCCTTACAACACGCTGCCAGAAAAATCTGGAGCGGGAGACGAGTCTCGAACTCGCGACCTCAACCTTGGCAAGGTTGCGCTCTACCAACTGAGCTACTCCCGCATGTGTCCTGCATCTGCAGCGCTTTGCCGTACAACACGCTGCCAGAAAAAATCTGGAGCGGGAGACGAGTCTCGAACTCGCGACCTCAACCTTGGCAAGGTTGCGCTCTACCAACTGAGCTACTCCCGCGTATTGCTGCGCTACTTCTACTGCTTCCCCGTCACACACTTACTTCGTCGTGCAGCGGAGAAGCGAGATTATGTCGAAGGCACATTCGTGTGTCAAGGGCTTTTCCAGCCCTTTTTCCAAAAAACTGCGAACCGACCGTGCAGGGGCCGGTCACGCACCGCCGCGCTCGCGAATCTGCGGCCATGCGAGCTTCATGTAGTACAGCATCGACCAGATCGTCAGCACCGCGGCGAGGTACATCAGCCACTCGCCCCACACGCGCGTGTCGATCGTCGCGATGCCGAGCGGCAGCGGGCCGTAGTACAGCAGCATCGGAATCGCGACCATCTGGCACGCGGTCTTGAACTTGCCGAGCTGGTTCACCGCGACGCTCTTCGACGCACCGATCTGTGCCATCCATTCGCGCAGCGCCGAAATCGCGATCTCGCGGCCGACGATCACGAGCGCGATCGCCGCATCGACCCGCGAAATCTGCACGAGGATCAGCAGCGCGGCCGTCACCATCAGCTTGTCCGCGACCGGATCGAGGAACGCGCCGAACGACGACGTCTGGTTCCACTTGCGGGCGAGAAACCCGTCGAACCAGTCGGTCAGCGCGGCGAGGATGAAGATCGCCGCCGCCGCGAGGTTGCGGTGCGCGCCGCCCATCACCGTGTCCGGCAGATAGAACACGCCGACGACGAGCGGGATCAGCACGATCCGTACCCACGTCAGGAAAATCGGGAAATTGAACGGCATGGCATGCGGGTCAGTAAAGGATTCGCAATTGTGCCGTGTCGACCGGCCTGCCACAAGAACGCGAGATCGCGCTCGGGCGTGGCCGGTCGCACGGCCGGATCAGTGAAGCTGCTTGTAGATCTGCTCGGCGAGCGCGTGCGAGATGCCGTCGACGCTCGCCAGCTCCTCGACGCTCGCCGCGACGACACCGCGCAGCCCGCCGAACCGCGCAAGCAGCCGCTGCCGGCGTTTCGCACCGACCCCTTCGAGCTCCTCGAGCCGCGAGGTCTGGCGCGCCTTCGCCCGTTTCGCGCGCATCCCGGTGATCGCGAAGCGGTGCGCCTCGTCGCGGATCTGCGCGACGAGCATCAGCGCGGCGCTCTCCTTGCCGAGTTCGAGCGGCGTGCGGCCGTCCGCGAACACGAGCGTCTCGAGGCCGACCTTGCGCCCCTCGCCCTTCGCGACGCCGACCAGCATCGACGTATCGAGCCCGAGCTCGGTGAACACCTGGCGCGCGATCTCGACCTGCCCCTTGCCGCCGTCGATCAGCACGATGTTCGGCAGCAGGCTCGATGCCTCGGCCTGGCGCGTCGATTCGCCGTCGATGCCGGCCGCATCGTCGGCGGCCGCCGCCTGCGCGGCCTGCTCGACCATCTTCTCGTAGCGGCGCGTCAGCACCTGCCGCATGGCCGCGTAATCGTCGCCCGGCGTGATGCCGGTGATGTTGTAGCGACGGTACTCGCCCGACTGCATCTTGTGATGGTGATAGACGACGCACGACGCCTGCGTCGCCTCGCCCATCGTATGGCTGATGTCGAAACATTCGATCCGCAGCGTCGCGAGATCGTCGCTTTCGAAGCCGAGCGTTTCCGCGAGCGCGCGCGTGCGCGCCTGCTGCGAACCCTGCTCGGACAGCAGCCGCGCGAGCGCGATCTGCGCGTTCTGCTCGGCCATCGACAGCCACGCGCGCCGCTGCCCCTGCGGCTGCCGCACCAGCGAGACCTTGTGACCGGCCTGCTCGGACAGCAGCTCGAGCAGGTCGCGGCTCGCGGGCGCATGGCTCACGACCAGCACGGGCGGCACGCGATTGCCGAGATAGTGCTGCGCGATGAACGCATCGAGCACCTCGGCCTCCACCGACGCGCCCGCGTCACGCGCGGCGGCAGCGTCTTCCGCGGGCCGGTCGGGCAACGCCGCAGCGGTGTCGCCGGCAGCCTCCGCTGCGTCGGCCTCGCCCTCGGCCTCGTCGCCGAGCCCGCCTTCGGCCAGCGTCAGCGCACTTTCGACGTGCGCCGGGAAATAGGCCTTGTCGCCGAGATGCCGGCCGCCGCGCACCATCGCCAGGTTCACGCACACGCGTCCGCCCTGCGCGACCACCGCGAGGATGTCGACGTCGCTGTCGCTGCCGACCTCGATCGCCTGCTGGTGCAGCACCGTCGCGAGCGAGCTCATCTGGTTGCGCACGGCGGCTGCCTGCTCGAACTTCAGCTCGGCCGCGAACGCGTGCATCTTCTGCTCGAGTTCCTTCATCACTTCCGATTGCCGGCCGAGCAGGAAGCGCGCGGCGTTCGACACGTCGATCGCGTAGTCGTCCTCGGAAATCGCGCCGACGCACGGCGCCGTGCAGCGCCCGATCTGATGCAGCAAGCACGGCCGCGTGCGATTGTTGAAGACCGAATCCTCGCAGGTGCGCAACTGGAACACGCGCTGCAGGATCTGGATGCTCTCGCGCACGGCCCACGCGCTCGGGAACGGCCCGAAATACTGGTTCTGCTTGTCGACCGAGCCGCGGTAGTACGCCATGCGCGGAAAGCGGTGCGCGGTGAGCTTCAGGTACGGATACGACTTGTCGTCGCGAAACAGGATGTTGTAGCGCGGCGCAAGCGCCTTGATCAGGTTGTTCTCGAGCAGCAGCGCCTCCGCCTCCGAGCGCGTGACGGTCGTCTCGATGCGCGCGATGCGCGTGACCATCATCGCGATGCGCGGCGACAGCTGCGTCTTCGTGAAATAGCTCGAGACGCGCTTCTTCAGGTCGCGCGCCTTGCCGACGTAAAGCACGGCGCCCGCCGCATCGTAGTAGCGGTAGACGCCCGGCATGTGCGGCAGTTGCACGAGGATCTTCTTCGGTTCGAACGGGGTGTCGGCGGCTTCTGGGGATGTCATGCGCGATTCGGGTGCCTTGTGGCGCGGAACGGGTCCATTAGAATCGCCAGTTTAGAGCATTCACCGGTCCGCTTCGATGCCCCGCACCGCCCCCGCCTCCCCTGCCTCTCCTGCGCCGCTCGCACCCGACGAACCGATCGCGTGCGACCTCTTCTGCACCGTGATCGACAACTTCGGCGACATCGGCGTGTGCTGGCGCCTCGCCCGCCAGCTCGCGCACGAGCACGGCTGGCAGGTGCGCCTGTTCATCGACGACCTGCGCACGTTCGCGCGGCTGCTGCCGGGGGTCGATCCCGATGCGGGGCGGCAGACGCTCGACGGCATCGTGATCGAACACTGGCATGCGGAAGTCGGCGACGCACTGGAGATCGCCGACGTCGTGATCGAGGCCTTCGCGTGCGAGCTGCCCGGCGCGTATCTCGCGGCGATGGCGCGCCGCGCGCGCCGCCCGGTGTGGATCAACCTCGAATACCTGAGCGCCGAGGACTGGGTCGCCGATTTCCATTTGCGGCCGTCGCCGCATCCGCGCTATCCGCTGCTGAAGACGTTCTTCTTCCCGGGACTGTCGGCCGGCACGGGCGGCGTGCTGAAGGAACGCGACCTCGACGCGCGCCGCACGGCCTTCGAAGCCGACGCGGCGGCGCGCACTGCCTGGTGGCGGCATGCGACGGGCGACGCGCCACCGGCGCCGGGCACGACCGTTGTCAGCCTGTTCGCGTATGAGAATCCGGGCGTCGACGCGCTGCTCGCGCAGTGGCGCGACGGCGCGTCGCCCGTCGTCGCGCTCGTGCCTGCCGGCCGCGTGTCGCCGGCCGTCGCCCGCTTCTTCGGGGTCGAATCGTTCGGCGCGGGCGCGCGCGCAAGCCGCGGCAATCTGACCGCGTACGGGCTCGCGTTCGTCCCGCAGGCCGACTACGACCCGCTGCTGTGGGTGGCCGACGTCAACTTCGTGCGCGGCGAGGACTCGTTCGTCCGCGCGCAGTGGGCGCGCAAGCCGTTCGTGTGGCACATCTACCCGCAGGCCGACGATGCGCACCTGCCGAAGCTCGACGCCGCGCTCGCGCATCTGTCGGCCGGCCTCGCCGATGCGCCGCGCGCGGCGCTCGGGCGCTTCTGGCATGCATGGAACGGCGCCGGCACGCCCGACTGGGCCGATTTGCTGCAACATCGTGCCGCACTGGACGCGAACGCGGCGCGCTGGGCCGACGCGCTGGCGAGCGTCGGCGATCTCGCCGGAAAGCTGGCGGAATACGCAAAATCTCAGTTAAAATAAGCGGTTATCCGACGGCTGACCACGCAAGCGCTCGCGTTTGGGGCTCTTGGCACCTACCGGAACGCACCGCCGCTTGCGCCGTCAGCCGTTGCGCAACGCTCAGGCACCTATTTATTTGATTGGATCAGGACAGTTTTTATGAAGACCGCACAGGAACTCCGCGTAGGCAACGTCGTGCAGATCGGCAGCGAAGCATGGGTCATCGCAAAGGCGGAATACAACAAGTCGGGCCGCAACTCCGCCGTCGTCAAGATGAAGATGAAGAACCTGCTGACGAACGCAGGCCAGGAATCGGTCTACAAGGCTGACGACAAGTTCGACGTCGTCGTGCTCGACCGCAAGGAAGTGACGTACTCGTACTTCGCCGATCCGATGTACGTGTTCATGGACGCCGACTACAACCAGTACGAAGTCGAAGCGGAAATGATGGGCGAAGCGCTGAACTACCTCGAAGACGGCATGGCGTGCGAAGTCGTGTTCTACAACGAGAAGGCGATCTCGGTCGAACTGCCGACGATCCTGGTTCGCGAGATCACCTACACGGAACCGGCCGTCAAGGGCGACACGTCGTCGGGCAAGGTGCTGAAGAACGCCAAGCTCGCAACGGGCTTCGAACTGCAAGTGCCGCTGTTCTGCAATACCGGCGACAAGATCGAAATCGATACGCGTACGAACGAATATCGCAGCCGCGCGTAATCGCCTGCGATTGCCGGATCGAACAAAGCGCCCTTCGGGGCGCTTTTTGTTTGTCTGGCGTCAACAGCAACGGGCGTCGGCACCATGGACAGCACGAAATCCAGCATTAAAGGTATTCAATTTGTATCATCGGTAACTGTTTTATAGCGTGAAAGAAATAATGCACGTCAGGCGTTCAGCGGGGCATAAAATCAGTTTTTAATCTGACATGCGGCTGCGGCCGGCTCCGATGGCCGACAGCCCGCCTCTCTTGACTCGACTCGCGTCCACCATGCCACACGCCCTGATTGTCGAAGACGATCCCAACAGTCTGTCCGGCCTGACCGCGCTGCTCGCCGCAGACGGCTTCTCGGTCGACACGGCCACGTCGCTCGCCGAGGCACGCACGGCGCTCGGCCGCTCGATTCCCGATGTCGTCCTGGTCGACCTGAACCTGCCGGACGGCAGCGGATTCGACCTGCTCCAGCACCTGCCGCAGCAGCAACCGAACGGCTCGCTGCCGGTGATCGTGCTGACGGGCAACGCGACGGTCGAGAGCGCGATCGAAGGCCTGCGTCACGGCATCTGGGACTACCTGCTGAAGCCGATCAACATTCCGCGCCTGCGCAGCCTGCTGGCCCGGATTCCGCGCCCCTACGAACTGATCGACGAAGTGCGGACGCTGCGCGCGTCGCTGCGCCACCTCGGCCGCTTCGGCGCGCTGGTCGGCCGCAGCGAGGCGATGCAGCACGTGTACGACATGATCGAGCACAACGCGGGCACCGAAACGGCCGTGCTGTTCACCGGCGAAGCCGGCACCGGCAAGAAGCTGGCCGCGCGCACGCTGCACGACCTGAGCCGGCGCCGCAAGGGGCCGTTCGTGTCGTTCGACTGCCGCACGATCGCCCAGGCCGGACGCCACGGCGCGTCGCTCGACAGCGTGCTGTTCGGCCATGAACGCGGCGCGTTCGACGGTGCCGAGCGGCGCGAGTCGGGCCTGTTCGAACAGGCCGGCGGCGGCACGCTGTTCCTCGACGAGATCACCGCCCTGCCGCTCGTGCTGCAGGAAGCGCTGCTGCATGCGCTCGACTCGCAGAACTTCATGCGGATCGGTGGCACGAGCTCGATCGCGAGCGACTTCCGGCTGATCGCGACCACGCGCCGCCCGGCCCGCGAGGCGGTCGCGAACGGCATGCTGCGCGAGGATCTGTGGCTGCGTCTCGATGCGGCGTCGATCACGATGCCCCCGCTGCGCGAACGCGACGGCGATGTCCTCGCCATCGCGGACGCGCTGATCGACGACCTCAACCGCGAAGCGCGCGGCACCGGCCGCAGCACGACCGACAAGCGCGCGGCGCCGGGCTTCGTGCGCGAATGCGTGTCCTACGAATGGCCCGGCAACGTGCGCGAACTCCAGGAGCGCGTGCGCTTCGCCTATGACGCATCCGGCGATTTCATCGAAACGCTGCGCGCGGGCGAAGCAAGCTTCGCGGCCGGCGCCGCGCTGAACGGCAGCAGCGTGCAGATCAAGGTCGGCACCCCGCTGTCCGACGTCGAGGATCTGCTGATCCGCGCGACGCTCGACGCGGTCGGCGGCACGCGCCATCGCGCGGCGACGCTGCTCGGCATCAGCCCCAAGACGCTGTACAACAAGTTGCAGCGGATGAAGGTCAACTGACCGCGCCGCCGTTGTTCGGGGCGCCGGCCGGAACTGACGGTTAGTTGCGCAAAGACGTGTCGCCCCGCGCTTCGCCGTCAAAGCAAAAAGCCGCGCTCTTGCGCGGCTTTTTGCTTTCGGCAACGGGACCGGCGGCCTCGCGCCGCCCTTCCCGCTTACGCCAGTGCGCTGCTCAACAGCGCCTGCGCCTGCAGATACTCAGGCTGCGCGATCAGCTTGTCCCACTTGAGCGGCTTGCCGCGCGCCCGCATCCGCTTGATGCGCCGCACCGACTCGGCCGACGCCTGCGCCTTCAGGCCGTTCAGCACGACTTCGGCCGCATCCGGCTGGTTGCAGACGAGCACCATGTCGCAACCGGCGGCGAGCGCCGCGTCGGCCGCCTGCGTGAGCGTGCCGCCCTCGCGTGCCGCCTCCATCGACAGGTCGTCGCTGAAGATCGCGCCCGTGAAGCCGAGCTGCCCGCGCAGGATGTCCTGCAGCCACACGCGCGAGAAGCCGGCCGGCCGCTTGTCGACCTGCGTGTAGATCACGTGTGCGGGAATCACCGCGGTCAGCGACAGGCCGAGCCAGTCGTACGGCGCGACGTCCTGCTTGAGGATCGCGTCGAGCGGCCGGTCGTCGGTCGGCAGCGCGACGTGCGAATCGGCTTCCGCGAAGCCGTGCCCCGGGAAATGCTTGCCGCAGTTCGCCATGCCCGCGAGCGACAGCCCGTGGTTGAGGCTCTTCGCGAGCAGCGTGACGACGCGCGGGTCGCGATGAAACGCACGATCGCCGATCACCTTCGAGTGCCCGTAGTCGAGATCGAGCACCGGCGTGAAGCTCATGTCGATGCCGCATGCGCGCAGCTCGGCCGCCAGGATGTAGCCGACCGCGGTCGCGACCTTCGTCGCGAGCAGCACGTCGCGGTCCCACAGTTCGCCGAGGCGGCGCATCGCCGGCAACACCGTGAAGCCGTCGGTGCGGAATCGCTGTACGCGGCCGCCTTCGTGATCGACGGCGATCAGGATGTCCTCGCGCACCGCGCGGATCGAGTCGGTCAGCGCGGTGAGCTGCGCACGGTTCTGGAAATGCCGCGCGAACAGGATCACGCCGCCGGTGTTCGGATGCGCAAGGCGCCGCGCATCGTCGCGCGACAGGGCCGTGCCGACGACGTCGAGCATGACCGGGCCGGGAGTCGTTTTCATCGAATCGGAAAGTCCGTCAGGGAGTGGTTCGGGAAACAGGTGCGGGTGCAGGCGGCGCTGCGTCGGTCTCGGCGACCACGAACGACACCGCGTAGTCGCGTTCGTCGCTGACCGTCACGCGCGCCGTGATGCCGCGCGCGGCGAGCCAGTCGGCCAGTTCACCCGACGCGACGACGTACGGTTCGCCGCTGCGCTGGTTGAGGGTCTGCAGCGCGCGCCACGTCATCGGCCAGTGCATGCCGAGCCCGATCGCCTTCGAGAACGCTTCCTTCGCGGAAAAGCGCGTCGCGAGAAACGCGATGCCGCGCGCCTCGGAGCGCGCGCGGCGCGCATGGAACACGCGCAGCTCGTCGGGGCCCAGCACCTTCTCGGCAAACCGGCCGCCCGTGCGCTCGAGCACGGCCGCGATGCGGCTCACCTGGACGATGTCGGTACCGATGCCGTAGATCGCCATGTCAGCGCCCGCCGTGACGCACGGACGACGCCGGGTGACGAGCGAAGCGCGCGCGCACGGAATGCATCGTCAGCGCGCGCCGCCGTGCAGCGCGGCCACGCGCGCGGCGACCATGATCGCCTTCATCTCGCGCACCGCGTTGTCCCAGCCCGCGAAGATCGCGTGCGCGACGATCGCGTGGCCGATGTTCAGCTCGACGATGCCGTCGATCGCGGCGATCTGCTGCACGTTCGTGTAATGCAGTCCGTGACCGGCGTTGACCTTCAGGCCCAGTTGCGCGCCGGCCTGCACGCCCGCGACGATGCGTTCGTATTCGCGCTGCTGCTCGACTTCGTCGTGCGCATCGGCATAGCGGCCGGTATGCAGCTCGACCACCGGCGCGCCGGCTTCGTGCGCGGCGCGGATCTGCGTTTCGTCCGGATCGATGAACAGCGACACGCGCACGCCGGCGTCGGCGAGCTGCCGGCATGCCGCACGCACGGCCTCGAAGCGGCCGGCGACGTCGAGACCGCCTTCGGTCGTCAGTTCCTCGCGCTTCTCGGGCACGAGGCACGCGTCGTGCGGACGCACTTCGCATGCGATGTCGAGCATCTCGGCCGTCACCGCGCATTCGAGGTTCATCCGCGTCTTCAGCAGCGGGCGCAACGTGCGCACGTCGGCGTCGACGATGTGGCGGCGGTCCTCGCGCAGGTGCAGCGTGATCGCGTCCGCACCGGCCTCTTCGGCCGCGAGCGCCGCGCGGATCGGATCGGGATAGGCCGTGCCGCGCGCGTTGCGCAGCGTCGCGACGTGGTCGATGTTCACGCCGAGGTCGATGACGGTGGGCGTTGTCAGGAAGAAGCTCATAGGTTTTGCAGGTCGATCAGGATCTGACGCGTGGCAAGCGGCGTACCGCCGAGATAGGTGTTCAGCAGGAAGCGCATCAGCGTCTTGCTTTGCGCGACCGTCTGGGCTCGATGGTAATCGTCCTGCTCCATGTCGAGCAACGTCTGTCCGGTAATCACCGGCCAGTGCGACGGCACGTCGTCGTCCGCATTGCGCACGCCGCGCTCGGGATCGAACACGTAGCGACGATCGGGCTCGACCGCCCGGCGCGCGACCGTGCGGTTCAGCGCCATCGCATAGCCAGTCTCGCGCAGCAGCACGCGCTCGAACGAGCGCAGCACCTGCACCGCGGGCTCGCCGTGCGCGAGGCGCGTCAAGGTCAGCACGTAATGATTGAAGAGCGGCGGCTGCGGATCCTCGCGCGCGCAGAATTTCACGAGCAGCTCGTTCGCGTAGAAGCCGCACAGCAGCCCGTCGCCGCCGAGCGGCAGCATCCCGCCGACCCACTCGGCGCCCGTCAGCGTGCGCACTTCGGATTTGCCCGACCAGGACAGCAGCAGCGGCTGGAACGTCTGCAGCACGCCGCGCAGCGCGGAGTGCGGGCGCTTCGCGCCCTTCGCGACGAGCGCGAGCCGGCCGTGATCGCGCGTCAGCACGTCGGTGATCAGGCTCGTTTCACGGTACGGATAGCTGTGCAGCACGAACGCCGGCTGCTCGGCGACGCGGAAATCGGACGTGCGAGAGGTCGCGCGCCGCGCCTTGCGACGCGGCGGTTCGGGCGGTGCCGGCAATGGCGCGTCGTTCGCGCCGGCGGTCACCGCATCTTCGGTCGACGTCAGCGCGTCATTCGTACCCATAGGCGCGCAGCCCCGCCTCGTTGTCGGCCCAGCCGCTCTTCACCTTCACGAAGGTCTCGAGGTACACGGGGCCGTCGAACAGCTTCTCCATGTCCATCCGCGCCTCGGTGCTGATTTGCTTGAGCTTCTCGCCCTTCTTGCCGATCACCATCGCCTTGTGCGAATCGCGTTCGACGAGGATCGTCGCAAAGATGCGCTTCAGGCGCCCTTCCTCCTCGAACTTGTCGATCAGGACGGTGCTCGTGTACGGCAGTTCGTCGCCGGTCCAGCGGAACACCTTCTCGCGCAGGATTTCGGCCGCGAGAAAGCGCGAGCTGCGGTCGGTCAGCTCGTCCTCGCCGTAGATCGGCTCGCCTTCCGGCAGGTACGGCTTGATCGTGTCCAGCAGGCGCTTGATGTCTTCCGGCTTCTGCGCCGACAGCGGCACGAGCTCGGTGAATTCGCGCAGCTCGCTCACCTTCTGCATGAACGGGAACAGCGTGGCCTTGTCGTTCACGCGATCGATCTTGTTCGCGATCAGCAGCGTCGGCATGCCGGGCGGGATCAGGTCGAGCACCTTCTGGTCGTCGGGCCCGAAGCGGCCGGCCTCGATCACGAACAGGATCACGTCGACCGACGTGAGCGTCGACGTGACCGCGCGGTTCAGCGAGCGGTTCAGCGCGGTGCTGTGACGGGTCTGGAAGCCCGGCGTGTCGACGAACACGAATTGCGCGTCGTCGAACGTGTTGATGCCGGTGATGCGATGGCGCGTGGTTTGCGCCTTGCGCGACGTGATGCTGATCTTCTGGCCGACGAGTGCGTTCATCAACGTCGACTTGCCGACGTTCGGGCGGCCCACGATCGCGATCATGCCGCAACGGAAACCGGTAGGAGCGGGAGTGTTCATATCGTTTGGGAGACAGGTTCGGAAACGGCCGCGCGACGCGCGGCACGATCGATGGGCAATTCAGTGATCGGCATCGGCCACGCGCGCCTGCGCGGCAGCGAGGCTTGCGCCGCCCTGCGGCGCCTCGGGGCCGGGCGCCGCGGCGTCGCGGGCGCGCGGCGTCGCACGCGAAGCGGCGTCGGAACCGGCAGCAGGCTTGTCGGTGGGCGACACAGCCGGATCGGTCGCCTGGCCCGCCGGCTTGTCGGCTGCACGGGGCGCGCCTTCGGCTGGCTTGTCGGCGCGTTCGGCAGGCTTGTCCGCCGCGCGCGCGCCGGGTTCGCTGCGATCCGCGGGCTTGTCTGACGGTTTGTCGGTCGCCTTGTCGGCAGGTTTCTCGGCAGGCTTGTCGGCCGTCGGTTTCGCGGGCCGGTCGGCCTTGTCCGCGGCGGTATCGACATGCGCCGCGCGAATCGCGGCCATCGGCGCCTGCGCCGGCCGGTCGCCCGGCTGTGCGCCGGCATCGGCCGCTGCGGACGCGGCAGCGGCCGCCTTCGCGTCGCGCGCCGCTGCACGCTCCTTGCGTTCCGGAGAACGCAGGTCGAGCGCTTCCTGCACACCCTTCACGCCGGGCACGATTTCAGGCTCGACATGCTTCGACCCGCGTGCGTTCTTCGAACGCTTCGGCTTCGAAGCGAGCATCGGCGCGGCTGCCAGCACCTCGTCGAGCGCCTTCTTCGCGGCGGCCTGCTCGGCCGCCCGCCGGCTCGCGCCGGAGCCCGACACCTTCACGTCGAGCTTCGGCACCGTGCATTCGACCTCGAACTGCTGATTGTGCGCCGCACCATGGGTCGCGACGACCGTGTAGGTCGGCAGCGCGATCTTGTGCCCCTGCAGGTATTCCTGCAGCAGCGTCTTCGCGTCCTTGCCGAGCGTGCGCGGATCGATGTGGTCGAGAATCGGGATATAGAGGCGCTTGATGACCCCTTGGGCGGCTTCGAAGCCGCCATCGAGGAATACCGCCCCGATGATGGCTTCGAACGCGTCCGCGAGGATCGACGGGCGACGGAAGCCGCCGCTGCGCAACTCGCCCTCGCCCAGCCGCAACCCTTCGGAAATATTCAGGGCCTGAGCGATTTCATACAGCGACTGCTGCTTGACGAGGTTGGCGCGCACGCGCGACAGGTCGCCTTCGTCCAGCTTGCTGAAACGCTGGAACAAAAGGGCGGCCACCGCGCAATTCAGAACGGAATCGCCGAGGAACTCGAGCCGTTCGTTGTGCGTGGCACTGTGACTGCGATGGGTCAAAGCCTGGCGCAACAATTCCGCATTGCGAAATTCGTAGCGCAGCCGGCTTTCCAACTGGGATAGGGGCATGTGCAGGAGTATAACGCGGGCGCCGGTCGGGCCGAAACGGCACGGCCGGACGCGAAAAGGCGTGACGAGGCGGTGTTGCCGCCGGTTCTTAAAGTAGTTCGGCAATACGCGACGCGGCCCGTGCGTCGCGCATTGCGTGCGAGTCGAATACGGTCAGTTGAAGGAACCGATGCGCTTCAGGTCGCCGAAGTTCATCCAGATGAAGAACGCACGGCCGACGATGTTGTTGTCCGGCACGAAACCCCAGTAGCGGCTGTCCGCGCTGTTGTCGCGGTTGTCGCCCATCATGAAGTAGTGACCGGGCGGCACCTTGCAGATCACGCCGCGGCTGTTGTACGTGCAGTTGTCGCGATACGGATAGTCGTAGGCGCCCATCACGAACGGCGGCACGGCGGGATTGTTGAGGATCGCGTTCTTCTTCGTGCCGATCGTTTCCTCGAACTGCTTCGCATAGTTCTGGCGCTCGTCGTCGAAGAAATCCGGCAGCGGCGTTTCGGGCACCGGCTGGCCGTTGATCGTCAGTTGCTTGTCCTGGTAAGCGACCGTGTCGCCCGGCAGGCCGATCACGCGCTTGATGTAGTCGACCGACTCGTCCTTCGGATAACGGAACACGACGACGTCGCCGCGCGACAGCGGGCTGCCCTGCGTGATCTTGGTGTTCGTGATCGGCATGCGCAGGCCGTATTCGAACTTGTTGACGAGGATGAAGTCGCCGACCAGCAGCGTCGGCACCATCGAGCCCGACGGGATCTTGAACGGCTCGACGATGAACGAACGCACGACGAACACGGCCAGGATCACCGGGAAGAAGCTCGCGGTGTACTCGAGCCACCACGGCTGGCGCAGCTTTTCGTCGCGCAGCTTCGAACGCGTCTGCCCCGCGTTTTCGTCCGCGAAACGCTTGTCGATACGCGACTGCTGACGATCGAACTCCTCGATCGCCGCGTCGGCCGCCTTGCGCCGCTGCGGCAGGAACACCAGTTTGTCCAACACCCACGCTACGCCCGTCACGACGACGAGCACAAAAAGAATCAGCGCAAAATTCATAAAAGGATCAGTCCTGTTATTTGTCTTCGACGCGCAAGATCGCGAGGAACGCCTCCTGCGGGATCTCGACCGAACCCACCTGCTTCATGCGTTTCTTACCTTCTTTCTGCTTCTCGAGCAGTTTCTTCTTTCGCGTGATGTCGCCGCCGTAGCACTTCGCGAGCACGTTCTTGCGCAGTGCCTTGATGTTCTCGCGTGCGACGATGTGCGCGCCGATCGCGGCCTGGATCGCCACGTCGTACATCTGGCGCGGAATGATCTCGCGCATCTTCGCGGCGACCTCGCGACCGCGGTATTGCGACTGCGACCGGTGCACGATGATCGACAGCGCGTCGACCTTGTCGCCGTTGATCAGCATGTCGACCTTCACGACGTCCGACGAACGGTATTCCTTGAACTCGTAGTCCATCGACGCGTAGCCGCGCGACACCGACTTCAGGCGATCGAAGAAGTCGAGCACGATCTCGGCCATCGGGATTTCGTACGTGAGCTGCACCTGGCGGCCGTGATACTGCATGTTGATCTGCGAGCCGCGCTTCTGCTCGCACAGCGTGATCACGGAACCGACGTAGTCCTGCGGCATGTACAGGTTCACGGTGACGATCGGCTCGCGCACTTCGGCAATGCGGCCGGGCTCCGGCATCTTCGCCGGGTTCTCGACCATGATCGTCGAGCCGTCGCTCTGCACGACCTCGTAGACGACCGTCGGTGCGGTCGTGATGAGGTCCATGTCGAACTCGCGCTCGAGTCGCTCCTGCACGATTTCCATGTGCAGCAGCCCGAGGAAGCCGCAGCGGAAACCGAAGCCGAGTGCCTGCGACACTTCCGGCTCGTACTGCAGCGATGCATCGTTGAGCTTCAGCTTCTCGAGCGATTCGCGCAGCGCATCGTACTGGTTCGCCTCGACCGGGTACAGCCCCGCGAACACCTGCGGCTTCACTTCCTTGAAGCCCGGCAGCGGCTCGGCGGCCGGCTTGGTCGCGTGCGTGACGGTGTCGCCGACCTTCGCGGCCGTCAGTTCCTTGATGCCGGCGATGATGAAACCCACCTGCCCCGCCGACAGCGAGTCGAGATTGCGCGACTTCGGCGTGAACACGCCGACGTGCTCGACCGGATACTGCGCGCCGGTCGCCATCATCTTGATCTTGTCCTTCGGACGCAGCGTGCCGTTGACGATCCGCACGAGCATCACGACGCCGACGTAGTTGTCGAACCACGAGTCGATGATCAGCGCCTGCAGCGGCGCGGCCGGATCGCCCTTCGGCGGCGGCACCTTCGCGATCAGCGCTTCGAGCACGTCCTCGACGCCGAGACCCGTCTTCGCGCTGCAGCGCGTCGCGTCGGTCGCGTCGATGCCGATCACGTCCTCGATCTCCTCGATCGCATTCTCGGGGTTCGCGGCCGGCAGGTCGATCTTGTTCAGTACCGGCACGACCTCGACGCCGAGCTCGATCGCCGTGTAGCAGTTCGCGACCGTCTGCGCCTCGACGCCCTGGCTCGCGTCGACCACGAGCAGCGCCCCTTCGCACGCGGACAGCGAACGGCTGACTTCGTACGAGAAGTCGACGTGCCCCGGCGTATCGATCAGGTTGAGGTTGTAGACCTTGCCGTCGCGGGCGCGATAGGACAGTGCAGCCGTCTGCGCCTTGATCGTGATGCCGCGCTCGCGCTCGATATCCATCGAGTCGAGCACCTGCGCTTCCATTTCACGGTCGGCGAGGCCGCCGCATACCTGGATGATGCGATCCGCGAGCGTCGACTTGCCATGGTCGATGTGCGCGATGATCGAGAAATTGCGAATATGATCCATTCAGTGCCGATCAAGCGAAAAAGGCGCGCTCGACGACTGCGGAGCACGCCTTGTAAGTCGGTGAAAAAACGGCTTATTTTAGCCGAAAAGGCCTTTGCCGGGCGGTAATTTGGGACGCCCGGTCAGGGACGCCCCGCCAGGGACGCCCCGCCGGAGGCCCTGGCCGGCGGGTCCGCCGCCGGAACCCCGCGCAACGCGCGGCCGGCCGGCAGCGGAGCCGTGTTCAGCGCCGGGCCGCGAGCGCGCCGCGCACCCTCGCCTCGTCGAACCGGTGGCGGCACACTTCCGTGCCGTCCAGCAACAGCACCGGCACGTCCTCGTCGTAACGCGCAACGAGTGCCGGATCCGCATCGATGTCGACGTAGTCGACCGCGATGCCGAATTCGGCCGCCACCGGCGCCAGCGCATCGCGCAGGTCGTCGCACAGATGGCACCAGCCGCGGCCGTAGAGCGTAAACATCGACGCGTTACTTCTGAACCGCGCGCGGGCGCACCGGCACGAACTGCGTGTTGTCGCCGCGCCGCACCAGCACCGCGACCGCCTTCTGCGGATCGAGCTGCGCGGTCACGTCGGCGAACTGCTTCGCGTTCGTGATGTCGGTATCGCCGACGCGCAGCACGATGTCGCCGCGCTGCAGCCCCGCTCGGGCCGCCGGGCCGTCGACGCCGTCGATCTGCACGCCGTTCTTCAGCTTCAGCGACTTCAGCTGATCCGCGGAAAGGTCGCTGACCGTCAAGCCGAGCGAATTTGCCTGGCGCGGCTTCTGCGGCGCGCTCTTGCGCTGCTCGGCCTTCGCCGTCGTCTCGGCCGGCGTCTCGGCGATCGTGATCGGCAGATCGCGCGCCTGACCCTTGCGCCACACGCTGACGGTCGCCTTGGTGCCCGGCTTCGTGTCGCCGACCATGCGCGGCAGATCCGACGCCGCATCGACCGGCCGGCCGTTGAACTTCAGGATGATGTCGCCCGGCTGGATGCCGGCCTTGTCGGCCGGACCGCCCGGTTCGACGCTGCTGACGAGCGCGCCTTCCGCCTTCGGCAGCCCGATCGAGTCGGCCACGTCCTTCGTCACCTCGCCGATCGCCACCGCGATGCGGCCGCGCGTGACCTTGCCGGTCGCCTTCAGCTGGTCGGCCACGCGCATCGCCTCGTCGATCGGGATCGCGAACGAAATGCCCATGAAACCGCCGGTGCGGCTGTAGATCTGCGAGTTGATGCCGATCACCTCGCCCTGCATGTTGATCAGCGGGCCGCCCGAGTTGCCGGGATTCACCGCGACGTCGGTCTGGATGAACGGCAGGTAATCGCCCGTGTTGCGGCTCTTCGAACTCACGATGCCGGCCGTCACGGTGTTGTCGAGGCCGAACGGCGAACCGATCGCGACGACCCACTCGCCGACGCGCACCTTGTTCGAATCGCCGATCGCGACGACCGGCAGGTTCGACGCCTGGATCTTGACGACCGCGACGTCCGTGCGGTCGTCGACGCCGATCAGCTTCGCCTTGAATTCGCGCTTGTCGGTCAGCGTCACGTAGATGGTGTCCGCGTCGTCGACGACGTGCGCGTTGGTCATCACGTAGCCGTCAGCCGACACGATGAAGCCCGAACCGACACCGCGGTTCTGCTCGGTGTCGGGCGGATTGTCCGGCGCCGGCGCGTTCTTCGGATTGCCATTGCCGCCGCCACCACCGTTGCCGGGCGCCTGCGGCAGCGGAATGCCGAAGAAGCGACGGAAGAATTCCGACATGTCGCCATTATCGAAGCCTGGCGGGAGCACGCCGCGCGGGCCGGGCGTCGGCACGTTCGCGGTGGTCCGGATGTTCACGACAGCCGGCCCGACCTTTTCGACCAGATCGGCGAAATCGGGAAGGCTGGCAGCGGGAGGCGTGACCGCGGCCGCGGTATGCGGGGCGAGCGGCAGGCAGGCACACAGCACCGCCGCCGCGAACACTTTGCGCAGCGTGAGTTTCGTCATGTCGGAAGCCGTAGCGTTACTTGGAAGCCTTGTATTCTATGGCAGACGCGAACTGCTGCAACGTAGCCGGCGGCACTTCGCCGAGCACGGTGATCCAGTAGTCGCCGCGACGCTTCACGAGCACGTGGGTCGCGCCGGTGCTGCCCGCGCCTTCCTTGCGCGTATTCTTTTCGGCCGGCTCGATGAAGACGGAGATCGTCGCGAGGCCGTCCGTGAAGACGGCCTGGTCGACCGGAATCGGCGGATCGCCGGCGTCGCGCGCGGCCATCGGCCGGCGCACCTCGCGAATCTTCCGGAAGCCGGCGATGGTCGGTGCGATCTGCCAGCCCTGCGCCTCCATGTCGACCGCCGCGACCGGCGGGCGGACCACCGTCCAGCCGCTCAGGTTGCGCATGCCGGCCGCGATCGCGGATTTGTCACCGGTCGCGCCGCCCGTCTGCAGCTGCGAAAACGCGACCTGCTCGAGCACGTGATCGCTCGCATCGAGCGTCTGTGAACGCAGCAGCAGCCCGGTGCGGGTGTCGGCCCACAGCTTGTAGGTGAAGCGGTACGCGTCCTTCGGCACGAGCTCGACCACCTGCGCGTCGATTCCGGCCACACGGTCCTTGCCGAGCAGCTTCGCGTCGTAGACGGACATCACGTGGTCACCGCCGGCACCGAGCAGCGCGGGGAACGAATCGCGCGTCTGGCGGCGCTCGACCACGCACAGCTTGCGCTCGGGCACGAACGTGTACAGCTCGTCGTTATGCCGCAGCACCTTGCGCGGCTTGCCGTCGAGCGACTCGATCCGCTCGAACTCGCCGTCGCGGGACGCCACATGCGCGATGCGCGACGACTGGACATACCCGCCGCGCTGGTAGACGAACGTACCCTCGTAGCTCTGCTGCTGCGCCGCCTGCTGGATGCGGTCGAGCCAGTCCGCCGCACCCTTGCGGGTCGCGACGGGATCGTCCGGTTGCTGGGCGCTGGCAGGCAGGGATTGAACGGACAACAGGGCGGCTGCGCAAAGCAGGAGAGCCGGCAGCCGCTTCCATCCGGAGATGGCGTGATTCAACTGCAATGTCCGCATCGGGTTTATTGGCCTGGCGTGGTGGTCACGGCAGCGCGGATCAGCGGCATCGAGCCCGTGACGACGGGCTGCTGCGCGAATTGCTGATGCGCTTCAAGGTATTGGTCGAGACTTGCGTCGCGGATGATGTTGACGTCCTGCAGGCCCGGCTGCGCGGATGCCTGTGCAACCGTCACGCGCTGCAGGTTGCCGCCTTGCGGCGCGCCTGCCGATGCGACCTGGACGGCGCCCGGCACACCGGCCGTCTGCATCTGCGGGACGACGATCCACGTCAGCGTGGCTGCCGCGGCGGCCACTGCGAACGCGGGCACGACACGCCGGCGCAGCGCCAGCAGCTTGCGCGCGACCGGCGCGGCGGCCGGCGCGAGCAGGTGCGGCTCGCTTTCGAGCGCGGCGGACATGCGCGCGGTGAACGCGACGCTCAGCGCGGGCGACAGCGCGAGCTCGTCCGAGCGCAGCGCATCGCCGATCAGGTGGTAATGGGCCCACGCAGCGCGATCCGCGCGGTCGAGCTCAGCCAGAAACTGCCCGTGATCCGGGCCGTCGAACAGTTCACCGTCGACCAGAGCGGAAAGGCGCTCGCCGCGCGAGCACGCTTGCGACTGCGTATTGACCGACCCCATGATGCTCCCCATCTTGCACACACCCCGTCGTGATTTCACGACTCTATCCGTAATAGACCCCGACCCGCGTCGTTGCGCCCGTCGCGCTTACCAGCGCTTGCCTTCGGGCGTATCGAGCAGCGGACGCAATTTCGCAGCGATTGCCTCGCGCGCCCGGAAGATCCGCGACCGGACCGTCCCGATCGGACAATCCATCATTTCCGCGATCTCTTCGTAGCTCAAGCCCTCGATCTCGCGCAGCGTAATCGCCTGGCGCAGCTCTTCGGGCAGGACGGCCATTGCAGCGTTGACCGTCTCGGCAATCTGCTTGCTCATCAACATCGACTCAGGCGTGTTGATATCCCTTAGTTGGTCTGCGTCGGAGAAAGTTTCCGCTTCCTCGGCATCGGCCTCGGTGGAGGTCGGTGCCCGCCGGCCCTGCGTCGCAAGGTAGTTCTTCGCCGTATTGACGGCAATCCGGTACAACCACGTGTAGAACGCCGACTCGCCGCGAAATTGCGGCAGCGCACGATACGCCTTGATGAACGCGTCCTGGGCCACATCCTCGACCTCGGCGGGATCCCGCACGAGGCGCGAGATCAGCCGAATGATCTTGCGGTGGTATTTGGAGACCAGGAGTTCGAACGCTGCCTTGTCGCCTTTCTGTACGCGCTCGACCAGAGCCTGATCGATTTCTTTTTCACTCACCTGACAAATCCGTTAACTAGGGATGCAACGCGGAGCGTTATTGTAGCGTTCCGGCGCCGGCCGCTGGTTACGGCTGGTAACCGCGCCGCCGTCATGCCCGCCCCGCCGTGCCCGCGGTACGCGCCAGCACGGACAGCGCGCTGAACGACGCGGCGTCGAGCGCATCGGCCGGAATCAGCAACGGCCGCGCGCGCCGGGCGCCCTGCCCGACCGACAGCACGAGCAGCAGGCTGCTCCAGTGCGCATGGCCCGTCACGCGGCCCCGGGCCAGCAAGCGCCCGGTGCGGCCAAACGCCGCAATCTCCCCGAATGCATCGATCCGCAACTCGGCCGGCAGCCGGCGGGCACAGGCCCGCGCAGCGCACACGGCAAGCAGCGCGGCCGTCGTCGCCGACACGCACGCGCCGGCGGCGGCACCGGCCCGCGGCGCCCAGAACAGGTACGCGGAGGCGGCCGCCGCCGCGACGAACGCGGCCAGCACCACATACGACACGGCCGAGGCCCGCAATGCAAAGCATTGCGGACGCCCGGCCGGAGCATCGAATGGACTCGTCAAGCGATTTCAGCGTCAGACGCGCTTGAACACCAGCGTGCCGTTGGTACCGCCGAAGCCAAAGTTGTTCTTCACGGCCACGTCGATCTTCATGTCACGCGCGGTGTTCGCGCAGTAGTCGAGATCGCACTCGGGGTCCTGGTTGAAGATGTTGATGGTCGGCGGCGACACGTTGTTGTGCAGCGCCAGCACCGTGAACACCGACTCGAGGCCGCCCGCGCCACCCAGCAGGTGACCCGTCATCGACTTCGTCGAGTTCACCACGAGCTTGTACGCGTGCTCGCCGAATGCCGCCTTCACCGCATCGGACTCGTTCTTGTCGCCGAGCTGCGTCGACGTGCCGTGCGCGTTCAGGTACTGGACCTCGTCCGCGTTCACGCCGGCGTCGCGCAGTGCCGCGACCATGCAGCGGCGCGGACCGTCCATGTTCGGCGCGGTCATGTGGTACGCATCGCCCGTCATGCCGAAGCCCGAGACTTCCGCATAGATCTTCGCGCCGCGTGCCTTCGCCGCCTCGTATTCCTCGAGCACCATCACGCCTGCACCCTCGCCCAGCACGAAGCCGTCGCGGTCCTTGTCCCACGGACGGGACGCGGTGGCCGGATCGTCGTTGCGGGTCGACAGCGCGCGCGCGGCCGCGAAACCGCCGATGCCCAGCGGCGACACCGTCGATTCGGCGCCGCCCGCGACCATCACGTCGGCGTCGCCGGCCTGGATCAGGCGCGCCGCGAGGCCGATGCTGTGCAGACCGGTCGTGCAGGCCGTCACGGCCGCGAGGTTCGGGCCCTTCAGGCCGAACATGATGCTCAGGTGACCCGAGATCATGTTGATGATCGAACCCGGCACGAAGAACGGCGAAATCCGGCGCGGGCCGCGATCGACGTAGGTCTGGTGCGTGTCTTCGATCATCGGCAGGCCGCCGATACCGGAGCCGACCAGCACGCCGATGCGTTCCGCATTGGCTTCGTTCACTTCGAGGCCGCTGTCCCGGATCGCCTGGACGCCGGCTGCGATGCCGTAATGGATGAACGTATCCATGTTGCGGGCTTCCTTCGCCGGGATGTACTCCTCGGCGCTGAAACCCTTCACTTCGCCCGCGAAATGGCAGGCGAGGTTCGACGCATCGAACTTCGTGACGGTGGCGATACCGGACTTGCCGGCGACGAGATTGGCCCAGCCGTCGGCAACATTATTGCCAACAGGCGAAATCAGCCCCAGGCCTGTAACAACAACACGACGGCGGCTCACGGTAACCTCTTTTCCATTATTGGATGACAAAAACAAAAGCCACAGTGGCCACAGGAACCAGCCCTGCGAGCCCTGTGGCTGTTAGTCCGTCCGGCACGAAGCCGGCAGGATGGCGCGTCAATCGCGAAGATCGCGGCGACGTGGCGGACAAGCGCGAAAGGCGCTTACGCCTTGACGTTTGCGCGAGCGTAGTCGATCGCTTGCTGAACGGTCGTGATCTTCTCTGCTTCTTCGTCCGGGATTTCCATGCCGAACTCGTCTTCCAGAGCCATCACCAGTTCGACCGTGTCGAGCGAATCCGCGCCCAGATCGTTCACGAACGATGCTTCGTTCTTGATCTCGGCTTCCGCGACGCCCAGTTGCTCAGCGACGATCTTCTTGACACGTTGTTCGATGTTATCCATTACCCCTCCGAGGGAAAGTTCAGATTTACAAGTGCGCGCATTTTATCAGGTTTGCTGACGGCAAAACGCGCGTTGGCTTGATGGTCGATCAAGCACCGATCCGCCTGAAAAACGGGATACGGCGCGGATGGTAAACGAAAACCGTTACGACATGTACATGCCGCCGTTCACGTGCAGCGTCGTGCCGGTGATATAACCGGCCTGCGGCGATGCGAGGAACGCGACGGCATGGGCGATGTCTGCCGGGCTGCCGAGGCGGCCGAGCGGAATCTGGGTCTTGAGCGCGGCCTGCTGTTCTTCCGGCAGCGTCTTCGTCATGTCGGTGTCGATGAAGCCCGGCGCGACGCAGTTCACCGTGATGCCACGGCTGCCGATTTCACGTGCCAGCGCACGCGTCATGCCCGCGACGCCGGCCTTCGCGGCCGCGTAGTTGACCTGGCCCGGGTTGCCGGCCGAGCCGACCACCGACGTGATGTTGATGATGCGGCCGCCGCGGGCCTTCATCATCGGGCGCAGCACCGCGCGCGACAGGCGGAACACCGACTTCAGGTTGGTGTCGATCACCGCGTCCCAGTCCTCGTCCTTCATCCGCATCGCGAGCTGGTCCTGCGTGATCCCCGCGTTGTTGACGAGCACGTGGAGCGCGCCGAATTCCTTCACGGTCGCGTCGATCAGCGCTTCGGCCGCCGCCGCGTCGTTGACGTTCAGCACCGCGCCGCGGCCCGTCACGCCCGCTTCCGCGAACCCGGCGGTAATCGCGGCGGCGCCCGATTCGCTCGTCGCCGTGCCGATCACCGTCGCGCCCAGGCGCGCGAGTTCGAGCGCGATCGCCCGGCCGATGCCGCGCGATGCGCCGGTCACGATCGCGACCTGTTTATCGAGAGTCTTTTCCATGAATCGAATATCCGTCTCTTGAGGAAAGGCGCCGCGTCAGGCGGTCGCCAGCTTCAGTGCTTCGTCGAGCGAAGCCGGATCGAACACCGATGCGCCGACCAGGTTGCCGTCGATGCGCTTCGTCAGGCCTGCCAGCACCTTGCCCGGACCGCACTCGATCACGTGCGTGACGCCCGTGCCCGCGATGTGCTGCACGCATTCGACCCAGCGCACCGGGCCCGCGGCCTGGCGCACCAGCGCGTCCTTGATCGCGGCCGGATCGCTGACCACCGCGACGTCGATGTTGTTGACGACCGGAATCTGCGGCGCCTTCACGTCGACGTTCGCCAGATAGTCGCGCAACTGGTCCGATGCCGGCTTGAGCAGCGACGAATGGAACGGCGCCGATACCGGCAGCGGCAGCGCGCGTTTCGCGCCCTTCGCCTTCGCGATCTCGCAGGCCTTCTCCACGGCCGCCTTCGCGCCCGCGATCACGACCTGCGCCGGCGCGTTGAAGTTCACCGCTTCGACGATGCCCGCTTCCGCGGCTTCGGCGCACACGGCGCGCACCGTGTCGTCATCGAGACCCAGGATCGCCGCCATGCCGCCCTGGCCGACCGGCACGGCCGTCTGCATCGCCTGCGCGCGGAAGCGCACGAGCGGCACCGCGTCCTTGAACGCGATCGCGCCCGCGGCGACGAGCGCCGTGTATTCGCCGAGGCTGTGGCCCGCGACGATCGACGGTGCCGGACCGCCGGCCTGCTGCCATGCGCGATAGCACGCGTAGGCGGCCGTCAGCATCACGGGCTGCGTGTTGGTGGTCAGATTCAGCTCTTCGGCCGGACCTTCGGCGATCAGCTTGCCGAGATCCTGATTGAGTGCATCGGATGCTTCCTGGAGCGTCTCGCGCACGACGGCGAGATCGGCGAATGCGTTGAGCATGCCGACCGACTGCGAGCCCTGCCCCGGAAAAACGAATGCGAATTTCATATCGTCCCCAATTGAATCGATTCGGACGGCGCGCACGAACGGCGCGCCGGTTCGGGATCCGCGCGCAGCAGTTGCGCGCCGCGGATCAGTAGCGGAAGACGGACGCGCCCCACGTGAAGCCGCCGCCGACGCCTTCGATCAGCACGTGCTGACCGCGCTGGATGCGGCCGTCGCGCACCGCGGCGTCGAGCGCCAGCGGGATCGACGCCGCCGACGTGTTGCCGTGCTGGTCGACCGTCACGACCATGCGCTCCTGCGGCAGGCCGAGCTTGCGGCAGGTGCTGGTCATGATGCGGATGTTGGCCTGGTGCGGAATCAGCCAGTCGACCTGCTCGGGCGCGAGATTCGCCTTGGCGAGCGCCTCGATCGCGACCTTTTCGAGTACGTTGACCGCGAGCTTGAACACGGCCTGCCCATCCATGTACAGGAACGCGCTGCCGTCGATCACACCGCGATTGACGTTGCCCGGCGTGCACAGGATGTTCGAATAGCTGCCGTCCGCGTGCAGCGCGCTGCCGAGCACGCCCGGCTCTTCCGATGCGGACAGGATCACCGCGCCCGCGCCGTCGCCGAACAGCACGCAGGTCGTGCGGTCCTTGAAATCGAGAATGCGCGAGAACGTCTCCGCGCCGACGATGAGCGCCGTGCGGTGCTGGCCGCTACGGATGAAGCTGTCGGCCGTCGCCATCGCATAGGCGAAGCCCGAGCACACGGCCTGAACGTCGAATGCCGCGCCGCCGTTCTTGATGCCGAGCTTGTTCTGCAGCAGGCAGGCCGTGCTGGGGAACACGAAATCGGGGGTCGAAGTCGCGACGATGATCAGGTCGATCGACTGCGGATCGATATCGGCCGCCTCGATCGCACGGCGCGCCGCTTCGAGCGCGAGATCGCTCGTCGTGACGTCCGGTGCGGCGAAATGGCGCGCATGGATGCCCGTGCGCGCAACGATCCACTCATCGCTCGTCTCGATGCCTTCCTTCGCGAGACGGTCGGCGAGCTGCTGGTTCGTGACCCGGTCGGGCGGCAAGTAGCTGCCCGTGCCGAGCACGCGGGAATAGAGAGTCGATTGGGCCATTTATGCTTTAGAGGATTGCGCAGCGGAAGGTTCGGCGTGGTGGCCTGCGGCCGGGCTCGTCGGGCCTGCGCCGCCCGCGTCGTGTTCGCCGTCGCCGAGCGACACCGAATTGTCCGCCATCGCACGCGTGAGGCGCTCCAGCACGCCGTTTTTGACGGCATCATAACCCCGTTTGATCGCCCACTCAAACGCGTAGGCGTCGGCCGAACCGTGGCTTTTGATCACGAGGCTCTTCAGCCCCAGCAGCGCCGCGCCGTTGTACTGGCGGTGATCGACGCGCTTCTTGAAACGCATCAGCACCGGCAGCGCGAGCAGCGCCATCAGCTTCGACATCAGCGACCGGCCGAACTCCTCGCGGATGATGTCGGACAGCATCTGCGCGAGCCCTTCGGACGTCTTCAGCGCGACGTTGCCGACGAAGCCGTCGCAGACGATCACGTCGACCGTGCCTTTGTAGATGTCGTTGCCTTCGACGTTGCCACGGAAATTCAGCGTGCTGGCGCGCAGCAGTTCGCCGGCGCGCTTGATGGTCTCGTTGCCCTTGATGACCTCTTCGCCGATGTTCAGCAGGCCGATCGTCGGACGCTCCTTGCCTTCGAGCGCGGCGACGAGCGCGTGCCCCATCTCCGCGAACTGCAGCAGGTGCTGCGGCTCGCAGTCGACGTTCGCGCCGAGGTCCAGCATCATCGTGTAGCCGGTCGGGTTCGGCAGCGCGAACGCGATCGCGGGCCGCTCGATGCCGGGCAGCGTCTTGAGCACATAACGGGAAACGGCCATCAGCGCGCCGGTGTTGCCGGCGGAAATACAGGCCTGGGCCGCGCCTTCCTTGACGTGGTTGAGCGCGACACGCATCGAAGAATCCTTCTTCTTGCGCAGCGCCACTTCGACAGGGTCGTCCATCGCCACGACTTCGGTGGCGGGCACGATGGTCAGCGCGGGATCGTCGAGGGCTTTCAGCTTTTTCAGCTGAGCGCGGATCGCGCTTTCGATGCCGACGAGCATCAGGTGCGCATCGGGATGCGCGCGGACGAACTTGACTGCCGCGGGAACGGTCACGGACGGGCCGTGGTCGCCTCCCATGCAATCGATTGTGAGCTTTACGGTCATGGAATGCGACGAATTTCAGGCACAAAAAAGCGGCAGTTGAATGCCGCCTTTTTGTTGAGCCAGGAAAGTGTCAAGCGAACCAGTTGTCACGCGAACGGCGATCGTAGCGCGCAACGCGTGACTTGACGCTTAGTCGTTCTTCGTCTTGACGACTTTCTTGCCGCGATAGTAGCCGTTCGGGCTGACGTGGTGACGCAGGTGCACTTCACCCGTGCTCGGCTCGACTGCCAGCGGCGCTGCCGTCAGGAAATCGTGCGAACGATGCATGCCGCGCTTCGACGGCGACTTCTTGTTTTGCTGGACTGCCATGACTAACTCCTAAATAATTTTCCGGATTCTAACACAGCCCGATCCGGCGCTTAACTACCCTGGCCCAAAGCCCTTACGCCTTCCCGCGCCACAACTGCTTAGTGTTTCTTGCTGCCGTCCCCGTCCTTCTTCAGCGCTTCCAGCGCTGCGAACGGATTCGGCCGTTTGCCTTCGTCCTCGTCTTCGGCGGACTCGTCGTCCGCGTCTTCCGAAGGACCGCTCGCACCCGACACGAGGCTTTCGTGAACTGCCGGGCAAACCTCGTGCTTGGGCACGAGCGGCAACGAAAGCAGCAATTCCTCTTCGATCAAGTCGACGAGATCGAACTGGCGTGAGCCCACGATCACATCGGCTTCATCGTCGTCGAGCGGAAATTCTTCAGCTTCTTCTTCGGTCGCAACGACCCGGTACGTCATGTCGACGTCGAACGTCTGGTCGTACGGGGTCATGCAGCGCTGACACGTGAGCCACGCGCGGCCGTGCACCGCGAGGCGCAGATACGGCTGCTGCCCATCGGCGCCGTCGTCCTGCAACTCCTTCTGGGTGAACCCTTCGGCCTGCCACGTGAAGACCGTGTCGCGATCGGGCGCGTCCGCCGGCACTTCGTTCAGCATGCGCGGCAGTTGCGACAGGCGCACGGCACCCGCTGCCTGCCGCCCGCTGCGGGCGAATTCGAACAGGTCGACCGCGTGCGGATCAAGCGCTGCCGCAGGCTTGCCAGAAGAAGTGTTCATGTTGCGCTCCTGCCTACAGGCTGACTTGCGGGATCCGGCTTGCTGGCGCCACTCATTTGACGCCGCGCACGTACGCGATCCACGCCACGTACGCCTCGCACGATTACGTACTTTACTTCCGAAGACCCGGCAGGCGCCACCACTGCGGAAAGCCTGCCGACGAAAAGCGGGAAAGCATACCTGTTTTACCTTTTGCGGTCAATCACTTATCCTTGCGCCCTTGCAACACCGCGCCACACCCGACGACTCACCGACCCAACCGACCATGCCGGATACCGTTTGCCGCCCGCCGCGGCTGATTCTCGCCTCCAGTTCCCGCTACCGCCGCGCGCTCCTCGAGCGCCTCGGCCTGCCGTTCGACGTCGTGTCGCCCGACCTCGACGAAACCCCGCTCGCGGGCGAAGCGCCGGCCGCGACCGCGCTGCGCCTCGCCGGTGCGAAGGCGCGCGCGGTCGCCGCGACGATCGACGCGCCGGACGGCGTGCTCGTGATCGGGTCGGACCAGGTCGCGACGTTCGACGGCCACCAGATCGGCAAGCCCGGCACGCACGAGCGCGCGCTCGCGCAGCTGCTGTCGATGCAGGGCCGCGACGTCGAATTCCACAGCGCGCTCAGCCTGTACGACAGCCGCACCGGCGAAACGCAGAGCGAGGACGTCGTCACGCACGTGCGCTTTCGCTCGCTGCCCGAGGCCGAACTCGATGCGTACCTGCGCGCGGAAACGCCGTACGACGTCGCCGGCAGCGCGAAGTCCGAAGGGCTCGGCATCGCGCTGCTGGATGCCATCGACTCCGACGACCCGACGGCGCTCGTCGGCCTGCCGCTGATCGCGCTCACGCGGATGCTGCGCGCCGTCGGTTATCCGCTGTTCGCCGCACCCCAAGGAGACCGCGCATGACCGCCGGCACGCTCTATCTCGTCCCGAACACGCTCGGCGAGGGCGACGCATCGATGCTCGCCGCCGTGCTGCCCGCCGCCGTGCAGGCGCGCGCCGGCACACTCGGCTATTACATCGGCGAAAACGCGAAAACGACCCGCGCGTTCCTGAAGAAGATCGGCACGACGCGGCCGATCCAGGAAATCGAGATCAGCGAGCTGAACGTCAATACGCCCGCCGGCGCCATCGACCGGTTGCTCGCGCCCATACTGGCCGGCGCGGACGCCGGCCTGGTGTCGGAGGCCGGCTGCCCGGCCGTCGCCGATCCGGGCGCGCTGCTGGTGCGCCGCGCGCACGAGCGCGGCGTGAAGGTCGTGCCGCTCGTCGGGCCGAGTTCGATCCTGCTCGCGTTGATGGCGTCGGGCCTGAACGGCCAGAGTTTCGCGTTCAACGGCTACCTGCCGGTCGACGCGGCCGCGCGTGCGAAGCGCTTGCGTGAACTTGAGCAACTGTCACGCAAGGCGCGCCAGACGCAGATCTTCATCGAGACGCCGTACCGGAACCAGGCGATGCTGGATACGCTGATCGCGACCTGCGCGCCGTCGACGCAGATCTGCGTCGCGGCCGACCTGACCCTCGAGACCGAGACGATCGCCAGCCGCTCCGTGGCGGACTGGAAAAAGACGCCTCCGCCGAATCTGCAGAAGCGCCCCGCCATCTTCCTGCTGCTCGCGAACTGAAGCCGGCGGTCGCGCGACCCGGGGCGCCCTGCCCCGTTCGCCGCGGCGCCGGCCGGCCGCCGCTCAGCGCAGGCTGAACGACGTGCCGCCCGCGGTGAGCGCCTTCATCGCGGCACCGCCGACCGCCGCGCCGAACTTGCGCGCGACGCGGTTCGTCAGGCTTTCCTTCACCGTATAGTCGACGAGATCCGGCGCCTTCAGCACGTCGCGCGCGACCGTGTCGGTCGTGCCGTAGCCGTCGGCGAGCCCGAGCTCGACGCTCTTTTCGCCGGTCCAGAACAAGCCCGAGAACATGTCGGGCGTTTCGTGCAGCCGCTTGCCGCGGCCGTCCTTCACGGCCTTGATGAACTGCGCATGAACCTGGTCGAGCAGCGCCTGCGCGTGGGCATCCATCTTCGGCGTCTCGGGCGAGAACGGGTCGTAGAAGCCCTTGTTTTCGCCCGACGTATGCAGGCGGCGATCGACGCCGAGCTTGCCCATCAGGCCCGTGAAGCCGAACCCGTCCATCAGCACGCCGATCGAGCCGACGATGCTCGCCTTGTCGACGAAGATCTTGTCGGCGGCGGACGCAATGTAATAACCGCCCGATGCGCACATGTCGGTCACGACGACGTACAACGGCTTGTCCGGATACTTCTTGCGCAGCCGGCGGATCTCGTCGTAGACCATCCCGGCCTGCACCGGGCTGCCGCCCGGGCTGTTGATCCGCAGCACGACGCCGGCCGTGCCGCTGTCGTCGAAAGCGGTATCCAGCGCCGTGTTGATGTCGTCGGCGTTCGCGTTGGTGCCCGCCGCGATCTCGCCGTCGATCGTCACGAGCGCCGTGTGGCGCCCGCTCGCCGAGAATTTCGAGTCGCTCGAGAAATCGATCAGCGCGAACGCGAGCAGCACGAACACGCCGAGGAACGCGAAGCGGAAGAAGATCTTCCAGCGCCGCGCGGCGCGCTGTTCCTTGACGGCCGCGAGCGCGATCCGCTCGAGCGCCGCGCGCTCCCAGTTCGGTTCGCGGCTGTCGGGACGGGACGAGGAATCAGGAAGGTTCGGTTGGTCGGCCATGCAGTGGTGTCGTCAGTCGGTCGTGGCGGGAGGGGGCGGAGCGGCGGGACCCAGGTCGGCATCCGGTACCCAGAATACCGCACGCCCGTCCGGCGTGTCGCGCTCGTCGACCTCGACCGGCCGCAGGCGGCCGCCGCGGCACGGGCCGCCGACGCACTTGCCGGTATCCGGCGCGTAGATCGCGCCGTGCGTCGCGCACATCAGGTACAGGCCCGACGACTCGAAGAACTGCCCTTCGGCCCAGTCGAGCTCCATCGGCACGTGCGCACAGCGGTTCAGGTAGCCGTATGCACGGCCTTCGTAGCGCACGAAGAACACGACCGCCTGCTCGCCGCGCAGCGTCGCATCGATGCGCACGCCGGCGCCGCCGTCGGCCAGCGCGTCCGATGCGCACACGCGCACGGCATCCGGCGCCGCGCTCATGCGTGCTCCCGCAGCCACGCGGCCAGCGCGCCGACGTCCGGCGCGACGAAGCGCGGTGTCAGCGCGGCCAGCGCATCGGCCGTGTGCGCGCCGTACGCGACGCCGATGCCGGCCGCCCCCGCACTCGCGGCCATCTGCAGGTCGTGCGTGGTGTCGCCGATCATCACGGTACGCGCGAGATCCTGCCCCAATTCACGGGTCAATTCGTGCAGCATTGCCGGATGCGGCTTCGAGAACGTTTCGTCGGCGCAGCGCGTCGCATCGAACAGGCTCGTGAGCTTCGACTGGTCGAGCACGCGGTTCAGCCCGACCCTGCCCTTGCCGGTCGCGACCGCGAGCAGGTAGCCGGTATCGCGCAATTCCGCGAGCAGTTCGCGCACGCCGGCGAACAGCTCGATGCGCTGATCGTCCAGCAGGTAGTGATAGCGGTAGCGTTCGGCCAGCCGTGGATAGTCGGACGGATCGAGGGTCGGAGCAGTAATCTGCAGTGCATCGCGCAGGCCGAGGCCGATGACGTAGCGGGACGCCTCGTCCGACGGCGTGGGCAGGCCGAGATCGCGGCAGGCGGCCTGGATGCTGTGCGCGATGTGCGCAGTCGAATCCATCAGCGTGCCGTCCCAGTCGAAGACGATCAGATCAAATTGCTGTCGGGCCATGCGAGTCAGGCGGTATCGCGCAGAGCGCTGAGTTGATCGAGGAAGCGCCGGCATTCGTCCGGCAGCGGCGCATCGAACTGCAGCGCCTCGCCGGTCAGCGGATGCGCGAGCTTGAGCCGGTGCGCATGCAGGAACATCCGCTTGAGCGACGGTTGCGCGTTCGCGCGCGCCAGCGCCTTGTTCAGTGCGAAATCGCCATACTTGGCGTCGCCGACGATCGGCAGGCCGAGATGCGCGAGGTGCACCCGGATCTGATGGGTCCGACCCGTTTTGAGTTCCGCTTCAACCAGCGCGTAGTCCGGCCAGCGCTCGATCAGGTTGAACACCGTGTGCGACGGCAGGCCATCGTCCTGTACGCGCACGCGCCGCTCCCCTTCCGGGGTCGAATACTTGAACAGCGGGACCTTCACCACGCGACGGCGGCCCCAGTCGGGCTGCCATTCGCCGTGTCCGCACGCGAAGTAGCGCTTGTCCATCCGGTTCTCGCGGATCTGCTCGTGCAGGCCGACGAGCGCCGTGCGCTTCTTCGCGAGCATCAGGATCCCGGAGGTCTCGCGGTCGAGCCGGTGCACGAGTTCGAGGAATTTCGCGCGCGGGCGGGCCTGGCGCATCTGCTCGATCACGCCGAACGCGACGCCGCTGCCGCCGTGCACGGCGACGCCGGCCGGCTTGTTGATGACGAGCAGCGCGTCGTCTTCATACAGCACCTCGAACTGCGCGGGCGGCACGATCGGCGTGTCGGCACGCGCGAGGTCGGCCGCCGCCACCCGCACGGGCGGCACGCGGACGAGGTCGCCGAACGCGAGACGGTACTGGGCGTCGACCCGACCCTTGTTCACGCGGACTTCGCCGCTGCGCAGGATCCGGTAAATATGGCTTTTGGGCACGCCTTTACAGACGCGCAACAGGAAGTTGTCGATCCGCTGACCGGCCGAGTTTTCGTCGATCTGGATCATCGATACCTGGCCGCTTGCGACTGAATTCTGGGATATTTTGCCTAACTCATTCATACTGAATATAATTTTGCCCAGCCTGACGTTGAGGGTGGCCTGACAGGCCGGTCCCGACGGAATCGGGCAAGGCGCAAGCGCAAACCGTTATTTTACTTGCGCCGGGGGTCTGCTGCTCGCCCCTAATCAAAGAGATGCAGCAAGTTGCACGCACGGCGCCGGCCGTCGGCAAGGATCGCGCCCACAGGCGGATTCGGTCGACCAGGCGCCGCGGTAACGGAAAGTTGGTTGAAAAGAATTTGATCGGCAGCCCGACGGCGCGAGGTGCGTCCGCAGGCTGCCGGTTGCGAAAATTACGGCGTTGCGCCCGATTTGGCCCCGCGAAGCGTGCGGGGCTTGGCGACGTCAAACCAGGGAAGTACACCCCAGGCGGGAAAGTCGGGCTGGATTCGATACTCCCCGCTGCGGCCCAAGCCGCAGCATCTGCCGCCCGTCGGCGCGCGCGACGCATTGCGCGCGCCCCGTGGCAGTGCCCCGGTCTCAGGCTTAGCGCGCTTTCGCAGCGTGCGGTGTGTGGACGCCGTGCTTTGAAGCCGTGTTCGCAGGTGCCCTATGGCCGCCGGCCCCGTCTTTCGGGCCCAAGCGCCTCTTCAGGCAATTCTCCCCGCCATCCTTCCCGCTCCAGCGTGCTTGTGACAACACAACAAGGCGCGGCCTGCCGTCGTTCCCGCCCTCGCGACTGACAACCGCGAGGCGCCGGCAGCAGAGCCGCCTGGAGTCGTTCATGAAACGCATGCTGTTCAATGCGACGCAGCAGGAGGAGCTGCGCGTCGCCATCGTCGATGGGCAGAAGCTCATCGACATCGACATCGAGACAGCCGGGCGCGAACAGCGCAAAGGCAATATCTACAAAGGTGTCATCACGCGCATCGAGCCGTCGCTCGAAGCGTGCTTCGTCAACTACGGCGAAGACCGCCACGGCTTCCTGCCGTTCAAGGAAGTCGCCCGCCAGTACTTCAAGGAAGGCATCGACATGCGCTCCGCGCGCATCCAGGATGCCCTGCGCGAAGGTCAGGAGCTGATCGTCCAGGTCGAGAAGGAAGAGCGCGGCAACAAGGGCGCCGCCCTCACGACCTTCATCTCGCTCGCCGGCCGCTACCTCGTGCTGATGCCGAACAATCCGCGCGGCGGCGGCGTGTCGCGCCGGATCGAAGGCGACGAGCGTCAGGAACTGCGCGAAACCATGGCGCAGCTGCAGATTCCGGACGGCATGAGCATGATTGCCCGCACCGCGGGCATCGGCCGCAGCGCCGAGGAACTGCAGTGGGACCTGAACTACCTGCTGCAGCTGTGGCGCGCGATCGAAGCGGCGTCGCAAAGCGGCAATGCCGGCCAGCCGATGCTGATCTATCTGGAATCGAGCCTCGTGATCCGCGCGATCCGGGACTATTTCCAGCCCGATATCGGCGAAATCCTGATCGACACGACCGAGATCTACGATCAGGCCCGTGCGTTCATGGACATCGTGATGCCGGACAACGTGTCGAAGGTGAAGCGCTACCACGACGACGTGCCGCTCTTCTCCCGCTTCCAGATCGAGCACCAGATCGAGACCGCGTACTCGCGCACGGTGCCGCTGCCGTCGGGCGGCGCGATCGTGATCGACCACACCGAGGCGCTCGTCGCGATCGACGTGAACTCGGCGCGTGCGACCAAGGGCGCGGACATCGAGGAAACGGCGACCCGCACGAACCTCGAGGCGGCCGACGAAGTGGCCCGCCAGCTGCGCCTGCGCGACCTCGGCGGCCTGATCGTCATCGACTTCATCGACATGGAGTCGGCGAAGAGCCAGCGCGAAGTCGAGCAACGCCTGAAGGACGCGCTCAAGCACGACCGTGCGCGCGTGCAGATGGGCAAGATCTCCCGCTTCGGCCTGATGGAACTGTCGCGCCAGCGCCTGCGTCCGGCCCTGTCGGAAGGCAGCCACGTGACGTGCCCGCGCTGTAACGGCACGGGCCACATCCGCGATACCGAATCGTCCGCGCTGCAAGTCCTGCGGATCATTCAGGAAGAAGCGATGAAGGAAAACACCGCGGCGATCCATTGCCAGGTGCCGGTCGAGGTGACCGCCTTCCTGCTGAACGAAAAGCGCCAGGAAATCAACAAGATCGAGTCGCGCTTCAAGGTCGGCATCGTGCTGATCCCGAACAAGCACCTCGATACGCCGCACTACAAGCTCGAACGCCTGCGCCATGACGACGCACGCCTCGACGATCCGCGCGCGTCCTGGAAGATGGCCGAGGAAGCCGCCCGCGAACTGGAGTCGGAAACCGGCTACAGCAAGCGCGCAGCCGAAGTGAAGCCGAAGCAGGAAGCCGCGGTCAAGGGCATCACGCCCGAGCGCCCGGCCCCGAGCCCGGCACCGCAGCGCCCGGTCGAGCCGGTTGCGGCACCCGCACCGGTCGCCGCGGCGAGCGGTGGCTTCATCGGCTGGCTGAAGGGTCTGTTCGGCATGTCGCCGGCTCCGGCGCCCGCGCCGGTCGCACCGGCACCGGCCAAGGAACAGGCTGCCCGTCCGGCCCGCGAGCGGACCGAGAAGACCGAGCAGCGCGGCGGCGATCGCAACCGCAATCGTCGTGGCGGCGCCCAGCAGGCTCAGGGTGGTCGCGACCAGGCAGTGGCAGGCCGTGGCCAGTCGCAACGCCAGGAGCGCGAAGGCAAGGAAGCGCGCGAGCCGCGTGAACCGCGCGAGGGTCGCGAACCGCGTGAAGGCCGCGAGCCGCGCGAAAGCCGTGAAGGTCGTGAAGGTCGTGAGGGCCGCGAAGGTCGCGAGGGCCGTGGCCCGCGCGAAGGCCGCGAACCGCGCGAGCCGCGTGAAAGCCGTGAGCCGCGCGAACCGCGCGAGAACCGCGAACCGCGCGAGCGCACCGAGCAGCCGGAAGCCGTCGAGGCAGCGGGCCGCGGCGAGCGCCAGGAACGCGGCGAACGTCGCGAGCGCGGTGAGCGCCGCAAGCCGACGCAACACGCGGCTACGCTCGAGACCGTCACCCGTGGCGAGAACCATCCGGAAGCGGAAGCCGACCAGGCCGCGGCCGTCGCCCTGCCGGGCGCCGATGTCGCAGCCGACGCGGAAGCCGGCGCACGTGACGGCGAGGAACGTCGTCGCCGCCGCCGCGGTCGCCGCGGCGGTCGTCGCGAGCGCGAGGACGAAGGCGCAGTCGTCGACCACGCCGAGCAAGGCGCGGACGGCGAAGCCGTGCAAGCTGTGACGACGGAAGCCCCGAGCGCGGTCGAGCCGGCCCATACGGCCGCACCGGTCGCCGTGGCAGCGGTCGCCGCAGCGGGCGCCGTGGTAGCCGAGGCCGCAGTCGAACAGCGTGCCGAAGCGGTCGAGCCGGCCGTGGTCGAGCCGCAACCGGCACCGGTTCGCGTCGAAGCGACGCCGGTCGCGCCGATCGAGCCCGCCCCGGTCGCACCGGTCGCCGAATCGGTACCGGTCGCGCCGGCCGCTGCTCCGGAAGCCGGCCCGGCACCGGTCGCGGTGTCGCCGACCGATGCGTTCGAAGTGCCGGCTGCCGTCGAAGCGCCGCAGTCCGCGCCCGTCGAGCAAGCCGCACCGGCACCGGTCGCCGCGGTTGAAGTCGCTCCGGCACCGGTCGCGCCGGCAGCCGTCGAACCGGCCCCGGTCGAAGCCGTTGCCGCGCCCGCGCCGGCGCCGGTTCAACCGGCCGCTGCGCCCGCTTCGGCGAGCCTCGACGTCGTGCTGGAACAAGCCGGCCTCGTGTGGGTGAACACGGATGCCGACAAGTTCCGCGCTGCCCAGGAAGCCGCGTCGCGCCTGCCGCGTCCGGCCCGCGTGCCGCGCGAGCGCAAGGCGCTGCCGCCGGTCGATACGACCCCGATGCAGCAGGTCGAGACGTCGCACCATTAAGCGGCGCATCGCCCGACCAGGAAAAGCCCGCCTCCGGCGGGCTTTTTCATGTCCGCGCTGCGGGTTTCCGCCCACCGGCCCGGCCGGCCGCTTGCGGCTAAAATAGAAGACTGGCTCGCACTTCTTTCAACATGTCCCGACGCATCATTCCCCTCGCCGACGTCAGCGGGATGCCGGATATCTCCGGCGTCGCGCATACCCCTGACGGCGCCCTGGCCGACACGTTCGCCAGGCCGCTGCGCGACCTGCGCATCTCGGTGACGGATCGCTGCAACTTCCGTTGCGTGTACTGCATGCCGCGGGACGTGTTCGACAAGGACTACCCGTTCCTGCCGCACAGCGCCCTGCTCACGCACGAAGAGATCGAGCGCGTGGCACGGCTGTTCGTCGCACACGGCGTCGAAAAGATCCGGATCACCGGCGGCGAGCCGCTGCTGCGCAAGAACCTCGAGTTCCTGATCGAGCGCCTCGCGCGCCTGACGACCCACGACGGCCGCCCGCTCGACCTGACGCTGACCACCAACGGCTCACTGCTCGCGCGCAAGGCGCGCGCGCTGAAGGATGCCGGCCTCACACGCGTGACGGTCAGCCTCGACGCGCTCGACGACACACTGTTCAAGCGCATGAACGATGCCGACTTCGCGAGCGCCGACGTGCTCGACGGCATCTTCGCCGCGCAGGCCGCGGGCCTCGCGCCGGTCAAGGTCAACATGGTCGTGAAGCGCGGCACCAACGACGGCGAGATCCTGCCGATGGCCGAGCGCTTCCGCGGCACCGGCGTGATCCTGCGCTTCATCGAATACATGGACGTCGGCACGTCGAACGGCTGGAACATGACCGAAGTGTTGCCGTCCGCGGACGTCGTCGCACGGATCGCCGAGCAGTTCCCGCTCGTGCCGCTCGAGCCGCACACGGCGGCGGAAACCGCGCAGCGATGGGGCTACGCGGACGGCAGCGGCGAAATCGGCGTGATCTCGAGCGTGACGCAGGCATTCTGCGGCGACTGCACGCGCGCGCGGCTGTCGACCGAAGGCAAGCTGTACCTGTGCCTGTTCGCGTCGACCGGCCATGACCTGCGCGCACTGGTGCGCGGCGGCGCGAGCGACGCCGAGATCGCGACCGCGATCGCCCGGATCTGGCAGGCCCGCACCGACCGCTACTCGCAGCTGCGCGGCAGCGCGGCCGCCGACGCCGCGCCCGACGGCGCCGGCAAGCGCGTCGAAATGTCGTACATCGGCGGCTGACGCGCGCCGCCCGCCCCGCTTTCCCGCGATGTCCGCTTCCGCCTCGCCTTCCATCACCGGCCTGCTGCTCGCGGGCGGGCGCGCGACGCGCATGGACGGCGCAGACAAGGGCCTGCAGCTGCTCGACGGTACGCCGCTCGCGCTGCACGTGCTGCGCCGGCTCGCGCCGCAGGTCGACGAGACGCTGATCAGCGCGAATCGCAACGCCGCGCGCTACGCCGAACTCGGTGCGCCGTTCGATGCGCGCATCGTGCCGGACGAAACCCCCGATTTCCCCGGCCCGCTCGCGGGCCTGCTCGCCGGCATGCGCGCGGCGCGCGCACCGCTCGTCGTGTGCTCGCCGTGCGATACGCCCTATTTGCCGGCCGACCTCGTCGCGCGGCTGCACGCGGCGCTCGACGCGCGGCAGGCCGACATCGCGATGGCGGTGACCGTCGACGCGCACCACGCGCGTTCGCCGCAGCCGACCTTCGCGCTGCTGCGCGCGTCGCTCGCCGACGATCTCGCGGCCAGGCTCGCGGCCGGCGAGCGCAAGGTGCGTGCGTGGTACGCACGCCACAAGACGGTCGAAGTCGAGTTTCGCGACGAGCGTGCGTTTTACAATGCCAATTCCTGGCAGGAACTCGCCGCGCTTGCACGCCGCTGACGGCACCGGCATCCGTTCCCGCCCGCCGCATGCGCCTTCGCGCTTCGGCGCCCTCCGCGCGCCACCGGCCACGAACCCGATACGCCTTGCGGCGCAGTCCGACTGATGATCACGCAATCCTCGCCCGCCTCCCGAACCGCACCCGATTCCGCGGCCCCGCTGTCGCTCGCCGATGCGCAGGCGCTCGCGTGCCGGTTCGCGGTGCCGGTCGACGCGTGCGAAACGGTGCCGCTGCATGACGCCCTCGACCGCGTGCTCGCGGCCGACGTGAATGCGCCGTTCGACATTCCCGCGTACGACAACTCGGCGATGGACGGCTACGCATTCGACGGCAGCGCACTCGCGCTCCCAGCGGCCGCCGACATCGCGCTGACGGTCGCCGGCACGGCACTCGCCGGCCATCCGTTCGATGGGGCCGTGGTGCCCGGCACGTGCATCCGCATCATGACCGGCGCGGCGATGCCGGCCGGATGCGACACGGTCATTCCGCAGGAGCGCGTGCGCGTCGACGGCGACGTCATCCGCTTCGCCGCACACGAGGTCGCGCGCGGCGCAAACTGCCGCCGGGCCGGCGAGGATCTCGCGCGCGGCGCCTGCGCGCTTGCCGCCGGCCGCATCCTGCGCCCGTCCGATCTCGGCCTGCTCGCATCGTTCGGATTGCGCGAAGTCACGGTGCGCCGCCGCGTGCGCGTCGCCGTGTTCTCGACCGGCGACGAACTGCGCGAACCCGGCGAGCCGCTCGGCCGCGGCACGCTGTACGACAGCAATCGCGGGATGCTGGTCGCGATGCTCGAAAGGCTGCACATCGACGCACTCGATCTCGGGATCGTCCGCGACGATCCCGCCGCGCTCGAACGCGCATTGCACGATGCGGTCGCCGCACAGGCCGACGCGGTGATCACGTCCGGCGGCGTATCGGTCGGCGAAGCCGATTTCACGCGCGACGTGATGGCGCGGCTCGGCGACGTGACCTTCGCGAGCCTCGCGCTGCGGCCCGGCCGGCCGCTCGCGTGCGGCACGCTCGCGCGCACGGGCGACGGCCATGTGCTGTTCTTCGGGTTGCCCGGCAATCCGGTCGCCTCCGCCGTGACGTTCTACGCGATCGTGCGCCCCGCGCTGCTGACGCTGGCCGGCGCGCACACGCCGCCGCCGGCGATGTACACGGCACGCAGCACGCAGGCGCTGAAAAAGCGTCCGGGCCGTACCGAATACCTGCGTGCGATCGCGACGCGCGCCGCCGACGGCCAGTGGGACGTCGCGCCGGCCGGTTCGCAGAGTTCCGCATCGCTGAGCGGCCTTGCGGCCGCCAACTGTTTCATCGTCCTGGGCCACGATTCCGCGACAGTCGACGCGGGCGCCCCGGTCGACATCCTGCCGCTCGACGGCCTGATCTGAATTCCAATCGGTATATTTCTACGGGGGCAATCCGCACATGAAGAAACAAATCTCGTCGATCGCCGCGGGGCAGACCGCGAAGGCGCTGATCCTCGTCTACCTGACGTTCAGCGTGCCGATCGTGCTGCTCGGCATCCTGGTCGCGTACATCCGTTACGGGATGGTCGAACTGAGCACGATCCTGAGCGCGCTGCTGCTGAACGCGATCCTCGGTTTCGTGCTGCTGTGGATCGCCTGCCACGCGTACAACTGGGTCGCGTCGCGCTTCGGCGGCATCGAGATCGTGCTGTCCGATCCGCCGGAGGAAGCGTGAGCGGCGCACCGCTGATCCGCGCGGCCGCAACGCGCGACGTCGGCGCGATCCTCGCGCTGATGCGCGAGCTGGCCGAGTTCGAAAAGCTCACGCACCTGTTCGTCGCGAGCGACGCCGACCTGGCCGACGCGCTGTTCGGCGAACGCCCCGCCGCCGAAGCGCTGGTGGCCGAGCGCGACGGCGCGATCGTCGCGTATGCGCTGTTCTTCCACAACTATTCGACGTTCCTCGGCCGGCGCGGGCTGTATCTCGAGGATCTGTACGTGCAGCCGTCGCAGCGCGGCACGGGCCTCGGCACCGCGATGCTGCAGCACCTCGCGGCACTCGCCGTCGAGCGCCGCTGCGCTCGCTTCGAATGGTCGGTGCTCGACTGGAACCAGCCGGCGATCGACTTCTACGAGAAGATGGGCGCGACCGTGCTGCCGGAGTGGCGCATCGTACGCGTCACCGGCGACGCACTGGACGCGCTCGCCGCACGCTGAACGCGCGCCGGCTACGCCGGTCGCCGTGTCAAAGGAAAACGGGCGCCGCGGCGCCCGTTTTTCGTTCCAGCCGGTTTCGGGCTGCGCGCATCATGCGGGATGCGTCATGCGTCGTCCGCATCGGCGCCGTCGGCGGCTTCCGCGCCGAGCAGCCCGGCCGCCGTCTCGCCCGGCAACGCCTCGACCTGTTTCAGCTTGCGGTTCATCACGCGGGTGCGCTGCTCGGCGGCCTCGATCGAACGCGTGACCGTCTCGAGCTGCGCCTTCGTGCGTGCGAGCACGTCGCCAAACTTGCCGAATTCGGTCTTCACCGCACCGAGCACCTGCCACACCTCGCTCGAGCGCTGCTCGATCGCGAGCGTGCGGAAGCCCATCTGCAGGCTGTTCAGCAACGCGGTCAGTGTGGTCGGCCCCGCCACCGTCACGCGATAGTCGCGCTGCAGCAGGTCGGTCAGCCCCGGGCGGCGCAGGATCTCCGCATAAAGCCCCTCGGTCGGCAGGAACAGCAGCGCGAAATCGGTCGTATGCGGGGGTGCGACGTACTTCTCGGCGATCGTACGCGCCTCCATCCGCACGCGCGCCTCGAGCGCACGGGCCGCCTCCTCGACCGCCACCGAATCGGCACGCTCCTGCGCATCGATCAGCCGCTCGTAGTCCTCACGCGGAAACTTCGCGTCGATCGGCAGCCACACCGGCGGCGCGTCGCGCGTGCCGGCTTCGCGGCCCGGCAGCCGGATCGCGAATTCGACGCGTTCGCTGCTCTTCGGCACCGTCGCGACGTTCTTCGCATACTGGTCGGGCGTGAGCATCTGTTCGAGCAACGCTTCGAGCTGCACCTCGCCCCAGGTGCCGCGCGTCTTCACGTTGGTCAGCACCTTCTTCAGGTCGCCGACGCCGGCCGCGAGCGTCTGCATCTCGCCGAGCCCGCGGTGCACCTGCTCGAGCCGGTCCGACACGAGCTTGAACGATTCGCCGAGCCGCTGCTCCAGCGTCGCATGCAGCTTCTCGTCGACGGTGCGGCGCATCTCCTCGAGCTTCGCCGCGTTGTTCGTCTCGATTTCCTTCAATCGCTGTTCGAGCGTCGCGCGCACTTCGCCGATCCGGCGATCGTTGGCCTCGGTCAGCTGTGTGAGCTGCCGGTTCAGCGTATCGCCGAACAGCCGCAGCGCGACCGTCTGCTCTTCGCGCGCCTGCTGCGCCTGGCGCTGCACGCTCTCGCGCATCGCGTCGAACTGCTGCGCGTTGCCCGCGACCAGCTTGCCGAGCTGCTGCGCGAAACCGTCGATCTGGTTGTTCTGCACGGTCGCGATGCTCGTCAGCTGCGTCGCGAGCGTCTGCTGAAGCTGCGAGAAACTGCCGGCCAGCTCGGTGCGCGAACCGCGCGCGTTCTCGACGATCTCGCCGCGCAACTCGCGTTCGAGCCGTTCGACCGCGAGCGCCTGCGCGTGCGCCGCGTCCTCGATCTGGTCGCCGAGCACGACGGCCGCGTCGTCGTGGCGACCGCCGCCGCGCACGATCGCGACGATCGCCACCGCCAGCGCGACGGCCAGCACGACGACCGCCGCCAGCAACAACATCGTCGTCATGCGCGCGGCTTCCCGATCACGTCAGGGTTGATCGGATTCGGCGGCTGCCCCGCGCGCGGCCCTTCGCCCAGCGCGGCGATCAGGTTGTCGGCCGCGAGGTTCGCCATCGCGCGGCGCGTCTTTTCGGTCGCGCTCGCGATATGCGGCGTCAGCACGACGTTCGGCACCTCGAGCAGCGCCGGGTGCACGCTCGGCTCGCCTTCGAACACGTCGAGGCCGGCCGCGGCGATCGTCCCGTCGCGCAGCGCGACGGCCAGCGCCGCGTCATCGACGATGCCGCCGCGCGCGATGTTGGTCAGCGTCGCGGTGGGCTTCATCTTCGCGAGCTCGGCCGCGCCGATCGTGTGATGGTTCTCCTTCGTGTACGGCAGCACGAGCACGACGTGATCGGCGCGCGCCAGCAGCGCATCCTTCGACACGTATTCGGCGTTCAGCTCGGCCTCGATCTCGGGCGCGACCCGCGACCGGTTGTGATAGATCACCTGCATCCCGAAGCCGCGCGCGCGGCGCGCGAGCGCCTGGCCGATGCGCCCCATGCCGATGACGCCCAGCGTCGAGCCGTAAATGTCGCCGCCGAGGAAACCGTCGTACGCCCACTTCTGCCAGTGCCCGGCGCGCAGCCAGTGCTCGGATTCGGCGATCCGGCGCGCGGCGGCCATCATCAGCGCCCAGCCGAAATCCGCGGTCGACTCGTTCAGCACGTCGGGCGTGTTGGTGCCGAGCACGTTCGCCGCGTTGAACGCGGCCATGTCGAAGTTGTTGTAGCCGACCGCCATGTTCGACACGACGCGCAGGCGCGGCGCCGCCGCGAGCGCCGCCGCGCCGACCGGGTCGCCCGCCGTCAGCGCGCCGTCCTTGTCCGCGAGACGCGCGGCGAGCGCATCGGGGGCGAGCGCGTCGCCGTTGTTCCAGTCGACTTCGAAATACTGCTCGAGCCGTTCGATCACGTCCGGAAAGATCGGACGTGCGACCAGGATCTTCTGCATCGCCATCTCCGCATGCCGCGGCCGGAACGCGGCGCATCGTGCGCCGCCGGAACCGTCCGCGCTTGGTTGAAAATCGTCAGCCTACGCCGTGAAGAAGATCCACGACGTCAGCAGGAATACAGGTACCAGGATCACGAGCGCCCAGCCGAGATACGCGAAGAAGCTCGGCATCTTCACGCCGCGCGATTCCGCGATCGCCTTCACCATGAAGTTCGGCGCGTTGCCGATGTAGCTGTTCGCGCCCATGAACACCGCTCCCGCGGAGATCGCGGCGAGCGTCGTCGCGCCCGCCGTCATCAGCGCTTGCGCGTCGCCGCCCGCGAGGTTGAAGAACACGAGGTAGGTCGGCGCGTTGTCGAGGAACGACGACAACAGGCCGGTGGCCCAGAAGTACATCGCATCGATCGGCTTGCCGTCCGACCCCGTCACGAGATGGACGATCTGCGCGAACGCACCGTCCGCCCCCGCGCGCAGGATCACGATCACCGGCGCGATCGTCACGAAGATCCCCGCGAACAGCTTCGCGACCTCCTCGATCGGCGCCCAGTTGAACGCGTTGCCTTCGCGCGCGGAGCGCGGCGTCAGCGCGAGCGACGCGAGTGCCACGACAACCAGCGCGACGTCGCGCACGAGATTCTGCAGCGCGACGTGCGTGCCCCACACGTCGAACGCGATGCCCGGCTTCCAGATGCCGCTCATCAGCACGAGGCCGATCACGGCCGCGAGCAGCACGAAGTTGACCTTGCCGTCGATCGACAGCGCGCCATCGTCGGGTGTCGGGTCGAGCACGACCGGCCGCTCCTCGCCGCCCTTCCGGTAGAAGTACGTATCGAGCACGAAGAACAGCGTCAGCAGCACCGCGCAGATGAACAGCATCGGCAGCGCGAGATGCGTGGTCGTCCAGAAGAAGCTCACGCCGTTCAGGAAGCCGAGGAACAGCGGCGGATCGCCGAGCGGCGACAGCGAGCCGCCCGCGTTCGCGACGAGGAAGATGAAGAAGATCACGACGTGCACGACGTGCTTGCGATTGTCGTTCGCGCGCAGCAGCGGCCGGATCAGCAGCATCGCGGCGCCTGTCGTGCCCATCACGCTCGCGAGCAGCGTGCCGAGCGCGAGGATCGCGGTGTTCAGCTTCGGCGTGCCGTGCAGATTGCCGTTGACGCAAATGCCGCCGGCGACCGTATACAGCGCGGTCAGCAGCACGATGAACGGGATGTACTCCTCGAGCAGCGCGTGCACCAGCGTTCCGAACGCCGTGCCCGCGCCGAACGCGACCGCGAACGGGACCAGAAACGCGATCGCCCACGCCGCGGCGATCTTGCCGAAGTGGTGATGCCAGAACACCGGCGCGACGAGCGGGAACACCGCGATGGACAGCAGGACCCCGGCGAACGGAATGCCCCAGAGTGCGGACAGCGTGGCACCGTCGAGCGTGGCGGCCGATGCGAGCGCGGGAACGGCGCCAAGCGCGGCTCCCGACGCCATGCCCGCCCAGGCGGCATGTCGTTTCATGCAGAACTTCCTTGTGCGAGTGAGTCGAGTGAGGATCGAGCGGACGCGATCGTCATGCACCGCGCACGACGATCGCGTGAACGCGGTACGGGCCATGTGCGCCCAGCACGATGGTCTGCTCGATATCGCCGGTGCGCGACGGGCCCGATACGAAATTGACCGCGCGCGGCAATTCGCCGCGCTCCGCGCGAATCAGCGCGAATGCGTCTTCATGGCCCGCGACGATCCGCGACGCCGGCACGATCGCGATGTGGGTTTCCGGCAGCAGCCCGGCCGATGCATAGGTGTCGGGGCCGGACAGCAGCACCAGCGAGCCCGTTTCGGCGGTGGCGCAAAAGCAGCCGGTGAGGCCGACGAGGTCGCCGTCGCGCGGCTTGCGGCATTCGACCGACAGGCCGGCGCCGGCCCAGTCGAGCTCGGCCAGCGTGCGCCATGCGACGGCCTGCATCGGCAAGCCGTGAGCGGAAAGATAGCGGGCAGCGGCGGCGGGCGCGTCGGCCAGCGTCGCGACTTCGTCGACCGTCGTCGACAGGCGCGCCGCTTCATCGACGAATGCGGCGACGAGGTCGGCCGGCATCGGCGGGCGCGGCCCCTCGGGATGGCGGGCGAGATAGTCGGCGACGCCGTCGCGCTCCGCTGCATCGGGCTCGGGCGCACGTCCTTGCGCCGCGCGAATGCGTGCGAGGATCTGGCGACGGGCAGCGGAAGTGTCCATGAACGGTCCTCGTGACGTTGGCGTGCGATACCGTCGGATTATACCGGCCGCCCCCGCCGCGACGCACCTGGCCGCATGGCCGACGCTTACTGCGATGCGTCGTCGGCCGGCTGCGCGATGCCGAACACCTGGCGCAGGTACGCGAGATACGCCTTGTCGTCGCACATGCTCTTGCCCGGCGTATCCGACAGCTTCGCGACCGGCTGTCCATTGCAGCGGACCATCTTGATCACGATCTGCAGCGGCACGTAGCCGAGATCGTTCGTGAGGTTGGTGCCGACGCCGAACGCGAGCTTGCAGCGGCCGCGGAACCGTTCGTACAGCTGCATGACCCTCGGGATGTCGAGCGCGTCCGAGAACACGAGCACCTTGGTACGCGGATCGCAGCGGTTCGCCTCGTAGTGGCGCAGCATGCGCTCGCCCCACTCGAACGGATCGCCCGAATCGTGGCGCGCGCCATCGAACAGCTTGCAGAAGTACATGTCGAAGTCGTTCAGGAACGCATCCATCCCGTAGACGTCCGACAGCGCGATCCCGAGGTCGCCGCGATACTCCTTCGCCCACATCTCGAAACCGTAGGTCTGCGAATCGCGCAGCCGCGGGCCGAGCGCCTGGCAGGCCTGCAGGTATTCGTGCGCCATCGTGCCGAGCGGCGTCAGGCCGTGCTTCATCGCGTAGAACACGTTGCTCGTGCCCGCGAACTGCGGTCCGAGCCCGTCGCGCAGCGTCAGCGCGACCTCTTCGTGCCAGACCTTCGAGAAGCGCCGGCGCGTGCCGTAGTCGGCGATCTTGCAGTCGGCGAACTCGGGCTTCGCGCCGAGCAGCTTGATCTTCTCGCCCAGCCGCTCGCGGCCTTCGCGATAGTCGGGCTCGCGCTGCGTGTTGCGGAAATAGACCTCGTTGACGATCGCGAGCACCGGGATCTCGAACAGGATCGTGTGCAGCCACGGCCCTTCGATCACGATGTCGATCTCGCCGTTGCCCTTCGGCGAAGGCGTGATCGAGATGTACTTCTCGTTCAGGTGGAACAGCGCGAGGAAGTCGACGAAGTCGCTCTTGATGAAGCGCATGCGCCGCAGGTAGTCGAGTTCTTCGTCGGTGAAGCGCAGCGCACACAGGCCGCGCACCTCGTCGCGGATCTCGTCGATGTACGGCACGAGATCGACGCCGGGCGTGCGACACCGGAACCGGTACTCGACGTTTGCGGCAGGAAAGTGATGCAGGACGACCTGCATCATCGTGAACTTGTAGAGATCCGTGTCGAGCAGCGAAGTGATGATCATGTTTGCGGCACCGCCAATATCGTGACAGGCCCGGCGCACCGCGCGCCGCCCGGTCTGTCGGCCATGTTACCCGAATGCGGGCCCGACCATCGTGAAACCGCCCTGCCCGACGCGCCGGGCGCACGGCCGCACGCGCCGCGCCCTCCGCCAGCCCCATAAACTAATCACGAAACGATATAAGCCGGAAAGCCGACCACGCCATGCGGGTTTTGCGCTTCAGTTACAATGCCGCTTTTGGCGCACACGCCACCCCATATATACCGCCAAGCAGGAGCGTTTTAATGACTCACGTTGTGACCGAAGGCTGCATCAAGTGCAAATACACGGATTGCGTGGATGTGTGCCCGGTGGATTGCTTCCGTGAAGGTCCCAACTTTCTCGCCATCGATCCGGACGAGTGCATCGACTGCGCCGTGTGCGTCGCCGAGTGCCCGACCAATGCGATCTATGCCGAAGAAGACGTTCCGGGCGACCAGCAGCAGTTCACCGCGCTGAACGCCGAGCTGGCGAAGGACTGGCCGTCGATCACGAAGACCAAGCCGGCACCGGCCGACGCGGACGAGTGGAAGGACGTGCAGGACAAGCTGCACCTGCTCGAGCGCTGATCGCGCAGCGGCGCCGGAAAAAATTTTTGGTGCGCCGCCGCTCAAAAGTGTTGACAGGTTAGCGAACACTCCATACAATCTCGTTTCTCTGCTGTTGTTGTTTGTTCCCCGATAGCTCAGTCGGTAGAGCGCCGGACTGTTAATCCGTAGGTCCCTGGTTCGAGCCCAGGTCGGGGAGCCAAAAAACAAAGGCCCGTTGAAAGTGGACGGGTTTTTTGTTGGTTACCGAACACGCAAGCAGATGTACCGATTTATTCCCCGATAGCTCAGTCGGTAGAGCGCCGGACTGTTAATCCGTAGGTCCCTGGTTCGAGCCCAGGTCGGGGAGCCAGACAGCGAAAGGCCCGTCATTCGACGGGCCTTTTGTTTTTCCGGCGCCCGCCGGTCACCGCCGCGCATGCTAGAGTTTCTGTCCCGCATTCGCATCCGGTTCCGTCGATGAAGCACCGCCTCCTTTCCGCCGCGTCGCTCGCCCTTCTGCTCTCCGCCTTTGCCACCGCGCCGCTCGCGCACGCGGAGGAAGTCGGCAGCGTCAACACCCATTTCCGCGTGACAGGCTCCGACCGCGTGGTCGTCGAAGCGTACGACGATCCGCTCGTGACGGGCGTCACCTGCTACGTGTCGCGGGCGCGCACCGGCGGGATCAAGGGCACGCTCGGCGTCGCCGAGGATCCGAGCGAAGCGTCGATCGCGTGCCGGCAAGTCGGCCCGCTCAGCTTCAAGGAGCCGCTCAAGCAGCAGACCGACGTGTTCAGCGAACGGATGTCGTTCATCTTCAAGACGCTGCACGTCGTGCGCGTGGTGGACAAGAAGCGCAACACGCTCGTCTATCTGACCTACAGCGACCGCATCGTCAGCGGCAGCCCGAAGAACGCCGTGACCGCCGTGCCGATGCCGGCCGGCACGACGATTCCGGTCAAGTAAGCCCGCGCCGGCCGGGCGCGCGAGCGCTACACTGTCGATTCGACCGCCCTCGCGCCCGACCATGTCCGCCCCCCGCCTTCTTCCGGACTCCGCACGTTACTGGCGCACGCCGCTGCTGCCGGACGCGGATCTGCTCACCGCCACCTATCGCGACCATACATTCGCGCCGCACTGGCACGACGCGTACACGATCCCCGTGATCCTCGAGGGGGCGGAGCGCTACACCTGTCGCGGCAGCGGCCATGTCGCCGAAACGGGCACCGTGCCCGTGATCAATCCCGGCGAAGTGCACACCGGCTCGCGCGCGACCGACGAAGGCTGGTGCTATCGCGTGAGCTACGTGCCGGTCGACTACATTCGCGCGCTCGCGAGCGCGATCGCGGGGCGGCCGCAGGATGCGCCATGGTTCCCGTCCGACGTGATCCGCGACACGGATCTCGCGGCACGGCTCGCGCTGGCCCACCGGATGATGGAGGCCGGCAGCGAACGCATGCCGCCGTTCCACCCCCACGAGCAGCCGGCCGCCAATGATCCGGCCGCCGCGGCACAGCGCGCGTACGATCCGCTCGCCGCCGAAACGGCGATGCTCGATGCGCTGTCGACACTGATCGCGCGCCATGCCGACGCGCGGCTGCAACCGGCGGCGCTCGCGGCCGACGAACCGCGCGTCGACGCGATGCGCGAACGGCTCGCCGCCGATCTCACGGGCACGGTCACGCTCGACGACGTCGCGCAGGCCGCCGGCCTGTCGCCGTTTCACGCGGCGCGCCTGTTCACGCGCACGACCGGGATGCCGCCGCATGCGTGGCGCAACCAGCTGCGGCTGCAGCGCGCGCTTGCGCCGTTGCGCGCGGGCGTGCCGATCGCCGATGTCGCCGCGGCCAGCGGCTTCGTCGACCAGAGTCACTTCACGCGGCATTTCAAACGAATGTTCGGCGTGCCGCCCGGACGCTGGCAGGCGCGCTGACGCCGCTCCCTGCATTCGACGACGGACGGCAACCCGCACGCACGCAGCGCCGTCGGCACCCGTGCGGGCGCAAGAACATACAAGCCGCCGCTGCATCGCCCCGCTATCCTCCATTTCATGGAGACGCGCCCCTTGAACCCCACACCCACACCTACGCCCCCGCCTCGCCGCCCGCTCAACGAATGGCTCGACGGCGCACGCGACACGATCCCGATGATGATCGGCGCGGCACCGTTCGGCGTGATCTTCGGCACGCTCGTCGGCGGCGGCCCGCTCGCCGCATGGCACGGCGCGCTGATGTCGCTCGCGGTGTTCGCGGGCTCCGCGCAATTCATCGCGCTCGGCCTGATCGCGGGCAGCGCGAGCTTCGTCGTCGTGCTCGCGACGACGCTGATCGTGAACCTGCGGCACCTGCTGTACAGCGCGACGCTCGCGCCGTACGTCGCGCACCTGCCGCTGCGCTGGCGCGCGACGCTCGGCGCGCTGATGACCGACGAGGTGTTCGCGGTCGCCTACGCGCACTACCGCCACTTCCCGCCCGGCGCGATCGGCCCGCACTACTTCTTCGGCTCGGGCCTCGCGATGTACCTGAACTGGCAGGTCTGGACGCTCGCGGGCATCGGCTTCGGCGCGGCCTTTCCGGGCCTCCAGTCGCTCGGCCTCGATTTCGCGATGGCGGCGACCTTCATCGCGATCGTCGTCCCGCAGCTCGGCACGCTGCGCTATCTGGCGGCCGCCGCGACAGCCGGCACGCTCGCGTACTTCTGGCAGGGCTGGCCGTACAAGCTCGGGCTGCTGGGCGCGGTCGCCGCCGGCGTCGTGGTCGGCGTCGCGCTCACGCTGCTGCACGAGCGTTCGCGCACCGCGTCACGCACGGAGGCCGCATCGTGAGCTACGCGCTGCTGATCCTCGGGATGGCCGTGATCACCTATGCGATCCGGACGACGCTGTTCCTGTTCGGCGAGCGGCTGACCTTCCCGCCGCTCGTGCGAACCGCGCTCGGCTTCGTGCCCGTCACCGTGCTGACCGCGATCATCGTGCCGATGACCGTCTCGCCGCACGGCGGCACGGCCGAGCTGACCTGGCGCAATCCGCAGCTGGTCGGCGCGCTCGCCGCCGTGCTCGTGTCGGCGACGACACGCCGGCCGCTCGTGACGATCGCGGTCGGGCTCGCGGTGTTCTTCTTCTGGCAAGGGGTCGTGATGCCGCACTGGCTGCCGGCCTGAGCGGACCTCGCCGGCCGCGCTCAAGTTTCCGTCCGGCGCGCCGATATAGGAAGTGAAGACCCGCCATCGGCCTCGGCGCGAACCGGTCCGTCGACGCCGCGCCCGAACCGGTGCGCGATGTCGGCCGCCGGCCCGCGCGGGCCGCCATCGAGACGATTCATGGGCCAGATCACCCTTTCCCTCAAGGACGACACGCTTGCGTCCCTGCGCAAGGACTACGACGCGTTCGTGCGCGTGTCGCTGAAACTCGACCCGCAGTTCGCGACGCCGTCGTTCGAGGATTTCCTGCGCGCCAAGCTGCTCGACAACATGGTGCCGCTGACCGAGCACGCCGTGCAGCGGATGCTCGAGGGCGGCCAGTACGCGTGGGCGAAGCGCACGCTCGACAAGGAATTCCCGGACGTCGTCGCGATCCTGATGCGGCAGGCCGGCGAATTCGGCTTCGGCTTCGCGTCGCGCTCCGAATGGACGCCCGACGAGCTCGCGAAGGCGTGCCGCGACTGGGCCAAGGCGATCGTCGCCGAAGCGCAGGGCGATGCGTCGCTGGTCGATCCGCTCGCGGCGCAGATCAAGAGCGCGGTCCACGACATCCAGGCGCTCGAGGAATCGATGCAGACGCCCGCGTGGCGGCTCGCGGAATCGCTGCGCCAGCGCATCTACGAGGCGAAGCTCGCGTGCGAGATGAGCGTCGGCAGCGCCGCGCGCGACAAGCTCGGCGAACTGCGCGGCCTGCTGCGGCTCGGGCTCGCGCACGGCTCGTTCCAGAAACAGGAAGCGCAGCAGATCATGGAATACCTGCGGCTGCTGAAGCCCGAGATCTTCGTCGACGAGCCATACGACGTATTCACGCGGCTCGCCGCGTGGCTGCGCAGCGTATTTACCCCGTCCGCGGCACGACCGGCGCACGGACCGGGGCCGGAGCAGCGCCGGCCGTGACGGCCCGCGTCCACGCATGAAGAACGGCCCGGTTCGCGCGAAACGAACCGGGCCGCCGGTCGATCGCCGTCACGACGCGCCGTCCGGGGCGAGCGTCGTGCGACGTCGGGGTGCCGCTTACTGCGCGGCGCCCGAGGCCGATGCACCGCCCTGCACGCCGGCCGACGCACTGCCTTCGACCGCCTCGTCGCCCACCTTCGACTTCGCCGAGCCGGCGTGATGCTTGGCCGACTTCGCCGCATGCTTCGCGTGCTTCTTGGTCGAGTGGACCGACGACGCCGCCGTATCCTTCGCGCCGTCGGCTGCCGCGCCAACCGCATCGGTTGCGCCGCCGACCGCGTTGCCCGACGCATTCGCGCCGGCACCACCCTGCATACCCGCGTCTGCGCCTGCCCCCGCTGCCGGCGCCTGCGTCTGCACGCCGGCGCCTGCGGTGCCCTGCGCCGCGACGCCGGTCTGTGCGAATGCGGCCGAAGTGGCGAACGCCGTCAGCGCGGCACCGATCAGCATCGTACGAATCTTGGACATGACAATCCTCCTCAAGAAGTTGTGGGCGCGGAGCGCATCGATACGCTCCGTCGCGTCCCCTGCCGCGACACGCAGCAGGTACGATGAAAGACCCGCGGGCGGCACGGCCGGTTCTCGAATCTCTCAGACTGTTACCCACCGTTTCATTTGCTGACGAATCGCTCACAGTCCTTAACAGCTACGGGGCGCAAACATGCGCGCGCGGCCGCACTCGCGCGCGGGCCCGCGGTGCCGTATGATGCGGGGCGATTCCTCCCGCGCCTCGCGCGCCTCCTTCGTCATGCCCAACCTGGATTTCACGCTGACCGGCGAATACGTCGAGCTGCACAACCTTCTCAAGATCACCGGCCTCGCCGACAGCGGCGGCACCGCGAAGATGTTCGTCGCGTCCGGCGCGGTGAAAGTCGACGGCGTGGTCGAACTGCGCAAGACCTGCAAGATCCGCGCGGGCCAGGTCGTGCTGTTCGGCGATACGCGGATCGCGGTTCACGACGCATAGCGGTTCCCCCTGACCGTGACATGGCCATCGGCGCGCGCGTTCGACACCGTTCGAATAAAGCCGTAAGCTAGCCGTCTCTCAAAATAAATACAGACAGCGCGGGCCCGCACCCGCGCGAGCGCCCATTCCATGTCGCATTCCGGTCTTACGCGGACGGCCGCCGCGCCGCCGTCGCTGTCCAGTCATGCCGCCGATACCGCGCGCCTCGCCGCGCCGCTCGCGATCGCACAACTCTCGCAAATGGCGATGAGCGTCACCGACACGGTGCTGCTCGGCTCGCTCGGCCCCGATTCGCTCGCGGCCGGCGGCCTCGGCGCGAACTTCTTCTTCGTCATCGTGACCGTGCTGCAGGGTGTGCTGTCGTCGGTCAGCGTGAGCGTCGCGCATGCGCGCGGCGCACAGGCGGAACACCGCGTGCCGCACATCTACTGGACCGGCTTCGTGCTGTCCGTGCTGCTCGCGATTCCGGCGATCGTCGCGCTGTCGCTGTCCGAGCCGATCCTGCTGATGTTCCACGAGCCGCCCACGCTCGCGCGTCACGTCGGCGAGTACACCGGCATCCTGCGGTTCGCGGCGCTCGGCAGCCTGATCGGCGTCGGGCTGATGCGCGCCTTCCTGCCCGCGATCGGCGCCGCACGGCGGCTGCTGTGGGTGTCGATCGGCGGCGTCGGCGTGAACGGCGTGCTGAACTACGGGCTGATCCACGGCGCCTTCGGCTTGCCGCGGCTCGGCTTCCTCGGCTCGGCGGTCGCGACGACCATCACCATCTGGCTCACCGCGCTCGCGCTGATCTGGCTGCTGCACGGCCGCCAGCGGTTCCGCCATTTCGTGACCGCCGCCCGCCCGAAACTGCCGATGATGGGCGAGCTGATCGGCATCGGCTGGCCGGTGGCGATCACGTACGGGGTCGAATCGACGCTGTTTCTCGCCACGGGCCTGACCATCGGCGTGCTCGGCGCGACGTCGCTTGCCGCGCACCAGATCGCGCTGAACGTCGCGTCGGTGGCGTTCATGGTGCCGCTCGCGATCGGCCAGGCCGCCAACGTGCGGGTCGGCTACTGGGTCGGCGCCGGCCAGCCGGTCGCCGCGCGGCATGCGGGCTTCGTCGCGCTCGGCCTCGGCGTCGCGTTCATGTCGCTGTCGGGGCTCGTGCTGATCGTCGTGCCGCATGCGATCGTCGGCCTGTACCTCCAGCTCGACGATCCGGCCAACGCGGCGACCGTGTCGCTGGCCGCGTCGCTCCTCGGCATTGCCGCGGTGTTCCAGATCGTCGACGGCATGCAGACCGTCGGCTCGGGCGCGCTGCGCGGACTGCGCGATACGCGCATCCCGATGCTCGCGGCGACCCTCGGCTACTGGGGCATCGGCTTCCCGACCGGTTACTGGCTGGCATTCCATGCCGGCCTCGGCGCACGCGGCCTGTGGTGGGGGCTCGCGGCCGGCCTCGCGAGCGTCGCCGCGCTGATGGCCTGGCGCTTCCATCTGAAGAGCGCATCGCTCGTCGCATCGAGCCGCTGAGCGCGACGACACGACGCAAAATCGCGGCCGGCGCTATGCTTGTCGGTTGAAGACCCAACACGTCGCGCCAGCGGCGCGACTGCCTCACGATACGCCAGACGCCGCGCGACGCGCGGCCTTTCCCCTTCCCAAGAGGAGTGCATCATGAACGAAGCAGTTCGGATGGAACGCGACACGTTCGGCGAGATCGCCGTGCCGGCCAACCGGCTCTGGGGCGCGCAGACGGAACGCTCGCTGCAGAATTTCCGGATCTCGACGGAGAAGCAGTCGCCCGAGCTGATCCACGCGCTCGCGATCGTCAAGCGCGCCGCGGCCGCCGTGAACCAGTCGCTCGGCGTGCTGGCCGACGACAAGGCGCGCGCGATCATCGACGCGGCCGACGAGATCATCGCGGGCAAGCATCCGCGCGAATTCCCGCTCGCGGTGTGGCAGACGGGCTCCGGCACGCAGACCAACATGAACCTCAACGAGGTGATCGCGAACCGGGCGAGCGAACTGCTCGGCGGCGAGCGCGGCGAAGCACGCAAGGTCCACCCGAACGACGACGTGAACCGCGGCCAGTCGTCGAACGACGTGTTCCCGACCGCGATGCACGTCGCGGCCGCGTACGCGATCGTCAACCATCTGCTGCCCGCGCTGCGCACGCTGCGCGCGACGCTCGACGCGAAGTCGAAGGCCTTCGCCGATATCGTGAAGATCGGCCGCACGCACCTGCAGGACGCGACGCCGCTCACGCTCGGGCAGGAATTTTCCGGTTACGTCGCGCAGCTCGACCAGGGCATTCGGCACGTCGAATCGGCGCTGCCGCACCTGTACGAACTCGCGCTCGGCGGTACCGCCGTCGGCACCGGGCTGAACGCGCATCCGGAGTTCGCGGTGCGCGTCGCCGACGAGATCGGCCGGCTGACGACGCTGCCGTTCGTGACCGCGCCGAGCAAGTTCGAGGTGATGGCGGCCGCCGACGCGCTGGTGTTCGCGCACGGCGCGCTGAAGACGGTCGCGGCCGGCCTGATGAAGATCGCCAACGACGTCCGCTGGCTCGCGAGCGGGCCGCGCTGCGGGCTCGGCGAACTGTCGATTCCGGAAAACGAGCCGGGCAGCTCGATCATGCCGGGCAAGGTGAACCCGACGCAGTCGGAAGCCGTGACGATGCTGTGCTGCCAGGTGTTCGGCAACGACGTCGCGGTGAACGTCGGCGGCGCGAGCGGCAATTTCGAGTTGAACGTGTTCCGGCCGATGATCGCGCACAACGTGCTGCAATCGGTGCGGCTGCTCGCCGACGGCGCGCAGAGCTTCAACGACCACTGCGCGGCGGGCATCGAGCCGAACCGCGCGCGCATCGATCTGCTGCTGAACGAATCGCTGATGCTCGTGACGGCGCTCAACCCGCACATCGGCTACGACAAGGCCGCGCAGATCGCGAAGAAGGCGCACAAGGAAGGCACGACGCTGAAGGCCGCCGCGCTTGCGCTCGGCTACCTGACCGAGGCGGAATTCGACGCGTGGGTGCGCCCCGAGGAAATGATCGGATCGCGGTAATCGCGGGGGCGACGCGATGATGCGACGGGCGCGGCGCGAACGCCGCGCCCGTTGTCGTCAGACGGTGCCCTTCGCCACTTCCTCGGGCTTCATCTCGACGATCTTGTCGAGCGCGGCGCGCACGTCGGCCGCATACTTCGCGAGCACCTTCTGCTCGTCGGTCTCGGGCACGAACGGCGGCACCGGCACCGGGTTGCCGTTCTCGTCGACCGCGACGAACACGACGAGGCAGTCGGTCGTCTGGCGCAGCACGCCGCCCTTCGGATCGCCGGCGTGCACGGACACATGGATGTGCATGCTGGTGCGGCCCGTCGCGACGACGCGCGCCTTCAGCTCGACCAGGTTGCCGACGAGGATCGGACGCTGGAAGCGGATGTTGCCGACGCTGACCGTCACGCAATAGCGGCTCGACCAGACCGCCGCGCACGCATACGCGACCTCGTCGATCCACTTCATCAGCGCGCCGCCATGCACCTTGCCGCCGAAGTTCACGGACGACGGCTCGGCGAGGAAGCGGAATACGGTTTCGGTGCGGTCGAGGGCGGCCGGTACGGGGGATGGTTGGGACATCGTGGTAGCTCCAGGCGGCGGGGGTACGGCAATCGGCGCATTATACGTTGCACTGCGGCAACACGTCGCAGCGCCCGCCGCACGGCCGGCCGCGCCCGTGCGCCGAACCGGCATCGGCACCGGCAATCGACGTCCGTCAGCGGCGCACCGTGATGCCCTGATCGATCGTCCCGTACATCTCGAGGCTGCCGCCCCGCTCGCCGGCGGCGCCCGCACCGCCCTGCGCACAGGCCGCGCAAAGGAACGCGGCGGCCAACAGGCAGAAAATCGTCTTCATCGTTGCATCGTGTCGCATCCGGCGGCCCACTGCCGCCGCGTCCGGCCATTCTACGCGTGCGCGGCCGGCGACCGCGGGTCGCGCACCGCCCCGCCGCATCCGACATTTCACCCGAACCCGAAACATCGAATGTGCGCAGCACCTACACTGCAGTCATTCCGCCTGACGAGACACGACGATGACCGATCAAGACGACCACCACTTTCCGGGCCTGAGCCGAATCGGCGCACTGATCGCCGATCCGGGGCGCGCCGCGATGCTGTGGGTGCTGATGGACGGCAGCGCGCGGCCGGCCGGCGAACTGACGATGATCGCTGGGCTGTCGCCGTCCGCGGCGAGCGCGCACCTCGCGCGCCTGACCGAAGGCGGCCTGCTCGCGCTCGACGTGCGCGGCCGGCACCGCTACTACCGGCTCGCGTCGGCCGACATCGCGGCGTCGCTCGAGGCGCTCGCGAACGTGGCCCGCGCGGCCGCGCCGAACCGTCCGGTGCCGCCGCCGTCGCGCGCGGTGCCGGCCGAACTGCGCTACGCGCGCACCTGCTACGACCACATGGCCGGCGAACTCGCGGTCCGCATCTTCGACGGGCTCACCGCACGCGGCTGGCTGCAGGCGGACGGCGACGCGATCGAAGCCACCGAACTCGGCACCCAGGCGCTCGCGCGCTGGGGCATCGACGTCGCGCAGCAGCGCACGCGCCGCCGCCGCTTCGCATGCGGCTGCCTCGACTGGAGCGAGCGCCGCCCCCATCTCGGCGGCGCGCTCGGCGCGGCACTGCTCGACAGCTTCTGCGCCCACGGCTGGATCGAGCGCACCGCACGGCCGCGCGTGCTGCGCGTCACCGTGCCCGGACAGCAGGTTTTCGACGACTGGCTTACGTCCGCTTGACGCATACATTGCGACGGGACGACAACGGCGCGCGGTGGACAGGTTTTGTTACATCGCGTGCCATCCGACTTACAAAACACCGAGCACTGAAACAGGCCGAGCGGATATCGTGAATTCAACGGCACGAATCGACGCGCCGCGATAACGACGAAGACGCTCACCATGGCTTCCCTGTTCACGCTCAAGCGAACCGCCCGCTGCACGCTGCTCGCGTTCGCCGCGCTGGCGACCGTGCCCACCGCATTCGCGCAAACGACCGAGGCCGCCGCGTATGCGGCCGCCGCCCGGCAACCGGGCGGCGATCCGCCGAGCCGCGTCGCCCGGCTCAACTACAAGTCGGGTGCCGTGACGACGGAGCCCGCCGGCACCGATACGTGGTCGTACGCCGCCGTGAACCGCCCGCTGACCACCGGCGACCAGTTGTGGAACGATGCCGGCGCGCGCTCGGAACTGCACATCGGCTCGACCGCGGTGCGACTCGGCGAATCGACGAGCCTGTCGGTGCTGAACCTCGACGACACCACGACGCAATTGAAGGTCGGGCTCGGCACCGTATCGACGCACGTGCGCGATCTGCCGTCCAGCGGGTCGTACGAAATCGACACGCCCAATCTCGCGCTCGGCATCTCGGGCCCGGGCGACTATCGCGTCGACGTCGCGCCGAATGGCGCAAGCACGACGGTCACCGTGCGCAGCGGCAGCGCGACCGTCTACGGCAGCAACGGGCAGTATCCGCTGTCGCCCGGACAGCAGGTCGTGTTCACCGGCACCGACCTGCAGGTCGCGCAGCAATCGGCCGCGCCGGCTCCCGATGCGCTCGACCAGTGGGCCGCCGGCCGCGATGCGGCCGAGCAGCGCTCGGTGTCGGCCCGCTACGTATCGCGCGACGTGCCCGGCTATCAGGATCTCGACGCGAACGGCACGTGGCGCGATACCCCGAATTACGGCGAGGTCTGGGTGCCGAACGACACGCCCGCCGACTGGGCGCCGTATCACGACGGTCACTGGATCTGGCAGGCGCCGTGGGGCTGGACCTGGGTCGACGATGCGCCGTGGGGCTTCGCGCCGTATCACTACGGCCGCTGGGCCTATGTCGACGACAGCTGGGCGTGGGTGCCCGGCCCGATGGTCGTCAGCCAGCCGCCCGTCTACGCGCCGGCGCTCGTCGCCTTCGTGGGCGGCGGCGGCGGTCCCGACTGGAGCGTCGCGCTGACGGTCGGCGGCGTCGCGGCGGCCGGCTGCGCATGGTTCGCACTCGGCCCGGGCGAACCCTGGCATCCCGGCTGGGGTGGATGGAGCCCGCATTACTACGATCGCGTGAACCGGAACATCGTGGTCAACAACGTGACGGTCAACAAGACCGTGAACGTGACGAACATCACCAACATCACGAACATCAACAAGACGTACGTGAATTTCCGCGCGCCGCATGCGATCACGGCCGTGCCGGCGTCCGCGTTCGTGCACGGCCAGCCGGTCGCGCACTTCGCGCAACGCGTCGATCCGCAGCAGTGGCGCAACGCGCACGTGATGCCGGGCACGCCCGGCATTGCGCCGGTACGCCAGAGCTTGACCGGCGGACTGCGCACGGCCAGCTACCGTCCGCCGGCGGCGCTCGGACAGCACACGTTCGTCGCGACGCGCAATCCGGCCGTGCCGGCCGCCTATCGTGACCAGGCGGCCGCGCATCTCGCCCGGCAGGGCCAGCACGTGCCGGGTGCAGGCGCACCGGTCGCGACGACGAGCGTGCCGGCCGACTACCAGGCGCGCCCGGTCCGCGTTCCGGGCAACCCGAAAGCCGGTGCGTGGGCGATGCGCAACGTGCAGCTCGTGAATCCGCACGGTCCCGTCGTGCAACCGGCGCACGCACCACGCGACGGCCAGCCGGCACCGGCCCAGGTCGCGCGGCCTGGTGCGCCGATGCCGGTCGTGGCGAACGGCGCACAGCCGACGAACGGCGAAGCCCCCAATGCGCCGCGCTTCGCCAACGGTGCGATGCCGCAGGCGCCGGGCCATCCGGCTCCGCATCAGGCGTTGAGCCCCGGAAATGGCGTCCCGCATCCGCCGGCGGCCGCCAACGAGCCGGCCGGGCGCGACAACACGCATGCGGCCGCGGCGCCCGCGCCCGCGTGGATGCAGCCGCACACGCCGATGGAGCGTCAGCGCCCGACGCCGCCGACGGCACTCCACGCAGCCGGACAGAACGCGCTGCCGCCCGTGCGCAGCGCGGCGCCGGTCCCGCATCCGGAAGCCACGCCCGGTGCGCAGCCCGCCCGTCGGCAGGAAACGCCGCGCGCGTTGCCGCAACCGCGACTCGACATGACCGCGCAGATTCCGCAGCAGCGTCCGCGCCCCGATTTCGCGGCACCGGCCCAGCATGCGCAGCCGCGGCCCGAGCGGACCGCTCCGGCACCGCAACCGCGCCCCGAATTCGCGCAACCGGCACCGCGCCGCGAAGTCGCGCCGCCGCACGTGAACGAGTACCGTCCGCCCGCGCCCGCCGCGCATGACATGCCGCGACCGCAGCCGCAGGCCCCGCGCATGGAGCCGCGGCCGTCGATGCCCGCGCCGCACATGGAACCGCGGCCGTCCATGCCCGCGCCGCGCATGGAACCGCGGCCGCAACCGGCGCCGCACGTCGAGGCGCCGCACCCGGGCAATCCGCCGCCCGGCGGCCACGACGAGCGGCGCCACCAATAATCCGACCGTTGATACGGCAAGGCCCGACCGGCGGGTGCCGGTCGGGCCTTCTTCATGCTGCCCGGCGCGGGTCGCGTCACCCGCCGCCGTCGCAGGCCGGGCTCAGACCGCCATCGGCGCGGTCAGCGGCTCATGGTGACGGTAGCCGACGAGCGAGAAATCCGACGGCTCGATCTGCTCGAGCCATTCGGGCGCATAAACGCCGCTCTTCGCGTAGTCCGGCACGCGCTCGGCAATTTCGAGCCGCGGGCTGTCGTACGGCTCGCGCGTGAGCTGCTGCTGCAGCATGTCGAGCTGGTTCTCGTAGATGTGCGCGTCACCGATGAAGTACGTGAACCAGCGCGGCGTGTAGCCCGTCAGCCGGCCGACGAGCGACAGCAGCGCGGCCCCTTCCGTCAGGTTGAACGGCGTGCCGAGCCCGACATCGTTGCTGCGGATGTACAGGCACAGCGAAATCTCGCGCTTCGTGACGTTCGGCAGGAACTGGTACAGCAGATGGCAGGCGGGCAGCGCGATCTGGTCGAGTACGGCCGGATTCCATGCGTGAAACAGGATGCGGCGGTCGGCCGGGTTCTCCATGATCGTGTCGAGACACTGGCGCAGCTGGTCGATTGCCTTGTACAGCAGCACCTTCGGCACCCCGTCCTCGTCGAAACGCGTGACGATCCGGAAACCGCGGCGCGTCGCGTCGGCGATCTGCGCCTCGGCGCCTGCGTCGAGCACCTTGTAGCCGGGCCACTGGCGCCATTGCACGCCGTACACGTCACCCAGGTCGTCGACGCCCTGGCGGTACGGGTTCGCGAGCCACTGCGCGTTGTCGTTCGCGTTCGCGTCCCACACCTTGCAGCCGAGCGCGCGGAAATCGGCCGCGCTGCGCGATGCGCGCAGGAAACCGACCAGTTCGCCGATCGCGGACTTGAACGCGAGCTTCTTGGTCGTGACCGCCGGGAAACCTTGCTGCAGGTCGAACCGCAGCATCGCACCGGGCATGCTGATGGTGCGGATGCCCGTGCGGTTCTCCTGCCAGGTGCCGGTGTCGAGGATGGTGCGAACGAGGTCGAGGTACTGTTTCATGCGGGTTCCTTCGGCCGCGAGGGCGACCGTTACCCGCCAATTCTAGCAAGCGTGATGCCGAACCTCGGGCAACGGCGCCGAAAACCCGCCCAGCGGGTCGCCGCGATCGCGCATGCCATGCGCGCACATCAGCCGGTACAGCGTGACGCGCGACACGCCGAGTTCGCGCGCCGCGTCGGCAAACCGGCCGCGGTGACGCAGCAGCGCCTGCTCGATCACCTGCCGTTCGGCCGCTTCGCGCGCCTCGGTGAGCGAGACGGGCGCCAGTACCGCGAATTCGTTGAGTTCGAGATCGGCCGCGGTAATCATCCGGCCCTCCGACATCACGATCGCGCGGCGCACGCGATTGATCAGCTCGCGCACGTTGCCCGGCCACGAATAACCGTACAGCGCGGCGATCGCGTCCGGCGAGAAGCCGCGCAGGCGGCGATGCGCATCCCCCTTGAAACGCTCGAGCATGTGGCGCGCCAGCAGTTCGATATCCTTGCCGCGCGCGCGCAGCGGCGGCTCCTCGATCTTCAACACGCACAGCCGATGAAACAGGTCCTCGCGGAACCGCCCTTCGCGCAGCGCCGCTTCCATGTCCACGTGCGTCGCACAGATCACGCGCACGTCGACCGGCACCGATACATGCGCGCCGAGCCGTTCGATCTTGCCTTCCTGCAGGAACCGCAGCAGGCTCGCCTGGCTCTCGAGCGGCAGGTCGCCGATCTCGTCGAGAAACAGCGTGCCGCCGTTCGCGGCCTCGACCCTGCCGATCTTGCGCTGGTTCGCGCCCGTAAACGCGCCGCGCTCATAGCCGAACAGTTCGGCCTGGAGCAGCGTCGACGGAATCGCACCGCAATTGATCGCGACGAACGGCGCTTGCGCGCGCGCCGAGCGCTCGTGGATCGCCACGGCCGTCAGTTCCTTGCCGGTACCCGATTCGCCGGAGATGAACACCGGCGCATCGGTCGTCGCCACGCGCCGGATCGTCCTGAACAGCCCGAGTATCGCGTCGCAGGTGCCGACCATCTCGCCTTCGGCGCGTCCGGCACCGACGGGTGCGGCTACCGGCTCGGTCAGCGCGATCATGCCGTGCGCGTGGCCGATGGTCTCGACGATGCGCGCCGCCTCGTACGGCATCGTGACGTAGTCGAAGCAATAGTCACGAATGAGATGCCGCAGCGTGGCGTCCTGCAGCTGGCCGCGCCGGGTCGCCGCGATCCAGCCGATGTGCTGGATGCTCAGACACGCTTCGAGTTCGCGCAGATCCGCGGGTCGAAAGCCCGGCGAGAAGTCGAGCAGGCCGGCCGTTGCCACGCCGTGCTGCACGACACGCCGCACGTCGCGTGCGCTTTCCGCAAGATCGACGCGCCACCCGCATTCGTCGAAATGCCCGCGCAACGCGTCGTTCGGCTCGCGCGAGAAGTAGATCACATGCCGCTGCTCGGCTCCCATATGCTCACCCCGTTCATCAACCGTCTAACGATTGCCGTACACGCCAAGTCGCGTGCAAAAGGATCGAACCGGGTCAGCCGAAGCGGCTCGATTCGCCATGCCGATGCGCGGCGACGACAGGCCTCGCATGATGGCGCTCATCTCGCGTCCAGTTATTTTTTTGATCAAGACAGCTTAGTTATAGGCGCCGAATACGACAAACCGATTGCAGCGCGGATGAGCGAACGGTCGAATCGCTCAGCGGTCGACGTTGATCAATCGTCTGCAAATAGAAACGCGCAGCGACGCGTACCTGCATCGACACACGCGCAAATTTTCATCCTTGAAGCGTATCGATTGAATCCGCAGTATTCCCGAGCCCCCTCGTTTCACGCCTGAAACATTTCCCGGCGTTTTCGATCGCCAGTCACGACGCTTCCCCGCAAATCGCAGACGCGGCAATGCGCCTCGCCCGATGGCATGCATTTCGCTGAACGCGTAACGGATCGGGAGAAGGTGGCCATGCGAACAATTTTTTTGCAGTCTTGTGTGCAGATGACGATTGCATTCGCACTCGCCTGCCACTTCATGCCGGCACGCTCGGAAGAAAGCACGAGGCCCGAACGCGCGATGCCGCTTGCCGGTAACGCGCCGCGCATGCAACAGGACCACCGCTTCCGCATCGTGCCCGTCGCCGCGCCGCGAGCGCGTTCGTCAGACAAGTCGTCGGTGACGCTGTGGGACGAACTCGTCCCGCCGGCCCGGCTGCCGATACCGATTCCTGTGGCGCTCCCCGGCAACGTGCAGCATGCGATGGAAGGAACCGCAGGGAACCGCATGCATCAATAATCCGCACACGACTCCATCATGCCGCTTGATCGATGAGGATTGCAGAATAATATGAACGGCGCAGGTCGTTTCCTGCAGCGTCGACTTCGCGACGCGAACCGTTTTTTGTGTCCGTCCCCCGGCGGGCACTCTTTTTATTCAGGACATCACGGAGCAAACGCCGCACCTACGCCCGCGCATCCGCCCCGGCGCGGTCGCGTGCCTCCATTCCGGTAGAATCGGCGCCATTCCGGTTCTCCTCTTCCCCCGACCTTCATGACGACGTTGACCCTGATCGTCGCGCGCGCCCGCAACGGCATCATCGGCCGCGACAACCAGTTGCCCTGGAAACTTCCCGAGGACCTCGCGTTCTTCAAGCGCACGACGATGGGCGCGCCGATCGTGATGGGCCGCAAGACCCACGAGTCGATCGGCCGGCCGTTGCCGGGCCGCCGCAATATCGTCGTCACGCGCGACGCAGCGCGCCGCTTCGACGGCTGCGACACGGTCACGTCGCTCGCCGACGCGCTCGCGCTCGCCGCGCGCGACGGCGCGCCCGAAGCATTCCTGATCGGCGGCGCACAACTCTATGCGGAAGGCCTCGCGCTCGCCGACAAGCTGGTCGTCACCGAGATCGATGCCGACTTCGACGGCGATGCGTCGTTCCCGGCGCCCGATCCCGCGCACTGGCGCGAAGTCTCGCGCGACCCGCACCAGGCCGCCACGCCCAATACGTTCGGCTATGCGTTCGTCGTGTACGAGCGCAAGCGCGGCTGACACTCGGCACGCGGCACGCGACAAAAAAGCCCGACCGGCTCATGAGCGCCGGTCGGGCTTTTCGTTTCCTGGCGGCCGATGCCGCGCCGCTTACTGCCCGGCGATCATCATCTGCTCGATCAGCACCGAGCCCGTTTCCTTCGTACCGCGCACGATCGAATCCGCGCCGATCGCGACGATATGCCGGAACATCTCCTGCAGCGTGCTCGCGACGGTGATTTCCTCGACCGGATACTGGATCACGCCGTTCTCGACCCAGAAGCCGGCCGCGCCGCGCGAATAGTCGCCGGTCACGTAGTTCACGCCCTGCCCCATCAGCTCGGTCAGCAGCAGGCCCGTGCCGAGCTTCTTCAGCATCGCGTCGAAATCGTCGCCCGGCTGCGTGTTCGAGCTGCGCAGCGCGAGGTTGTGCGAGCCGCCCGCGTTGCCGGTGGTCTGCGTGCCGAGCTTGCGTGCCGAATAGGTCGACAGGAAGTAGCCTTCGACGACACCGTCGTTGACGACGCTGCGCGCACGCGTGCGCACGCCTTCCTCGTCGAACGGCGCGCTGCCCATCGCGCGCGGCACGTGCGGATCCTCGACGACCTGCACGTGCGGTGCGAACACCGGCTTGCCGAGGCTGTCGACGAGGAACGACGTCTTGCGGTACAGCGCGCCGCCGCTGACGGCCTGCACGAACGCGCCGAGCAGGCCGGCCGCGAGCGGTGCCTCGAACAGCACGGGCACCTTGCGGGTGTCGAGACGGCGCGCGCCCATCCGCGCCAGCGCACGCTCGGCCGCATAGCGCCCGACGGCTTCCGGCGCCGCGAGATCGACCGCGCTGCGCTTCGACGAATACCAGTCGTCGCGCTGCATGTGGCGGCCGGTGCCCGCGATCGGCGCGCACGCGATGTAGTGGCGCGAGTACGGGTAGCCGGCGAGGAAACCGCGCGACGTCGCGAGCACGAACTGCGAATGCTGCGCCGACACGCTCGCGCCTTCCGAGTTGCGGATCTGCGGGCTGACCGCGAACGCGGCGTCCTCCGCGCGGCGGGCGAGCTCGACGGCCTCGTCGGCCGTCAGCGCCCACGGGTGATAGAGGTCGAGGTCGCGCGGGTCGGTTTCGAGCAGTTCGGCCTCGGCGAGGCCGGCCGCGTCGTCCTCGGCCGTGAAGCGCGCGATGTTGTACGCGGCGGCGACGGTATCCTTGATCGCGGCCGGCGAGAAATCCGACGTGCTCGCGTTGCCGCGCTTCTTGCCGATGAACACCGTCACGCCGACCATCTTGTCGCGGTTGTGTTCGATCGTCTCGACCTCGCCGCGGCGCACCGACACCGACAGGCCGTCGCCTTCGGAGATTTCGGTCGCGGCGTCCGTCGCGCCGAGCGCCTTCGCATGGCGAAGGATGTCCGAGGCAATTTCTTTGAGCTGGTCCTGCGTGTGCGGGAAATAGCGCGCTTGTACGTCGAGATTGGCTGCCATCGTCGTGATATCCGGTGGCGGGCGATCCGCCCGCATGGTCAAAATGTTGCGTATCCCGCGATCATAGCAAGGTCCGGGGCCATATACCGACAAGCTTGGGGCGTCCGCGCCGCGATACAATGCCGCCCATGACACGCAAAACCCGAATCCAGCCGATCGAGCACGCCGACGACGACGCCGGCAATGGCTACGATCGCCCCAGCAAATCCCAGTTGAAACGCGAGATGCACGCGCTGCAGGAGCTCGGCCAGGCCCTGGTCGACCTGCCGAAGGACGCGCTCAAGCGCATGCCGATGCCCGAGGACCTCGCGGACGCCGTGCGCGAGGCACGCCGGATCACCGACCACGAAGGCAAGCGCCGCCAGCTCCAGTACGTCGGCCGCGTGATGCGCTCGCTGACCGACGACGAAACGGCCGCGCTGCGCACCGCGCTCGACGCCCAGCGCGGCGTGAACAAGGCCGCGACCGCCCGCCTGCACTGGATCGAGCGCACGCGAGAACAGCTGCTCGCGAACGACGACGCGCTGACCGAGTTCCTCCGCCAGCACCCCGAAGCCGACATCCAGGAAGGCCGCACGCTGATCCGCAACGCGCGCAAGGAAGCGCAGCAAGGCAAGCCGCCGCGCTATTTCCGCGAGCTGTTCCAGTGGATCAAGACCGCGAGCGGTACCGACGAGGCGGAGGCAGACGAAGCGCCGGACGACGCCGGAGACGACCATGACGACGAAGCGTAACCACCCGGACGAACTCGTGGTCGGCCTCGTGTCGATCAGCGACCGCGCCAGCACGGGCGTCTACGAGGACAAGGGCATCCCGGCACTGCAGGAATGGCTCGCCGGCGTGCTGCGCTCGCCATGGCGCGCCGAAACCCGGCTGATCCAGGACGACGCGCCGACGATCTCCGCCACGCTGGCCGAACTCGTCGACGTCGCCGGCTGCGATCTGGTGCTGACGACGGGCGGCACCGGCCCGGCGCGGCGCGACGTGACGCCGGAAGCCACGCTGGCCGTGGCGACGAAGGAAATGCCGGGATTCGGCGAACAGATGCGGCAGATCAGCCTGAATTTCGTGCCGACCGCGATCCTGTCGCGGCAGGTCGCGGTGATTCGCGAGACGGCCGACCACGCGGCGCTGATCATCAACCTGCCCGGCCAGCCGAAGTCGATCCGGGAAACGCTCGAAGGGCTGCGCGACGCCGACGGCAAGTCGACCGTGCCCGGCATCTTCGCGGCGGTGCCCTACTGCATCGACCTGATCGGCGGCCCGTACATCGAGACCGACGCCGCGGTGGTCGCGGCGTTCCGGCCGAAGAGCGCGCAGCGCGCGCCACGCTGAGCGCGCGTGCCGGCCCGCTCAGGCGGCCGGCGCGGACTCGCCTGCCGGCGCCGACGCGGCCGGAATCAGGAAATGCTCGCGGTAGTACTTCAGTTCGTCGATCGACTCGTGGATGTCCGCGAGCGCCGTGTGCATCGCACGCTTCTGGAAGCCCTTGTAGATCGCCGGCTGCCAGCGGCGGCACAGCTCCTTGAGCGTGCTGACGTCCAGGTTGCGGTAGTGGAAGAATCGTTCGAATTCCGGCATCCAGCGCGCCATGAAGCGGCGATCCTGGCAGATCGAGTTGCCGCACATCGGCGACTTGCCGGGCGACACGTACTGCGAGAGGAACGCCTGCAACTGCGCGGCGGCGTCCGCCTCGGTCACCGTCGACGCGCGCACGCGGTCGATCAGCCCCGAACGGCCGTGCGTCGACTTGTTCCAGTCGTCCATCTTCGCGAGCGTTTCGTCGCTCTGGTGGATCGCGAACACGGGGCCTTCCACCGCGATGTCGAGCGTCGAGTTGGTCACGACGACCGCGATTTCGATGATGCGGTCGTTATCCGGGTCGAGGCCGGTCATCTCCATGTCGAGCCAGACGAGGTTCAACTCGTTGCGCACGAGCGCGGGCTGGCTGGCGGAAGCGGCGGTATCGGTCATGAGTCATCCTGGAAAATGGCGGACGGCGCATGGCGCCGCCCGGGCGGCCGGCATCGCGTGAGCGGGCCCGGTCCGCAAGAACATATAATTCTCGCATAGAACCCTTTGGCGCCTTCGATGTCACCCTTTTCGTTCACCCTGCTGTTCGCGATCGCCGTGCTCGCGATGGTCGTCACCAAGCTGTGGCTCGCGTCGCGGCAGATCCGCTTCGTCGCCGCACATCGCAACAGCGTGCCCGCGCAGTTCAGCGCCACCATTCCATTGACCGCCCATCAGCGTGCGGCCGACTACACGGTCGAGCGCACCCGACTGGCGATGTTCGAGATCGTCGTCAGCGCGGCCGTGCTGGTCGGCCTCACGCTGCTGGGTGGCGTCGGCGCGCTCGACACGCTGCTGACGGGCTGGTTCGGCCGCGGCTACGGGCAGCAGGTCGCACTCGTCGCCGCCGTGCTCGCGATCACGAGCGTGATCGACGTGCCGTTCGAGTATTACCGCCAGTTCGGGATCGAGCAGCGGTTCGGCTTCAACCGGATGACCCAGCGCCTGTTCTTCACCGACATGCTGAAGAACACGCTGCTCGGCGCCGTGCTCGGCCTGCCGCTGCTGTTCGTCGTGCTGTGGCTGATGAACCAGGCCGGCAGCCTGTGGTGGCTGTGGACCTGGATCGTCTGGGTCGCGTTCCAGATGCTCGTGCTGCTGATCTATCCGACCTTCATCGCGCCGATCTTCAACAAGTTCGAACCGCTGAAGGACGAAGCGCTGCGCGCGCGCATCGAGTCGCTGATGAAACGGTGCGGCTTCGCGGCGAAGGGGCTGTTCGTGATGGACGGCAGCCGCCGTTCCGCGCACGGCAACGCGTACTTCACGGGCTTCGGCGCATCGAAGCGGATCGTGTTCTTCGACACGCTGCTCGCGCGGCTGACGGGCCAGGAAATCGAGGCCGTGCTCGCCCACGAGCTCGGCCACTTCAAGCGCCGCCACGTGATGAAGCGGATGCTCGTGTCGTTCGTGCTGAGCCTCGTGCTGCTCGCGCTCCTCGGCTGGCTCGCGCAGCGCACCTGGTTCTATACGGGCCTTGGCGTCACGCCGTCGCTCGACACGAGCAACGCGGGCGCCGCGCTCGTGCTGTTCTTCCTCGCGATCCCCGTGTTCCTGTTCTTTGCAACTCCGTTCAGCAGCCTGACCTCGCGCAAGCACGAATTCGAGGCCGACGCGTTCGCGGCCAGCCAGACCGACGCGCAGGATCTCGTCAGCGCGCTCGTGAAGCTTTATGAGGACAACGCGTCGACGCTCACGCCGGACCCCGTCTACACGGCCTTCTACTACTCGCATCCGCCCGCGTCGCAGCGGATCGACCGCCTGATGCAGCACGCATGAGCGGGCCGACCTCCCGCAAGCCGGCCCCGCGCGCGTCGGGCGCGCCGCGTGTCGAAGGCCGCGTGATCGCGGCGCACGGCCGCCACTACATCGTCGCGCCCGACGACGGCGGCCCGATGCTGCAGTGCTTCCCGCGCGGCAAGAAAAGCGAGATCGCGGTCGGCGACCGCGTCGTGTACGAGCAGGCGTCGGCCGACCAGGGCGTGATCGTCGAGATCGGCGAGCGGCGCAACCTGCTGTACCGCTCCGACCAGTTCAAGTCGAAGCTGTTCGCGGCCAACCTCGACCAGCTGCTGATCGTGCTCGCGACCGAGCCCTATTTCAGCGAGGATCTGCTCGGTCGCGCACTGATCGCGGCCGAAGCGAACGAACTGAAGCCGCTCGTCGTGCTGAACAAGATCGACGTCGAGGCCGCGCTGCCGGTCGCCCGCGAGCGCCTCGCGCCCTATCGCGCGCTCGGCTACGACGTGCTCGAGCTGTCGGTGAAGGGCGCGCCCGACGATGCGCGTGCGCAGCTGATGCCGCATCTGGCCGGCCATTCGACCATCCTGCTCGGCCAGTCCGGGATGGGCAAGTCGACGCTCGTGAACCTGCTCGTGCCCGATGCCGAGGCCGCGACCCGCGAAATCTCGGCCGCGCTCAACAGCGGCCGCCACACGACGACGTTCACGCGCCTCTACCCGCTCGACGGCGGCGGCGCGCTGATCGATTCGCCGGGTTTCCAGGAATTCGGCCTCTACCACCTGACGGAAGGCCGTCTCGAGCGCGCATTCCCGGAATTCCGCCCGCTGCTCGCGGACTGCCGTTTCTATAATTGCCATCATCTGCACGAGCCGGGCTGCGCGATTCTCGAGGCCGTCGCCGACGGCCGCATTGCACCGTCGCGGCATGCGCTTTACGCGCAGCTCGTGCACGAGGCAAGCCAGATCGTCCGCTGACCGCGGCGCGACGGGCAGAAGGCGGCCGGGGCCCCGCCCGGCCTTCACCGACAGGAGCCGCGATGCGTTTCAAGGCCCCCGATCTCGCCACCGCGCAGCATTGGGCGAACGTGCTGCAGGCGGCCGGCATCGGCTGCGAGTTGCACAACTGCTACGCGACCGGTGCGCTCGGCGGCCTGCCCGCCGACGCGTGCACGCCCGAGCTGTGGCTCGACGACGAGCGCGACGATGCGCTCGCGCGGCGGCTTCTCGATGCCGCGTCGCACGGCCCGTCGGCCGGCGCCGCGCCGTGGCGCTGCCGTCAGTGCGGCGAGGCGCTCGAGGCCCAGTTCACGGCCTGCTGGCAATGTGGCGCCATACGCGATCCGCTCGACGATTGAGCGGACGGGTCACGCACAGCAAAAAGGCCGGCATGAAGCCGGCCTTTTCGTTTCATCGCGCACTGCGCTGCCGCGTCACGATACCCAGACGGCCAGCGTCAGCATCAACAGCAGGATCATCCACAGGATCACGGCGCGCCACACCAGGCCGACTGCCGACTGCAGCGTGCGCGGCGTGCAATCGTCACCGACCGTCAACGGACCGCTGTCGCCGACCGCCAGTGCGTCGAGGCTCGATGGTTCCGCGAGCGGCCCCGCGAGACGCGCGCCGAGCGCGCCGCTGCCGGCCGCGAGCAGCACGCCGTCGTTCGGGTCGGGCCACTGGCGCGTGTGATTGCGCCACGCGTAGATCGCGTCCTCGAAGTTGCCGACGATCGCGAAACCGAGCGCGGTCAGCCGCGACGGAATCCAGTCGATCACGAAGAACGCGCGCTGCGCGAACGTCGAGAACGCGGCCGTGCGATCGTCGCCCGGCGTCGACCAGCTGCGCGCGAGATATTCGGAGATGCGGTACAGCACCGCGCCGGCCGGACCGATCGGCAGCACATACCAGAAGAACACGCCGAACACGTGACGATGCGACGCAACGACCGCATGAATCAGCGTATGACGGACGATTTCGCCGACCGGCATGTCGACCGTGTCGAGGCCCGTCCACTCGTGCAGGATTTCACGCGCGCGCGGCACGTCGTCGTTGTTGAGCGCGAGATGGATATCGGTGAAGTAGTGGCTGAACTGGCGAAAACCGAGCGTGAAATACACGACGGCGACGTTCCAGATGAACGCCAGCACGAAGCTCACCTTGTACAGCAGGAAGTAGATCAGCGCGACGATCAGCACCCACGGCAGCACGACCGCGAGCCATGCGAGCACGCCATGCTTTTGCTTGCCGGCGTCGAGGCCATGCGCGACGGTTTCCGCGTGAAACTGGAACAGCGCAAACACCGGATTGCTCGGCGACAACGCGCGGACCTGTTCGATGATGAGAGCGAGGAGAACCGAAAAGAAAGTCATGCGTGCGCCGTCTTCGGAGTTATGTCATTTTTTGCATAACGATAGCACAGCGTAAGCGACGCATGGCTGACGATGCGATCGCCCGGCGGCCGGCCGCGCGCGCCGCACAGCGCAGGAAGTCAGCCGGCTGCCAAGAAGCGGTAGAGATTGCGCAACATGCCGGCAGTTGCGCCCCAGATGAAGTAATGCCCGGCTGATTCGCCACTGGGATAGGGCATCGCAAAAAAACGACGCTCGCCGCCTTCCCAGCGGAACACGCGCACCTGGTGGTTCGCGGGGCTCATCAGGAACGCGAGCGGCACCTCGAAAATCTCGGCGACTTCGAACGTGTCGGCCTGCACGGTGAACGGCGGATGCACGAGCGCCACGACGGGCGTCACGCAGAAACCGGTCCCCGTCAGGTAGTCGGGCAGCGCACCGAGAATCTCCACCGGCTCGGCGGCCAGTCCGATTTCTTCCTTCGCCTCGCGCAACGCGGTTGCCGTCGCATCGCGATCGAACGGCTCGCGACGGCCGCCGGGGAAGCTGATCTGCCCGGCATGGTCGTTCAGGTGATCGGCGCGCTGGGTCAGCAGCACGGTGAGGCCGCTCTCGCGAACGACGAGCGGGATGAGGACGGCGGCGCTGCGCGGGTCGACGCCCTCCTGCAGCCGCGCCTCGCCGGGCTCGACGCTCCATTCGAGCGTGCGCGCAAAACGCTCGCGCAGCCCGGGCGGCGTCATCAGGCGGGACTCGATGGACGGCAGGCCCGCGCCGGTGCCTTCAACCGGCAGCACTTCGGGATCGATGATGGGGCGGCGATTCAATGGGGCTCTCGTGTTCGTGACATAACGAGCATATTGTCGCGCCAGAATGAAAAAAGCACCCGGGTGGGTGCTTTTTCCTTACAGCTCTTACTCTTGGGAAGCTGCTGCGGCGCGATCCTTCGACACCAGCTTTTCCTTGATACGAGCCGACTTGCCCGAACGCTCGCGCAGGTAGTACAGCTTCGCACGACGCACATCACCGCGACGCTTCACGACGATGCTCGCCAGCAGCGGCGAGTACGTCTGGAACGTACGCTCGACGCCTTCGCCCGACGAGATCTTGCGGACGATGAAGTTCGAGTTCAGGCCGCGGTTGCGAATCGCGATCACGACGCCTTCGTAAGCCTGAACGCGCTTGCGGTTACCTTCAACCACGTTCACGTTCACGATCACCGTGTCGCCCGGGGCGAAATCGGGGATCGTCTTGCCGGCGAGCGCGCGCTCGATCTCTTCCTGCTCAAGTTTTGCGATCAGATTCATTACTGACTCCTTATGCCATCTTGTCGGCGTTTGCACCCGCCCGTTTCCAGGCCTGGCCCCGATAGAGGATGGATTTACATCAGGCACCGCACACACATGCACGGCACCGCCATTTCCCGTCCGCGACGCCGCCTCAAGAGGCGTTCTTCGCTTCGCGTGCGAGGTTCGCAAGCCACGCCTCGTCGGCACGACTCAGCAACTTCTCGCGGCGCGCCCGGACGATCAGGTCCGGCCGCTTCCGCAACGTATTCTTCAATGCTTCCTGCCGCCGCCACTTCTCGATCTCGGCATGATGCCCGCCGAGCAGCACGTCCGGCACACGCATTCCCTCGTATTCCTCGGGGCGCGTGTAATGCGGGCAATCGAGCAGCCCGTCGGCGAAGCTGTCCTGCACGGCCGACTGCGCATCGTTCAGCACGCCGGGCAACAGGCGCACGACGGCATCCATCATCGCCATCGCCGGCAGTTCGCCGCCGGACAGAACGAAATCGCCGAGGCTGATTTCCTCGTCGACACAACGGTCGAGCAGACGCTGATCGATCGCCTCGTAGCGACCGCACAGCACGATGACACCGGGCTCCTGCGCCATCCGCACCGCACGTTCGTGCGTGAACGGCGCACCTTGCGGCGACATCATCACCACCCGCGTGCTTGCGACGCCCTGCTCCGCCTGCGCGGCTTTCGCAGCACCGATCGCGGCCTCGAGCGGCCTGGCCAGCATTACCATGCCCGGACCGCCGCCGTACGGGCGATCGTCGACCGTGCGGTAGTTGTCCGTCGTGAAATCACGCGGATTCCAGGTGCGCAACCCGAAGCGCTCCTGCTTCACGGCCCGGCTGGTGATTCCCCAGTCGGTCAGCGCGCGGAACATTTCGGGAAAGAGCGTGACGACGTCGAACTGCACCGCGCTCTCCGTAACCTGGTTCATTAGTAATCGGCTTCCCAGTCGACGACGATGCGACGTGCCGCCTGATCCACCGTCTTGACGTAGACGCCGACGAACGGAATCAGCCGCTCGTCGGTGGTCGGCCGACCATCCTTGCCGACTGCCGGATACTCGACGCGCATGATCGAATGCACGCCGTTGTCGATCATCCCGCTCACCGTCCCGAGCGCCACCGATTGCTCGTTGACGACCTCGAGGCCGATCAGGTCGACCCAATAGAATTCGTCCGCGGCCAATGCCGGGAAATCTTCCCGGCGCACGAACACGCGAAAGCCGCGCAAAGCCAGTGCGGCATCGCGGTCGCTGACACCCGCGGTATGCGCGACGACCGTGTCGCCGTGCGTCTTCGACTGCAGGATGCGAGCGGACAACCGCTCCCCACCCCGTTCCAGCCACCAGCGGCGCGCCGTGAGCAGCGCATCGCCGCCGCGACCGGCGTCGGCATGCGTCGCCACCTTGACCCAGCCTTTCAGGCCGTAGGCGTCGACTACTGCACCGACCTCGACAGCATCGTCGGGCCAGGCTTGCACCGCTTCGAGACTGCCCTGCTCGGCAGCCGTACCGGCGCTCGCGACAGTGTCGCGCTCGACCGGCTTGCGGACGAATGCGCCAAACGACGCTCGCCCGCGCCTTGCGTTACCGGAATCGTGACCGGACATCAATGCTCCTTGCAGCCGGCACGACCGGCACACCGCGCCACGTTAGGCAGCCGGTTGCGCCTTTTGCGCTTCCTTCACGAGACGCTGGACGGTCGGCGACAGTTGCGCGCCAACGCCTTGCCAGTACGTCAGGCGGTCCTGAGCGATACGCAGCGATTCGCCCTTCGTGGCGACCGGGTTGTAGAAGCCGACGCGCTCGATGAAGCGGCCGTCACGACGGTTGCGCGAATCGGTAGCAACGATGTTGTAGAACGGGCGCTTCTTCGAGCCGCCGCGAGCCAGACGGATGATAACCATATGAAATCCTTCGGGAAAACCGGGTTCGAAACTACTGAAACGTGCGATTATAGCCGTAAACCAAAGCCACAACAAACACTTACGCGCAAAAATTCCGCAGACGCCCTGTTCGCCGGGCATACAATCGTCGTGTCCACGACGCTCCCCGCCGCCATGCCGCTATTTCGCGTCACCTCGGCGCGCCGCGCGCAGCACCGCCTCGCAGGCTTGCTGACCGGCCTCGTCACCTGTCTCGCATCCGCCGCGGCTTGCGCCGCACCACCGGTGGACGAACTCGTCGTGCCGCCCGGCTTCCATGTCGACGTGCTGACCAACGCCGTGCCGACCGCCCGTGAAATGGCGTGGTCGCCGCGCGGCATCCTGTATGTCGGCTCGCAGGAAGGCCGCGTACATGCCTTCGTGATGCAGGAGGGCCGGATCACTGCCCGCCATGTAATCGCGTCGGGGCTCGACACGCCCGTCGGCGTCGCATATCGCGACGGCGCCCTCTATATCTCCGCCGTGTCGCGCATCCTGCGCCTCGACCACATCGACGACCGGCTCGCCAGGCCGCCCGCGCCGGCGGTCGTGACGGACGCGCTGCCGACCGATCATCATCACGGCTGGAAATTCATCGCGTTCGGCCCCGACGGCAAGCTCTACGTGCCGGTCGGCGCACCGTGCAACGTCTGCCTCGCCGATCGCAGCCGATACGCGATCATCGCACGCATGCACGCCGACGGCAGCAACCGCGAAGTATTTGCCCGCGGCGTGCGCAATACCGTCGGCTTCGCGTGGCACCCCGATTCGGGCGAGCTATGGTTCACCGACAACGGGCGCGACATGATGGGCGACGACGTGCCCGACGACAAGCTGAACCGTGCGCCGCGCGCGGGCCTCGATTTCGGCTTTCCGTACTGCCATGGCGGCGACACGCCCGACCCCGAATTCGGGAGCCCCGACGTGTGCCGGCGCTACGCGCCGCCCGCGCTGAAACTCGGCGCGCACGTCGCGGCGCTCGGCATGCGCTTCTATACGGGGCCGATGTTTCCGGCGTCGTATCGCAACAACATCTTCATTGCCGAGCACGGTTCGTGGAATCGCAGCACGAAGGTCGGCTACCGCGTGATGCGCGCTGTCGTGTCGGCCGACGGCAGTCATACGCGCCAGACGCCGTTCATCACGGGCTGGCTGCGCGCGGACGGCAGCGTGTGGGGACGCCCGGCCGACGTACTGCCGCTGCCGGACGGCTCGCTGCTCGTCAGCGACGACTACGCGGGCGCCATCTACCGTGTCACCTATGCGGCACCTTGACGCAGCCGAGGGGTGACCGGGCCCGACCGGGCATCGTAGAATGCGTGCCGGGCCCGAGCGCCCTGCGCCGGCCTGCCGGCCGCCCATGCCACCGATAATCCGCCGCCACCCATGTCCAGCAGCACCGCATCGCCCCGCCGCTTCCGCTCCAAGACGCTCACCGCCGCCCTCGCGCTCCTGTTCGGTTCGCTCGGCGCGCACCGCTTCTACCTGTACGGCTTGCGCGACGTGTACGGCTGGGCGCACCTGCTCGCGACGATCGTCGGGATCCCGGGTTTCCTGCTGCTCGCCGCGACCCAGCGCAGTGCCGGCCTCGGCTGGTGGCTCGCCGTGCCGGGTGCGATCTCGCTGCTGGCCGCGTTCCTCGCCGCGCTCGTCTACGGCCTGCGCCCCGACGAGAAATGGGACGCGCAATTCAATGCCGACACGGGCAAGCACAGCCGGTCAGGCTGGACGGTGATCTTCATCGTGATCTTCTCGCTGCTGATTGGCGCGTTCCTGCTGATGACCGCGCTCGCGCTGTCGTTCCAGACGTATTTCGAGTCGCAAGTCGAAGCGGCGAAGCAAATCTCGCAGTAAGCTGCCGACGCGGGTCGGTCAGAACAGGCTCATCTGCAAGTCGTCGCGCGATTTCGCGCCAGTTGCGCCCTTCACCGTGCGCGGCGCGGCCGCCCCGGCCGCCGGCGCACCGCGAAACTGCGACAGATCCAGAATGCCGTTCCTGCGCTCGTTCAACCCGAGCCGCTTCACGGCCTGACGGAAACGCTGCCGCAACAGGTCGGCCCAGATCCCCTCGCCCTTCATCCGTTTCGAGAAATCCGAGTCGTAGTCCTTCCCGCCGCGCATGTCGCGCACGCGATTCATCACGCGCTCCGCTCGATCGGGGAAATGCGCGGAGAGCCAGTTCTTGAACAGTGGCGCGACCTCCCACGGCAGCCGCAGGATGATGTAGCTCGCGTGCGTCGCGCCGGCTTCCGCACAGGCTTCCAGCACACGCTCCATGTCCGGCTCGGTGACGAACGGGATCATCGGTGCAATGCTCACACCCACCGGCACGCCCGCGTCGCGCAGTGCGCGGATCGTACGCAGCCGGCGCGCCGGTGTCGCCGCACGCGGCTCGAGCGTGCGCGCGAGATCGGCGTCGAGCGTCGTGATCGTGACTGCGGCCATCACCTGCCCGCGCTCGGCCATCGGGGCCAGCAGATCCAGATCGCGCTCGATCAGCGACGATTTCGTGATCGCGGCGAACGGCAGCCCGTGATCGTGCATCACCTGGATCACGCTGCGCGTGATGCGCAGATCGCGCTCGACCGGCTGGTATGCATCGGTGTTGACGCCGAGCGCGATCGGCTCCGGCACGTAGCGCTTGCGCGAAATCTCGCGCTCGAGCAGTTCGGCCGCGTTGACCTTCGCATAGATGCGGCTCTCGAAATCGAGCCCCGGCGAAAGGCCGAGATAGCTATGGGTCGGCCGTGCGAAGCAGTAGATGCAGCCATGCTCGCAGCCGCGATACGGATTGAGCGACACGCTGAACGGAATGTCCGGCGACTGGTTGTGCGTCAGGATGCTCTTTGCGCGCTCCTCGAACACCTGGGTCCGCAGCGGAGCAGGCAGATCGGCGTCGTCCGATTCGTGCGTCCAGCCGTCGTCGACCGCTTCGCGCAGTGCCGTTTCGTACCGCCCCTGGAGATTGTCGACCGCACCGCGCCCCTTGCGGGGCGCCGGCGGCGCTATCGGAAATTCGTTGTCGGACCGACCGTCCATGTGCCCACCCATTCGCCTGCACCCAATACTGTATATTTATACAGTATTGGGTGCAGCATGCCAAGGGCGAGATAGCGGGGCCGGCAGCAGGCCCCCGCCGCGCTCATTCGCCGACCGAAATCGTCAGCGTCTCCTTGATTTCCTCCATCACGACATAGCTCTTCGACTGCACCGCGCCGGGAAGTTGCAGCAGGATGTCGCCGAGCAGCTTGCGATAGTCGGCCATTTCGCCGATCCGCGCCTTGATCAGGTAGTCGAAGTCGCCGGACACGAGATGACATTCGAGCACCTCGTCGATCTTCATCACTTCGCGGCGGAACTGCTCGAACATGTTGCCGCCCTTGTGACCGAGCGTGATCTCGACGAACACCAGCAGCGCGGCATCCAGCTGGTGAGGATCGACACGCGCGTGGTAGCCGGTGATCACGCCGTCGCGCTCCATGCGCCGCACGCGCTCGATGCACGGCGTGACGGTCAGTCCGACCTGTTCCGCGAGGTCCTTCATCGCCATCCGGCCGTCGTCCTGGAGCAGTTTCAGGATGCGCCGGTCGAGCTTGTCGAGCGAGCGTACTGGCTGGCGTTGCGTTCTCATTTGTTTATGCTGAAAACCTGAAAAATACGATAACAAAACCTACACATTCGACAATACCATAGCGCAAAAAACTAGATCAGCTAGAGGTTACACGGAGACGCAGGTGCCCCCGGCCTCGACCTGATCCCTTCCATCTGGAGCAGCTATGCGAGTCGTCATTCTGGGCAGCGGTGTGGTGGGCGTGGCAAGCGCGTATTACCTCGCGCGCGCCGGTCATGAAGTCACGGTGATCGACCGGGAAGCCGGCCCGGCGCTCGAGACGAGCTTCGCAAACGCAGGTCAGATCTCGCCCGGCTATGCGGCGCCGTGGGCCGCGCCCGGCGTGCCGCTGAAGGCCGTCAAGTGGATGTTCGAGAAGCACGCGCCGCTCGCGATCCGCCTCGACGGCACGCGCTTCCAGCTCCAGTGGATGTGGCAGATGCTGCGCAACTGCACGGCCGAGCGCTATGCGGTCAACAAGGGCCGCATGGTCCGCCTCGCCGAATACAGCCGCGATTGCCTGCAGGCGCTGCGCGCCGACACGGGCATCGAGTACGAAGGGCGCACGGGCGGCACGCTGCAGCTGTTCCGCACGCAACAGCAACTCGACGGCGCGGCGAAGGACATCGCGGTGCTGCAGGAAGCGAACGTGCCGTTCGAACTGCTGTCGCCGGCCGAACTGAAAAATGCCGAACCGGCGCTCGCCGCCGTGTCGCACAAGCTGACCGGCGGCCTGCGCCTGCCCGGCGACGAAACGGGCGACTGCCAGCTGTTCACGACGCGCCTCGCGGCGCTCGCGGAATCGCTCGGCGTGAAGTTCCGCTACAACACGCCGATCGACGCGCTCGCGATCGCGGGCGGCAAGATCGCCGGCGTGCAGTGCGGCAGCGAGACGGTGCGCGCGGATGCGTACGTCGTCGCGCTCGGCTCGTACTCGACCCGCTTCGTCTCGAACCTGATGAAGATTCCGGTCTATCCGCTGAAGGGCTATTCGATCACCGCGCCGATCGTCGACGAGGCGGCCGCCCCCGTGTCGACGGTGCTCGACGAAACCTACAAGATCGCGATCACGCGTTTCGACCAGCGCATCCGTGTCGGCGGCATGGCGGAAATCGTCGGTTTCGACAAGAACCTGCGCGCAGCGCGCCGCGAAACGCTCGAGATGTGCGTGAACGACCTGTTCCCGGGCGGCGGCGACACGTCGAAGGCAACCTTCTGGACGGGCCTGCGCCCGATGACGCCGGACGGCACGCCGATCGTCGGCCGCACGCCGGTCTCGAACCTGTTCCTGAACACCGGCCACGGCACGCTCGGCTGGACGATGTCGTGCGGATCGGGCCAATTGCTCGCCGACCTGATCTCGGGCAAGAAGCCGGCGATCCAGGCCGACGACCTGTCGGTGCATCGCTACCTGAAGGACGTGGCCGGCCAGACGCGCCCGGCATACGCATAAGTCGGGACGGCCCGCGGCGACGCAGGCCGGTAGGTATCAATGGAGAAGGCGCCCGTCAGGGCGCCTTTTTCGTTTCAGCGCATGCGATACCGGCTCGGAAAGGGGGCTTGCGTCAACGCGCACGCGCGTTGCCCCTTCGCTCCGGCGATCGATGCTTCGGTCCCATCTGCTCGCACAAAAACTGTTCCGTACGGCATGGTGCGATGGCGATGCGCTGCATCGAAGACAGATGCGTCCCCGCCCCTTCTGCCATCGCACAAAAAAAGGGGCGCTCATCGCGCCCCTTGTCGTACGACTTGCTGCCGAAGCATCAAGTCACGCAGCGTCAGCCCAGCTCGTTCACGAGCTCCGGCACGAGCGCGAACAGATCGCCGACGAGGCCGTAGTCGGCCACGCTGAAGATCGGCGCTTCCGGATCCTTGTTGATCGCGACGATCACCTTCGAATCCTTCATGCCGGCCAGATGCTGGATCGCACCCGAGATGCCGACCGCGATGTACAGCTGCGGTGCGACGATCTTGCCGGTCTGGCCGACCTGGTAGTCGTTCGGCACGTAGCCGGCGTCGACTGCTGCGCGCGATGCGCCGAGCGCGGCGCTCAGCTTGTCGGCCAGCGGCTCGAGAACCTTCGTGTAGTTCTCGCCGCTGCCCAGGCCGCGGCCACCCGACACGATGATGCTTGCCGACGTCAGTTCCGGACGGTCCAGCTTCGTCACTTCACGGCTCACGAACTGCGACTTGCCGGCGTCCGCCGCGGCTTCGATCTTCTCGACCGCTGCGCTGCCGCCTTCCGCTGCCACCGGATCGAAACCCGTCGCACGCACCGTGATGACCTTGATCGGGTCGCTCGACTGCACCGTCGCGATCGCGTTGCCCGCGTAGATCGGGCGCTCGAACGTGTCGGCACTGTCGACCGCCGTGATGTCCGAGATCTGCGCGACGTCCAGCTTCGCGGCGATACGCGGCGCGATGTTCTTGCCGTAGGCGGTAGCCGGAGCCAGGATGTGCGAATAGTCCTTCGCGATGTTCAGCGCGGTCGCCTCGACGTTTTCCGCGAGGCCCGCTTCGAGCTGCGGCGCATCGGCCAGCAGCACTTTCGAAACACCTGCAATCTTTGCTGCTGCGTCCGCCGCCGCTTGCGCATTGTGGCCCGCGACCAGCACGTGGATGTCGCCGCCGATCTTCGCTGCCGCCGCCACCGTGTTCAGCGTCGCGGCCTTGATCGACGCGTTGTCGTGTTCTGCAATCACCAGAATCGTCATTTCTTTCCGCTCCCTCTTACAGCACCTTGGCTTCGGTCTTCAGCTTCTCGACCAGCGTCTTCACGTCCGGCACCTTCACGCCGGCCGCGCGCTTCGGCGGCTCGGCCACCTTCAGCGTCTTCAGACGCGGCGCGACGTCCACGCCGAGGTCTTCCGGCTTCACCGTTTCCAGCGGCTTCTTCTTCGCCTTCATGATGTTCGGCAGCGTCACGTAGCGCGGCTCGTTCAGGCGCAGGTCGGTCGTCACGACCGCCGGCAGCGACAGCGACAGCGTTTCCGCGCCGCCGTCGACTTCGCGTGCAACCGTTGCCTTGCCGTCGGCGATCGTCACCTTCGACGCGAACGTCGCTTGCGGCAGGCCGGCCAGCGCGGCCAGCATCTGGCCCGTCTGATTCGAGTCGTCGTCGATCGCCTGCTTGCCCAGGATCACGAGTTGCGGCTGTTCCTTGTCGACCAGCGCCTTCAGGATCTTCGCGACGGCCAGCGGCTCGACGCTGTCGTTCGACTCGACGAGGATCGCGCGATCCGCGCCGATCGCCAGCGCCGTGCGCAGCGTTTCCTGCGCTTGCGTCACGCCGACCGACACCGCGATCACTTCGGTCGCCACGCCCGCTTCCTTCAGCCGCACCGCTTCTTCAACCGCGATTTCGTCGAACGGGTTCATCGACATCTTCACGTTCGCGATGTCGACGCCCGTGTTGTCCGACTTCACGCGGACCTTCACGTTGTAATCGACCACTCTTTTCACTGGCACCAGGATTTTCATGCACACGCTCCAAAGTTACGAATACGACCAGAGGCCATTCTATAGCGAGGCCTCATGACTGCGCGGCCAAGCGGACCAATCCATCGCGGCTATCGAGGATAGCGCGCCTCTTCGGCGCGCCGGCAATAGCGAACGGTCGTTCTATTTTAAAAGAGAAAAAACCCGGACGCAAAGCCCGGGTTTTCGATCATCGACTCTAATCGTCACCGGGCGCGCCCCGCATCACGTGTTACCAGGCAGCGATCACCGCGCCGCCGAACTTCTGTTCGATGAACTGCTTCACTTCCGCGGAATGATAAGCCGCGACCAGCTTCGCGACCCACGGCTTGCCCCGGTCGGCCTCGCGAATCGCGAGAATGTTCGCGTACGGGCCGGTCGGGCCCTCGATCGCGATCGCATCCTGTTTCGGTTTCAACCCCGCTTCCATCGCGTAGTTGGTATTGATCGCCGCCGCGTCGACGTCGCCGAGCGAGCGCGGAATCTGCGCCGCATCGAGCTCGACGATCTTCAGCTTGCGCGGGTTGTCGACGATGTCGAGCGGCGTCGCCTTCAGCCCGGCGTCCGCGCGCAGCTTCAGCAGCCCCTGCTTCTGCAGCAACAGCAGCGCACGGCCGCCGTTGGTCGGATCGTTCGGCACCGCGATGCGCGCGCCCGGCTTCAACTCGGCCAGCGACTTCACCCGCTTCGAATAGATGCCCATCGGGAACGTGACGGTCTCCGCGACCTTGATCAGCTTGTAGCCGCGATCCTTCACCTGCGCCTGCAGATACGGATCGTGCTGGTAGCTGTTCGCGTCGAGATCGCCGGACGCGAGCGCCGCGTTCGGTTGCACGTAATCCGAGAATTCGACGACGCGGATGTCGAGGCCGCCCTTGGCCGCGACCTTCTTCACCACCTCCATGATCTGCGCGTGCGGGCCGCCCGTCACGCCCACCTTGATGGTTTCGGTCTGCGCGTGCGCGCTCGCGAACAGTGCGGCCGCGCCGAACGCGGCCGCGAACTTCAGCATGAAGCGTCGTTGCATCCTATCCCCCAACGAATGAATGTCGTGTTACTTGTGGCTCAGCCGGCGCACGAGCCAGTCGCCGAACGACTGCACGATCTGCACGAACACGATCAGGATCGCGACGACCGTCCACATCACTTCCGGCAGATAGCGCTGGTAGCCGTAGCGGATCCCGAGATCGCCGAGCCCGCCGCCGCCGATCGCACCGGCCATCGCCGAATAGCCGACGAGCGACACGAACGTGATCGTCAGGCCCGCGACGATGCCCGGCAGCGATTCGGGCAGCAGCACCTTGAACACGATCTGCGAGGTCGTCGCACCCATCGACTGGGCCGCCTCGATCAGCCCGCGGTCGACTTCGCGCAGCGCGGTCTCGACCAGCCGCGCGACGAACGGTGCGGCCGCGAGCGTCAGCGGCACGACCGCTGCGGCCGTGCCGATCGACGACCCCGTGACGAGCCGCGTGAACGGAATGACCGCGACCAGCAGGATGATGAACGGCGTCGAGCGCACCGCGTTCACGATGCCGCCGAGCACGCGATTCACGCCGAGATTCTGCAGCACGCCCTGGCGGTCGGTCAGGTAGAGCAGCACGCCGAGCGGCAGCCCGACGAGCGCGCCGACCGCCCCCGAGATGCCGACCATGATCAGCGTCTCCCAGAACGACTGCACGAACATATCGAACATCTCACTCAACATACGAAAGCTCCTCTACCACCACACCTTGCTCGCGCAGGAACGCGAGCGCCTGCCCGACCTTGCCCGGTTCGCCGCCCGCGAGCACCGCGAGCGACCCGAACGCCTGCCCCTGGATCTCGTCGATCTGGCCATGCAGGATGTTGAAATCGAGTTCGTACCGGCGGATCGTCTCCGACAGGATCGGCTGGTCGACACCCGAGCCGGTGAACGCGAGCCGCAGCAGATGCCCGCTGCCCGTCTTCAGCCGCTCGGCCACGCGTGCCTTCAGCGCGGGCGGCAGTTCCTGCGCGATCACGTCGCCGATCAGCGCGCGCGTCACTTCGTGATGCGGCTGCAGGAACACGTCGATCACGCGGCCCTCTTCGACCACGCGGCCCGCGTCGAGCACCGCCACGCGATCGCACACCTGCTTGATGACTTCCATCTGGTGCGTGATCAGCACGATCGTCAGGCCGAGCTCGCGGTTGATGCGCTTCAGCAGGTCGAGGATCGCGCGCGTGGTCTCGGGGTCGAGCGCCGACGTCGCTTCGTCCGACAGCAGCACCTTCGGCTTGCTCGCGAGCGCGCGGGCGATGCCGACGCGCTGCTTCTGGCCGCCGCTGATCTGCGCCGGATAGCGATCCTTCTGCGCGGACAGCCCGACGAGGTCGAGCAGCGGCAGCACCGCCGCCTCGATCTCGGCACGGCTCGCGCCGGCCAGCTCGAGCGGCAGCGCGACGTTGTCGAACACCGTGCGCGACGACAGCAGATTGAAGTGCTGGAAGATCATGCCGATTTCGCGGCGCGCTTCGCGCAGCGCGCCGGACGACAGCAGCGTGAGATCGCGTCCCCCGACGACGACATTGCCTTCGGTCGGCCGCGTGAGCAGGTTGATGGTGCGCACGAGCGTGCTCTTGCCGGCGCCGCTTCGGCCGATGATGCCGAACACCTCTCCCTGCGGGATCGTCAGATTGACGTTGTGCAATGCGTCGACCCAGCCGGTCGGCCCGGGAAAACGCTGCGACAGATTGCGTAATTCGATCATGTAAACAAAACGGCGGCCGGCTGGCGAGGCCCGCCAGTCGGCCGCCGAAGCATCTGGAATAGCCGGCGATTTTACCGCAAACGCCTCATTCCACTTAATAATCGATTTCGATCTTTTCATAACCAGACGAAATTAGAGGGGCGCTGCTGGCCCGCCGCGCGGGTACCGCGACTATGATCCGGAACACCGATGCCAACGAGACAGGGGACCCGCCAGATGACCGCCACCACCACGCAGGCCGCCGCACCCGCCGCCACCTCGGCATCGGGCCTGGTATCGCCGCCCGCCCCGCGGATGGGCCGGCTGCGTACCGCGGACGGGCTCGAACTGGCGTCGTATCGCTGGCCGGCCGGCGACGGCACGGTGCCGCCGCTTGCGACGATCGCGCTCGTCCACGGCCTCGCCGAGCATGCGGGCCGCTACGCGGCGCTCGCGGCCAGATTGAACGCGGCGGGCATCGACGTGCTGGCGATCGATCTGCGCGGGCACGGCCAGTCGCCCGGCAAACGCGCATGGGTCGAGCGTTTCGACGATTACCTGAACGATGCGGATGCGCTGGTTGCCGAAGCCGCCCGCGGCGCCACGCCGCTCTTCCTGATGGGGCACAGCATGGGCGGCGCCGTCGCGGCGCTGTATGCGATCGAACGCGTGCCGGCTCGCGGCCACGCGCTGGCAGGCCTCGTGCTGTCGAGCCCGGCGCTCGCGCCGGGACGCGACGTGCCGCGCTGGATGCTCGCGATGAGCCGCTTCATCAGCCGCGTGTGGCCGAGCTTCCCTGCAATCAGGATCGATGCGGCGCTGCTGTCGCGCGATCCGGCCGTCGTCGCGGCCAATCCGGCCGATCCGCTCGTGCACCACGGCGCGGTGCCGGCGCGCACCGGCGCCGAAATCCTCGATGCGATGGCGCGCATCGAGCGCGGTCGCGGCGCGCTGCGCGTGCCGGTGCTCGTCTATCACGGCACCGAGGACAAGCTGACCGAACCCGATGGAAGCCGCGCGTTCGGCGCCCGCGTCGGCTCGCCCGATCGCACGCTGACGCTATACGAAGGCGGGTTCCACGAAACGATGAACGATCTCGAGCGCGACCGCGTGATCGATGCGCTGATCGCGTGGATTCACGCGCACGTGCCGGCGCGCTGAGCGCGCGCCGATCCGCTGCCGGTCAGATGCCGGCCAGCACGCGCAGGTGCGCGACGACGCTGCGCCCGAGTGCCGACAGGTTGTAGCCGCCCTCGAGACAGCTGACGATGCGGCCCTGCGCATGCCGGCGCGCGACGTCGACGACCTGCGCGGTCAGCCATTCGAAATCGGATTCGACGAGACCGAGGTTGCCGATGTCGTCCTCGCGATGCGCGTCGAAACCGGCCGACACGAACAGCATTTGCGGCTTGAACGCGTCGAGACGCGGCAGCCAGAACATGTCGACCGCTTCGCGGATCGCCATCCCGTTGCTGCGCGCAGGCATCGGCAGGTTGACCATGTTCGGCGCCTGGTGATCGGCGCCCGAGAACGGGTACAGCGGATGCTGGAAGAAGCTGCACATCAGCACGCGCTCGTCGTTCGCGAACGCGGCTTCGGTGCCGTTGCCGTGGTGCACGTCGAAATCGATGATCGCGACCCGCTCGAGGCCGTGCACGTCGAGCGCGTGCCGCGCGGCGATCGCGACGTTGTTGAAGAAGCAGAAGCCCATCGCGCGCGCGGGTTCCGCGTGATGGCCGGGCGGCCGAACGCTGCAGAACGCATTCGCGTAGCGGCCTTCGATCACCGCGTCGGTCGCCGCGATCGCGGCGCCGGCCGCACGCAGCGCGGCGCGCCACGTGTCGCGGTTCATCAGCGTGTCGGGATCGATCTCGACGTAGCCGTCGACGGGCATCATGCTGCGGATGTAGTCGATATGGGCCTGCGTATGCACGCGGCCCAGCGCCACCTCGCTCGCGAACGGCGCGGTTTCGTGCACGATCAGGTCGTCGATGCGGCTCGCGATCAGCTGATCCTGGATCGCCGACAGTCGGGCCGGGCATTCCGGATGCCATTCCCCCATCTCGTGCAGCATGCAGTCGGGGTGCGTATAGAAGGCGGTTGCCATAAGCTGTCATCCGCGACGCGGGTTGCGCCGCAGGTCTCCATCAATGATGTCCATCGTCTGCCGCGAATTCGCCGCTAACTTACCACAACGGTGCGCTGCTACGCCCCGGCACGCAAGGTGCGTCGGGTATACTGCGCCGAACCCCATCGCCCTGTCCGCCCGCTTCGACATGAATTCCAGCAAGCCTGCCGCCCTTCTCTCCGCACTGTTCCGCGTTCGCGTTCCGCTCGTTGCCGCTGCCGTCGCCGCTACCCTGGCCGCCGCACCCGCCGCCGCGCAAACACAGCCTGCGAAGTCTCCCGGCACGCTCGTCGCGCAGGCGCAACCGCAGCAGCCGACGCCGCCGGGCCAGACCTTCGAAGAGGAGATCGTTCCGCAGCGTTACGCGAGCAACGCGAAGGTCGATGCGTTCATCGACGAGATGGTGAGCCGTAACGGCTTCGATTCCGCGAGCCTGCACGCGCTGTTCTCGCGCGTCAGCTATTCGGCCACGGCCGTGAAACTCGTGAAGCCGGCGCCGACGCCTTCGGTGAAGAACTGGAGCGTCTATCGTTCGCGCTTCATCGAACCGATCCGCATCAACGCGGGCGTGAAATTCTGGAAGGCGAACCGGGCAACGCTGCAGCGCGCGTCCCAGGAATTCGGCGTGCCGCCCGAGGTGATCGTCGGCATCATCGGCGTCGAAACGATCTACGGCCGCTACATGGGCAACTTCCGCGTGCTGGATGCGCTGACGACGCTCACGTTCGACTACCCGGACACGCCGAATCGCGACAGCCGCCAGGCCACGTTCCGCAAGAACCTCGAGGACTTCCTCGTCTGGACCCGTGACAACCAGCTCGACCCGACCACCGTGCTCGGCTCGTACACGGGCGCGATCGGCATCCCGCAGTTCCTGCCGAGCAGCATCCGCGAGTATGCGGTCGACTACGACGGCGGCGGCCACGTCGATCTGCGCAGCAGTCCTGCCGATGCGATCGGCAGCGTCGCAAACTACCTGAAGCAGCACGGCTGGGAAACCGATCGCCCGGTGGTCTGGCGGATCACGCCCGACACGGGCAGCCTCGGCATCGCCCAGGCGGCCGCGGACGGCCAGCCCGAACCGCACTGGGCACTGTCGCAGCTGCTGCGCGCCGGCATGACGCTCAACGAGCCGACGGTCAATATCACCACCGAAGCCGGCACGCCGGTGACCGTGGTCGATCTGCCGTCGCCGGGGCGCGCGACCGAATACATGCTCGGCCTCAAGAACTTCTACGTGCTGACGCGCTACAACCGCAGCTTCTTCTACGCGCTCACCGTGTACCAGCTCGGCGAAGCCGTGAAGGCGCAGATGGAAGCGAGCGGCGCACTGCCGCTGCCCGCGGCGGACACGGAAGCGCCGGCGCAGTAAGCTCGGCCCGCGCAAAGAAAAAGCGCCGCTCGTGCGGCGCTTTTTTTTCGCGTGATCCTGCCGATGCCGTTCCGGCTCACGCAGGAAACACGCCGGTCGACAGGTAGCGGTCGCCGCGATCGCAGACGATGAACACGATCGTCGCGTTCTCGACCTGGCGCGCGATGCGCATCGCGACTTCGCATGCGCCACCCGACGAGATGCCGGCAAAGATGCCTTCGACGGCCGCGAGCCGGCGCGCCATCGTTTCAGACGCGGCCTGGCTCACGCTCTCGACGCGATCGACGCGGCTGCGATCGAAGATCGTCGGCATATAGGCCTCCGGCCACTTGCGAATGCCCGGGATGCGCGACCCTTCTTCCGGCTGCGCGCCAACGATCTCGATCGCCGGATTCTGTTCCTTCAGAAAACGCGACGTGCCCATGATCGTGCCCGTCGTGCCCATCGCCGACACGAAGTGCGTGACGCGCCCCTCGGTGTCGCGCCAGATCTCAGGGCCTGTGCCTTCGTAGTGCGCGATCGGGTTGTCGGGGTTCCCGAACTGATCGAGGATCACACCCTTGCCTTCGCGCTGCATCTGCTCCGCGAGGTCACGCGCCAGTTCCATCCCGCCCTTTACCGGCGTCAGGATGATTTCGGCACCGTAAGCGGCCATGCTCTGGCGACGCTCGACCGACAGGTCCTCCGGCATGATCAGCACCATCTTGTAACCGCGGATCGCCGCGGCCATCGCGAGCGCGATGCCCGTATTGCCGCTCGTCGCCTCGATCAGCGTATCGCCCGGCTTGATGCGGCCGCGCGCCTCGGCCTTGTTGATCATCGACAGCGCCGGGCGATCCTTCACGGAACCGGCCGGATTGTTACCTTCCAGCTTGGCGAGCAACACGTTGTTGCGTGCGCGAATCTCGTCGTCCGGCAGGCGGACCAGTTGCACGAGCGGCGTGTTGCCGATCGTGTCTTCGATAGTTTTGTAAGCCATGGAGATACCGTGAGTGCGAGGCTGATCAATCGATTGATTGTAAACCAGCGCCGGGGCTCGCGCCGGCAACCCCCATTGCGACGGTGGAATAGGCGTGCCCGCGATTCACGATCGTGCGCGTGCGGCATGCACGCAAAAAACCCGCGGCATGCCGCGGGAAGCCGTCGCAACGACGGCGACTGAAGGAGCCCTTCGCCTCGCGTGCGTTACTTCTGCGCAGTGCGGGCGGGCGCCGCGGCAGGTTTCACTGCCGCAGGCTTGCCCGCGGCGGGTGCCTGCGCACCCGAGCCTGCTGCGCCGATCGTCAACCCCTCCTGCTGAAGGCGCTCGACCGTATGGCCGCCCATGCCTTTCACGCGCGATGCAAGGTCGTCTGCATTCCTGAACGGGCCGCGTGCGCCGCGCTCGTCGAGAATCGCCTTTGCCCGCGCGGGACCGATGCCCTTGATGCCGACGAGTGCATCCTCGTTCGCGGTGTTGACGTCGACGGCCGCCCAGGCCGACGCGATCGCGCCGAACATCGCGGCGGCGGCAAACCATTTCCTGATCATGTGCTGGATCTCCGATGAAAAACGGTCGGCGGCTGCCGACCGTGAGACCCAGTCTAGCGATGCGACGCGCGGACTTAAACCTGGCCGGACAGCCAACGCACGTAACGGTCGACACCTTCCTGCACCGTCAGGAACGGCGCATCGTAGCCGGCGGCACGCAGCTTCGTCTGGTCGGCCTGCGTGAAGCACTGGTACTTGCCGCGCAGCGCATCCGGGAACGGCACGTATTCGATCAGCCCCTGCTCGACCTGCTGCGCGAGCGTCAGCGGCGGCAGGCCGTCGAGCGCGCGCAGCGTGTTTACGACCGTCGACGCGATGTCGTTGAACGGTTGTGCGCGGCCGGTGCCGAGGTTGAAGATGCCCGACTTCTCCGGATGATCGAAGAAGAACAGGTTCACCTTCGCGACATCCTCGATCGAGACGAAGTCGCGCGTCTGCTCGCCCGGCGCATAACCGTTGTACTCGCCGAACAGCTTGACCTTGCCTTCCGCGCGGAACTGGTTGAAGTTGTGGAACGCGACCGACGCCATGCGGCCCTTGTGCGTCTCGCGCGGGCCGTACACGTTGAAGTAGCGGAACCCGGCGATCTGGCTCTTCGCGCTCGGCAGCACGCGCCGGATCACCTGGTCGAACAGGAACTTCGAATAGCCGTAGACGTTCAGCGGCGCCTCGACCTCGCGCTCCTCGACGAAGCGCGTCGAGCCGCCGTAGGTCGCCGCCGACGACGCGTACAGGAACTGCGCGCCCTGCGCGAGGCACGCATCGAGCACCGCGCGGCTGTAGCGGAAGTTGTTGTCCATCATGTAGCGGCCGTCGGTTTCCATCGTGTCCGAACAGGCGCCTTCGTGGAACACCGCGCGTACCTTGCCGAAATCGCCGCGTGCGAAGCGTTCGACGAATTCCGTCTTGTCGAGATAGTCGTCGATCTCGCAATCGACGAGATTGCGGAACTTTTCCGCGCGCGTCAGATTGTCGACCGCGATGATGCGCGACTCGCCACGCTCGTTGAGCGCCTTGACGAGGTTCGCGCCGATAAAACCGGCTGCGCCGGTGACGATGATGGTCATGGTCGTCCTGCCTGAAAAATGGGAGCCGTCCGGCCGGCGCGTGCGCCGCCCGATGCGCTCAGTGAAACAGTTCGTCGTAGCCGACGGTCGCCGTGCCGAGCTTGCCGACCACGATACCCGCGGCACGGTTCGCCAGCACGACGGCGTCGACGAGCGGCACGCCTGCGCCGAGCATCGTCGCGACGGTCGCGATCACGGTATCGCCGGCCCCCGACACGTCGTACACCTCGCGCGCGAGCGCCGGCGCGTGCAGTTCGCCCGCGGCCGAAAAGAGCGTCATCCCCTCTTCCGAACGCGTGAGCAGCAACGCATCGAGATCGAGTTCGGCGCGCAGCTTCGCGACGCGCGCGCGAAGGTCGTCTTCCGAATGCCACTGACCGACGACTTCGCGCAACTCCGCGCGGTTCGGCGTGATCAGCGAGGCGCCGCGATAGCGCGCCCAGTCGCCGCCCTTCGGATCGACGAGCACCGGCTTTCCGGCCGCGCGCGCCTTCTCGATCATCGTCGTCACGTGCGTCAGCCCGCCTTTCGCGTAATCCGACATCAGCACGATGTCGTGCTGCGGCAGCAGCGCGTCGAACCGCGCGAGCCCGGCGAGCAGCACCTCGTGCGTCGGCATCGCCTCGAAATCGACGCGCAGCAGCTGCTGCTGGCGCGCAAGCACGCGCAGCTTGATGGTCGTCGGCAGCGCCGCGTCGCGCTCGAGATGGGGCGTGACGCCACTGCTGCCGAGCAGCTCGACGATCCGCTCACCGGGTTCGTCGCAGCCGACCACGCACAGCAGCCCGGCCTGGGCGCCGAGCGTCACGGCGTTGCGCGCGACGTTGGCCGCGCCGCCGAGCCGCTCTTCCTGGCGCTGCACGTGCACGACGGGCACCGGCGCTTCCGGCGAAATACGGTCGACGTTGCCGAACCAGTAGCGGTCGAGCATCACGTCGCCGACCACGAGCACACGCGAACGCGCGAGCTGCGCGCGCGGGACCGGCACCACTTCGCGAAGGGTCGTCATCGTGCGCTCATCCACGGGAGGAGGACTGCGGATCGACATGCGGACGCCCGATCGCATGGTAGTCGAAGCCGAGTTCGGCCATCGCGTCCGGTTCGTACAGGTTGCGTCCGTCGAAGATCACCGGCGCCTTCAGTTCGGCCTTCAGGCGCGTGAAATCCGGGCTCCGGAATTCCTTCCACTCGGTGACGATCACGAGCGCATCCGCGGCGCTCACGGCCGCGTCCTGGGTATCGACGAAATGCAGACGCGCAAGCGCGTCGGAAGCCTCGCCGAGATCGAGCGCGAACACGCGGCGCGCCTCGTCGATCGCGACCGGATCGTACGCGCGCACAATCGCGCCGCGCCCGAGCAGCGCGCCGATCAGCCGACGGCTCGGCGCCTCGCGCATGTCGTCCGTATTCGGCTTGAACGCGAGGCCCCAGACCGCGAATTCGCGACCAGTCAGGTCCGCGCCGAAGCGCTGCTCGATCTTGCCGATCAGCACGTCCTTCTGCGCGGAGTTGGCCGCTTCGACGGCCTCCAGGATGCGCAGCGGCTGGCCGTTCTCGCCGGCGGTGCGGATCAGCGCCTGCACGTCCTTCGGGAAGCACGAGCCGCCGTAGCCGACGCCCGCGTACAGGAAGTGATAGCCGATGCGCGGATCGGAACCGATCCCGCGGCGCACGGCTTCGATGTCGGCACCGACCTTGTCGGCGAGATTCGACATCTCGTTCATGAACGAGATGCGGGTCGCGAGCATCGCATTCGCCGCATATTTCGCGAATTCCGCCGAACGCACGTCCATGTAGATCGTGCGCTCGTGATTGCGGTTGAACGGCGCGTACAGCTTCTTCATCCTCTCGCGCGCCACCGTGCCCGTCTCGTCGTCGTCGACGCCGATGACGATCCGGTCCGGGCGCATGAAGTCCTCGACTGCCGCGCCTTCCTTCAGGAACTCCGGATTCGATACGACCGAGAAACGGTGCGCAACGCTGCCCGCGAGCCCGCGGGCGCCGAGCGCCTCGTCGACCACCGCGCGCACGCGCTGCGCGGTGCCGACCGGCACCGTCGACTTGTCGACGATCACCTTGAAACCGGTCATGTAACGACCGATGTTGCGCGCGGCCTCGAGCACGTATTGCAGGTCGGCCGAACCGTCCTCGTCGGGCGGCGTGCCGACGGCGATGAACTGGATCTCGCCGTGCGCGACGCTCGCCTCGATGTCCGTCGAGAAGCGCAGACGCCCTGCCGCGCGATTGCGCGCGATGATGTCCAGCAGGCCCGGTTCGTGAATCGGCATCCCGCCGTTGTTCAGGATCTCGATCTTGCGCGGATCGACGTCCAGACAGAAGACGTCGTGGCCGATCTCGGCGAGGCAGGAGCCTGTGACAAGACCGACATAGCCGGTGCCGATGATGGTGATTTTCATAGATGTTCCGGTACGTCCCGGTAATTGACTAACTTGCCCGCCGGGCCGGACCCGGCGGGAACCGCAGTGCGTCGGCGCCGCGCGCCGGGATCAACCCGGCATCGCAGGTTCGACGCGGCGCGGCGCATAGGTTTCCCAGCCGCTGCATCCGGGGCACTGCCAGTAGAAGAGCCGTGCCCGGAAACCGCAATTCTGGCACGTATAGCGTGGCAGATTTTTGGTGCGCTGCTTGATCAGCGCGCGCATCATTTCAAGTTCATTACGGCGCGGCTCGTCGGCGGCCGCGATCTGCGCATCGAGCAGGTGCAGCATGCCCGACAGGTTCGGCGACTTCTCCATCTGCGTGCGCGCGAGCGTATGCGCCGCTTCCTGGCCGCGCAACCCGGCGATGTGCTGATACGCAGTATCGAGCAGGTCGTTCGACGGATAGCGATCGACGTAGCCCATCAGCAGCTCGGCGCCCTCGACCGGCTTGTCGAGCGCGACATAGGCCTTCATCAGCTTGTCGGCGACGAGCGGCAGATAAGCGGGATTTTGCGCCTCGACGCGCTTCCAGTGCTCGATCGCGGCCGCGTGATCTCCCGCCGCCTGCGCGGCATCACCCGACAAGATCGTCGCGCGGACGTTCTGCGGGTTCGCGGCAAGCGCGAGCTTCAACTGCTCGGCCGCGGCCGTGGCGTTCTTGCGTTGCAGCGCGTCCTGCGCGAGTTCGCAGTGGAACTGCGCGATTTCGGTGCGGAGCGGCTTGTCGCTCATCGATTCGATGCGCTTCGCGGTGTCGATCGACTTGTTCCAGTCCTTCTCGATCTCGTAGATCGTCAGCAGCGCCCGCTGCGCGCCCAGCGCGTAGTCGCCGTCGGCGAGCCGGTGGAAGGCCTCCTCGGCACGATCGAGCAGGCCGGCCTTCAGGAAATCCTGGCCGAGTTCGTACAGCGCATGGTCGCGCTCGTTGACCGGCAGGTCCGTACGGCTCAGCAGATTCTGGTGCACGCGGATCGCACGGTCCGTTTCGCCGCGACGGCGGAACAGGTTGCCGAGCGCGAAGTGCAGCTCGACCGTCTCGGGGTCGAGTTTCGCGACCTCGATGAACGCGTCGATCGCCTTGTCCGGTTGTTCGTTCAACAGAAAGTTCAGGCCGCGGAAATACGATCGCGGCAGGTTGGCGCTCTCCGACAGGAGGTTCTTCAGGTCATAGCGTGACGCCGCCCAGCCGAGCGCGAACGCCACCGGAATCGCGAGCAACCACCAGAAATCCAGATCCATGCGAAATATCGAAGCAGAGACGAAAACCGCGCGGGAGTCGCGCGGCGTCCGTGTTAAATGACGGGCGGCATCGGCGGCTGGTCGACGATGGCCGGGGTTTCGCGCGCCGCACGCAGATCGCGCTTCAGGCGCCCGTTCTCGAGGCGCAGGCGGAACATCGCCGGCAGTGCCGACAGCAGGCCGGCCAGCAGCCCGACGACGAAGAACGCGAGGCCGATCAGGATCAGCGGCGCTTGCCATGCGTAGCCGGCAACGAAATTCAGCGTCGCGGTTTGCGTATTGGCCAGTGCGAGCACCAGCAGCAGCACGAACACCAATACCCGGATCAGCCAGACGATAAACTTCATGTAGCCCTCTCTTTGTTGAGGTTTGCCGCGGCGCGCGACTCCCCTTCGCGGCGCCGAATCGACCCGTATTGTAAAGGAAGCGTTTCCGCGTCACCGCACATCCTGCGGATGCGCATTGCCGCACGGCGGCCGGAAATGAAAAAAGCGCCCGCAAGGGGCGCTTTTTTCTTCAGCCTTCGCCGGACGGATTCCGGGCAAGCCGAACGACGTTCAACGTTCGTCGTCCGGATCATCAGCTTTCAGCGGCTCGCCGGCGCGGCCGTCGACGCGTTCACGCAATTCCTTGCCGGGCTTGAAGTGAGGCACGAACTTCTCGGGCACCTGCACTTTCTCTCCCGACTTCGGGTTGCGTCCGACGCGTGCCGGGCGACGGTTGAGGCCGAAGCTGCCGAAACCCCGAATTTCGATACGGTGCCCTTTCGCCAGGGCGTCGGACATCGCATCGAGCATCGTTTTCACCGCGAAATCCGCATCCTTGAGGACAAGTTGCGGAAATCGCAGTGCCAGCTGCGCGACCAACTCGGATTTGGTCATACTTCAGCAGACCTCGTGAGGCTTACTGGTTCTGGCCGTCGAGCTTCGCCTTCAGCAGCGCGCCGAGGTTGGTCGTACCGGTCGCAGCAGCGCTGGTGTCCGACTGCAGGCCGCGGATCGCTTCCTGTTGTTCAGCCGAATCCTTCGCCTTGATCGACAGGTTGATGCCACGCGACTTGCGATCGATGTTGATCACCATCGCGTTGACCTTGTCGCCTTCCTTCAGCACGTTGCGTGCGTCTTCGACGCGATCCTGCGAGATTTCCGAAGCACGCAGGTAGCCTTCGATGTCGCCCGTCAGCGTGATGACAGCGCCCTTCGCATCGACCGACTTCACCACGCCGTCGACGATCGAACCCTTGTCGTTCATTGCAACGTAGTTGCTGAACGGGTCGCCTTCGAGCTGCTTGATGCCGAGCGAAATGCGCTCCTTCTCGACGTCGATACCGAGCACGATCGCTTCGACTTCGTCGCCCTTCTTGTACTTGCGAACGGCTTCTTCGCCGGCTTCGCTCCACGACAGGTCCGACAGGTGGACCAGGCCGTCGATGCCGCCCGGCAGACCGATGAACACGCCGAAGTCGGTGATCGACTTGATTGCGCCCGTGATCTTGTCGCCCTTCTTGAAGTTGCGGCTGAAGTCATCCCACGGATTCGGCTTGCACTGCTTCATGCCGAGGCTGATACGACGACGGTCTTCGTCGATCTCGAGGACCATGACTTCGACTTCGTCGCCCAGCTGGACAACCTTCGACGGTGCAACGTTCTTGTTGGTCCAGTCCATTTCCGACACGTGGACGAGGCCTTCGATGCCCGATTCCACTTCGACGAATGCGCCGTAGTCGGTGATGTTCGTGACCTTGCCGAACAGGCGCGTGCCCGACGGGTAACGGCGCGAGATGCCTTCCCACGGATCGTCGCCCAGTTGCTTGATGCCCAGCGAGACGCGGTTCTTCTCTTGGTCGAACTTGAGGATCTTCGCGGTGACTTCCTGGCCAACCGACAGGACTTCGCTCGGGTGACGCACACGACGCCATGCGATGTCGGTGATGTGCAGCAGGCCGTCGATGCCGCCGAGGTCGACGAACGCGCCGTAGTCGGTGATGTTCTTGACCACGCCGTTGACGATCGCGCCTTCCTTCAGCGTCTCGAGCAGCTTCGCGCGCTCTTCGCCTTGCGTTGCTTCGATCACTGCACGACGCGACAGCACGACGTTGTTACGCTTGCGATCGAGCTTGATCACGCGGAACTCGAGCGTCTTGCCTTCGTACGGGGTCGTGTCCTTGACCGGACGCGTGTCGACCAGCGAACCCGGCAGGAACGCGCGGATGCCGTTGACCATCACGGTCATGCCGCCCTTCACCTTGCCGGTGATCGTGCCGGTGACGAGTTCGTTGTTGTCGAGGGCCTTTTCCAGCGACAGCCACGATGCCAGGCGCTTCGCCTTGTCGCGCGACAGGATCGTGTCGCCGTAGCCGTTTTCGAGTGCGTCGATCGCGACGGACACGAAATCGCCCGACTGCACCTCAACCTCGCCCTGATCGTTCAGGAATTCCTCGATCGGAATGTAAGCCTCGGACTTCAGGCCTGCATTGACGACCACGAAGTTGTGGTCGACGCGCACGACTTCGGCGGAAATCACTTCGCCGGCGCGCATGTCTTGACGGGTCAGCGACTCTTCGAACAGAGCCGCAAAGGATTCGGTATTCGGGGTGGAGGTTTGCAGGTCGGACATAAAAATCTGATTGTGCATGGCTCGCTGTGCCACGCCGGCCGGAATGGCAGGCTGAAAGGGCCAGATCGAGGTCCATACGGGGTTAAGGGTTCGAAACACGCTCCGCGCTGCTCGCGCGAAGCACCTACTGCTGCCCGCCTTCTCAGGCGGGCTGGCCGAGCGCCCGGTACCACTGCAGCACCTGGTCGACCGCTTCATCGACCGAAAGCGCCGACGTATCGAGCAGCTTGGCATCTGCCGCGGGCTTCAGCGGCGCGGCGGCGCGATTGCTGTCGCGCGCGTCACGTTCACGAAGATCCCGGAGCAAGTCATCTATATTAGCAGAAAAACCTTTTTGCATCAATTGCTTATGCCGTCTGGCCGCGCGCGCCTCGGCGCTGGCCGTCAGAAACACCTTCAGCACGGCGTCCGGGAAGATTACGGTGCCCATGTCGCGCCCGTCGGCGACGAGGCCCGGCGTCTTGCGGAATGCGCGCTGGCGCGCGACCAGCGCGGTACGCACCGGCCCGTGCACGGCAATCGCCGACGCGCGGTTGCCGACCGCTTCGGCGCGGATGTCGTTCGACACGTCGACGCCGTCGAGCTGCGCGCAGCCTTCGCGAAACGTGATGTGAAGATCGTCGATCAGCTTCACGAGCGCGTCGATGTCCTCCGCCGCGATGCCGTAGCGTACGCTCGCGAGCGCGGCGAGACGATACAGCGCGCCGCTGTCGAGCAGGTGGAAGCCGAGATGCGCGGCGACGAGCGCGGCGACGGTCCCCTTGCCGGAAGCGGTCGGACCGTCGATCGTGATGACGGGGGTCGGGTGAAAGGGTCGGGTCGATTTCATCGGTACGGTGGGTCAGGCCTTGGCGAGCGCGGCGAAGCGGTCGAAATAGTCGGGGAACGTCTTGCCGACGCACTTCGGATCGTTGATTCGCACGGGCACGCCGCCCAGACTGACGAGCGAGAAGCACATCGCCATCCGGTGATCGTCGTACGTGTCGATCGCGGCGTTCGGCGTGAGTTGTTGCGGCGGCGTGACGACCAGATAGTCGGGGCCTTCCTCGACGATCGCGCCGACCTTGCGCAACTCGGTCGCCATCGCGGCGATGCGGTCGGTTTCCTTCACGCGCCAGCTCGCGATGTTGCGCAGCGTGCTCGTGCCGCTCGCGAACAGCGCCGCGACCGCGATGGTCATCGCCGCGTCGGGAATCAGGTTGAAGTCCATGTCGATCGGCTCGAGCTTGCCATGGTCGTGGCCGATGCCGCGCACCTCGATCCAGTCGTCGCCCATCGATACGTTCGCGCCCATCTGCATCAGCGCATTCGCAAAGCCGACGTCGCCCTGGATGCTCGCGCGCCCTACGCCCTCGACGCGCAGCGGGCCGCCGCCGAGCGCGCCGGCCGCGAGGAAATACGAGGCCGACGACGCATCGCCCTCGACCATGATGCGCCCCGGCGAACGGTAGCGGACGCCGGCCGGCACGACGAAGCGCTGCCAGCCGTCGCGCTCGATGGTCACGCCGAAGCGCTCCATCAGCCGGATCGTGATGTCGATGTACGGCTTCGAGATCAGTTCGCCGTCGACTTCGACGACGATCCTGCCGTCCTTCGCCTTCACGAGCGGCAGCGTCATCAGCAGCGCGGTGAGGAACTGGCTCGACACGTCGCCGCGCACGCGGATCGGCGCGTCGACCGTGATCGCCGCAGGCTTGATCCGCAGCGGCGGAAAACCGTCGTTCTGCTCGTAGTCGATCTGCGCGCCGATCTGCCGCAGGCCGTCGACGAGATCGCCGATCGGCCGCTCGTGCATGCGCGGCACGCCATGCACGCGATAGTCGCCGCCATTGACCGCGAGCGCCGCCGTCAACGGTCGCACCGCGGTGCCCGCGTTGCCGAGGAACAGGTCGGCGGTCTTCGCGGTGAACGCGCCGCGCGTGCCGGTGACGACACAGGTGTCGCCGTCGCGCGCGAGCTTCACGCCGAGCTTGCCGAGCGCATCGAGCATCACGCGCGTGTCGTCGGAATCCAGCAGGTTGGTGATCGTCGTATCACCTTCGGCAAGCGCCGCAAGCAGCAGCACGCGGTTCGAGATGCTCTTCGAGCCGGGCAGGCGCACGGTGCCCGACGCACTGGAATACGGGCCGAGATCGAGATAGTCCATGGGAATCGTCCTGTTTCCTGTTATTTCTTGACCGGTTCGGCAGCGGGCTGCGCGCCGCGTTCCTGCCATGCCTTGCGGGCCGCGCGCGAGCGCGTGAACACGGCTTCGAGCGCCGCGCCGTCGCCGGCGTCGATCGCCGCACGCAGCCGGGCGAGCACGCGCGTGTAGCCGTCGAGCTCGTCGAGCAGCGCCGCGCGATTCGCGACACACACGTCGCGCCACATCTCCGGGCTCGACGCCGCGATCCGCGTGAAGTCGCGGAAGCCGCCCGCCGCATACGAGAATTTCAGTTCGGCATCCGTCTCGCCGAGGATCTGCTCGACGAGCGCGAACGACAGCACGTGCGGCAGATGGCTGATCGACGCGAACACGCGATCGTGCTGCGCCGTGCTCATCGTGCGCACGTCGGCGCCGGTCGCCCGCCACATCGCGTCGATCCGCGCGACCGCGTCGGGTGCGTTCTCCGGCAGCGGGCACAGCACGACGTTGCGGCCGACGTACAGATCCGGCAGCGCGGCCTCGACACCGCTCGACTCGCGCCCGGCGATCGGGTGGCCGGGCACGAATTGCGCGATCCGCTCACCGAGCACGTCGCGCGCCGCCGCGACGACATCGGACTTGGTGCTGCCCGCGTCGGTGACGAGCGTCGCGGCGTCGAGCCACGGCGCGATGCGCGCGAGCAACGGGCCCGTTTGCGCGACGGGTGCGGCCAGCAGCACGAGATCGGCGCCGGCAAGCGCGTCGCGCAGTTGCGCATCGTCGTCGAGCGCCGCCGCGCGATCGATCACGCCGAGCGCGAGCGCGCGCTCGACCGACGCACGGGAACGGCCGACGCCGACGACTTCGCCCGCGCCGCCCGGCGCGCGCTCGCGCAGCGCGCGCGCCAGCGATCCGCCGATCAGGCCGACGCCGAAGATGACCAGTTTGTTGAATGCAAAGCCTGACACGACAAGAGCCAAGTGACGCGCGCGGAACGACGCCCCGCGCGCGGAAGTCCAGATTCCGGGCAACGGGCCCGCACCCGGCACGACCTGCACCGGATACCGCCCGAGCCCGCCTTGGGCAGCGCCGCCCGGCCTGCCCTGCCCGCTTCGCCGCGCCGCCTGCGCGGTGCAGGCGACGGGCCGCTGCGCGTCAGCGCGCGCGCGGATACGAACCGAGTACCTTCAGGAACGCGGCCTTCTGGCCGAGCTCCGCGAGCGCGGCGGCCACGGCCGGCTCGTCCCGGTGCCCTTCGATGTCGATGTAGAAGTAATACTCCCACGTGCCGACGCGCGCCGGCCGCGACTCGAAGCGGGTCATCGACACCCCGTGCCGCGCGAGCGGCTCGAGCAGCTTGAACACCGCGCCCGGCTCGTTCTTCACCGACACGATCAGCGAGGTCTGGTCGTGACCGCTCGGTCCGGCCGGCTGCTTGCCGATGATCACGAAGCGCGTGCGGTTGTGCGGATCGTCCTGAATCAGCGAGAACGCGATCTGCAGCCCGTAGTGCGCGGCCGCGCGGTCGCCCGCGATCGCCGCGACGCTCGGGTCGGCCGCCGCGAGACGCGCGGCCTCCGCGTTGCTCGACACCGCTTGCCGCTCGAGCTGCGGTGCGTTCGCGGCGAGCCACTGCTGGCATTGCGCGAGTGCCTGCGCATGCGCGCAGACGCGCTTCACGCCGTCGAGCGTGCCGCTCTGCGTGAGCAGGTTGTGATGGATCGGCAGCGCGAGTTCGCCGCTGATCAGCAACTGCGTCTGCAGCAGCAGGTCGAGCGTGCGCGACACCGCGCCTTCGGTCGAATTCTCGACCGGCGCGATGCCGAATGCGGACGCGCCCGCCTCGACCGAGCGGAACACCTCGTCGATCGACGGACACGGCAGCCCCTCGATCGACTGGCCGAAATACTCGAACATCGCCTGTTCGCTGTACGTGCCGACCGGCCCGAGGAACGCGACGTGGATCGTCTGCTCGAGCGCGCGGCTCGCGGCCATGATCTCGCGCCAGATGGCGCTGATGTGCTCGCTCGCGAGCGGCCCCGCGCTCATGTCCTGCAGGCGCGCGATCACTTGCAGCTCGCGTTCCGGCCGGAACACCGGCGCATTGAAGTGCTTCTTGACCTCGCCCACCTCGAGCGCCACCGCGGCGCGCTGGTTGAGGAGCGCGATCAGCTGCGCGTCGATCGCATCGATGCGGTCGCGCAGCGGTTTCAGGCGGGAATTCAGTTCGTCGTCCATGCGTTTTGCCGTGCTGTTTGAACAGCGCCGCCGTCAGGCGCCGCGCCGTTCGAAGTCCTTCATGTACTCGACGAGCGCTTGCACGCCCTCGAGCGGCACCGCGTTGTAGATCGACGCCCGCATGCCGCCGACGGACTTGTGGCCCTTCAGCTGCAGCAACCCGCGCGCCTTTGCGCCGGCAAGGAAGTCTTCATTGCGCGTTTCGTCGGCCAGGAAAAAGGGCACGTTCATTCGCGAACGCACCGCCGGCTCGACCTTGTTCAGATAGAAGCTGCTCGCATCGATCGTGTCGTAGAGCAGCTTCGCCTTCTCGATATTGCGGGCCTCGATCGCCTCGAGGCCGCCCTGCCGCTTCAGCCACTGGAACACGAGGCCCGCGACGTAGATCGCATAGGTGGGCGGCGTGTTGTACAGCGAGTTGTTCTCGGCGACGGTTTGCCATTCGAATGCGGACGGGCAGATCGACAGCGCGCGATCGAGCAGATCCTCGCGCACGATCACGACCGTCACGCCGGCCATCCCGATGTTCTTCTGCGCGCCGCCGAACAGCACGCCGTACTTCGCGACGTCCATCGGGCGCGACAGGATGTGCGACGAGACATCGGCGACGAGCGGCACGTCGCCGAGGTCGGGAATCTCGAACGTCTCGACGCCGTCGATCGTCTCGTTCGTGCACAGATGCACGTAGGCCGGATCGTCCGACAGCTGCCATTCGGCACGGGCAGGCGCGCGCGTGAAACCGTCGGCCGTCTTGCCGGAGGCGGCCAGATGCGGCGTGCCGTATTTCTTCGCTTCGTTGAACGACTTCTGCGACCACGAGCCCGTCACGACGAAGTCGGCGGTCTTGCGCGCGCCGAGCAGGTTCATCGGCACGATCGCGTTCTCGGCGATGCCGCCGCCCTGCAGGAACAGGATCCGGTGGCTGGCCGGCACATCGAGCAGGTCGCGCAGGTCGGTCAGCGCCGCCTCGTGGATCGACATGAATTCCTTGCCGCGATGGCTCATCTCCATCACGCTCATGCCGCTGCCGTGCCAGTCGAGCATTTCGTCGGCGGCCTGCCGCAGCACTTCCTCGGGGAGCGCCGCAGGACCGGCGGAGAAATTAAAGACGCGCATCGTGAAAACCTCGGGAGGGACGCGACCGGCTTGCGACCGGCTTGCCGCCGGCAGAAAGAACCGCGCCTGAAAAGAAATGGCCGCTTGCGCTCGCGCGCAAACGGCCATTATCGCACTGTCATCAGGCTCCCGCCAAACCCGGCCGAACGGCCGGGCGGCGTGCCCGGACGGCTTACTTGCCCGGCTTGACTGCCGCGACTTCCTTGTCAGCCTGCGCGCGCGTCGCCTGGATCGCTTGCGGCATGTACTTCTGCATCAGGCCGTTGACCACGTCGCGGCCGACCTGATCCTGAACCTGGATGAACTTGCGGCCCGTCGGGCTCTTGTAGAACGTCGTCAGATCCTTGATCTCCGACGTGCTGTAGTACTTCGCGTAAGCGTCGTACTGAGCCGACATCGCATCGTTCTGGAACTGCTGCGAGCCGAACACCTTGCCCGCGCCGTCAACCAGCTTCGGCACCGCGTTCTTCTGCAGCGTCGGCACGGCAGCTTGCTTCTGCTTGTCGTTCAGCGACTTGTTTTCCGACAGCGCGTCCGACAGGATCGCCGGCACGAGCTGCTTTGCCTGCATCTCGGCGCTGTTGCCGATAGCCGACACGAGCTTCGGCGCGTCGATCGCGTCGAGCAGATCCTTGATCGCTGCCTTCTTGTCGGCGTCGATCGGCGCAGCTGCCGCGGTCGCAGCCGGTGCGGAATTCGACAGCGCTTGCGCCATCGCGAACGTCGGCACCAGTGCAGCCAGCAGAACCAGTTGCTTGAATTGCTTTTGCATCATCACTCCCTTTTGGAAATATGAATGGTTGCTCGCCGACCGCGGCGCTTTTCGCCCGCGGCGGCTCGAGTCTCATCCGTTCTTCAGGCTTCGCCGTCCGACGCCTCGTCGGCCTCGCCATCGCCCTCTTCGGCTTCCGCGATCTGCTGCAGGCCGGAGAGCTTGGTACCCTCATCGAGACTGATGAGTGTAACACCTTGCGTGGCGCGCCCCATTTCGCGAATCTCGGACACACGCGTCCGGATCAACACGCCGGCGGTCGTGATCAGCATGATCTGATCCTCGGCGTCGACGAGCGTCGCGGCGACGACCTTGCCGTTGCGCTCGGACGTCTGGATCGCGATCATCCCCTTCGTGCCGCGGCCGTGACGCGTGTACTCGGTGATCGGCGTGCGCTTGCCGTAGCCGTTTTCGGTCGCGGTGAGCACGGTCTGCTCCTCGCTGCCGGCAACCAGCAGCGCGATGACCTGCTGCCCGTCCTCGAGCTGCATGCCGCGCACGCCGCGCGCTTCCCGGCCCATCGGGCGCACGTCGTTCTCGTCGAAGCGCACGGCCTTGCCGGCGTCGGAGAACAGCATCACGTCGTGCGCGCCGTCGGTGATCGACGCGCCGATCAGGTAATCGCCCTCGTCGAGGCCGACCGCGATGATGCCCTTCTTCATCGGGCGGCTGAATGCTTCGAGCGGCGTCTTCTTCACGGTGCCGAGCGACGTCGCCATGAACACGAACTTGTCGGCCGAGAACTCCTTGACCGGCAGCACGACGTTGATCTTCTCGCCTTCCTGCAGCGGGAACATGTTGACGATCGGACGGCCGCGCGAGTTGCGCGAGCCTTGCGGCACTTCATAGACCTTGACCCAGTACACGCGGCCGCGGTTCGAGAAGCACAGGATGTAGTCGTGCGTGTTCGCGATGAACAGCGTCTCGATCCAGTCGTCTTCCTTCATCTGCGTCGCCTGCTTGCCGCGACCGCCGCGCTTCTGCGCGCGATACTCGGACAGCGGCTGCGACTTCACGTAGCCCGCGTGCGACATCGTGACGACCATGTCCTGCGGCGTGATCAGGTCTTCGGTATTCAGCTCGGTCGCGTTCAGCTCGATCTTCGAGCGGCGCGCGTCGCCGAATTCGGCCTTCACCGACGTCAGCTCTTCGCCGATCATCGTCGTGATCCGCTCCGGGCGCGCGAGGATGTCCAGCAGGTCGGCGATCTGCGCCATCACTTCGCGGTACTCGCCGATGATCTTGTCCTGCTCGAGACCGGTCAGGCGCTGCAGACGCATCTGCAGGATTTCCTGCGCCTGCGTGTCGGACAGACGGTACAGCCCGTCGGTCTGCATCCCGAACGCCGGGTTCAGGCCTTCCGGACGGTACGCGGAGCGGCCGCCCGCGGATGCGTTCTCGGTCTCGGCGCGCGTCAGCATCTCGCGCACGAGCGACGAATCCCACGGCTTCGCCATCAGTTCCTGCTTCGCGATCGGCGGCGTCGGCGCGGCCTTGATGATCGCGATGAACTCGTCGATGTTCGCGAGCGCGACCGCGAGACCCTCGAGCACGTGGCCGCGTTCGCGGGCCTTGCGCAGTTCGTAGATCGTGCGGCGCGTCAGCACTTCGCGTCGATGCGACAGGAAGCACTGCAGGATTTCCTTCAGGTTCAGCAGCTTCGGCTGGCCGTCGACCAGCGCGACCATGTTCATGCCGAACGTGTCCTGCAGCTGCGTCGCCTTGTACAGGTTGTTCAGCACCACTTCGGGCACTTCGCCGCGCTTCAGCTCGATCACGACGCGCATGCCGCTCTTGTCGGACTCGTCGCGGATGTCGGAGATGCCCTCGAGCTTCTTCTCGTTGACGAGCTCGGCGATGCGCTCGAGCAGCGAGCGCTTGTTCACCTGGTACGGCAGCTCGTCGACGATGATCGCCATCCGCTGGCCGCGGTCGATCTCCTCGAAGTGCGTGGCCGCGCGCATCACGACGCGGCCGCGCCCGGTGCGGTAGCCGTCGCGCACGCCGGCGACGCCATAGATGATGCCGGCCGTCGGGAAGTCCGGCGCCGGGATGATCTCGATCAGCTCGTCGATCGTCGCTTCCGGGTTGCCCAGCAGGTGCTGGCACGCGTCGACGACTTCGTTCAGGTTGTGCGGCGGGATGTTGGTCGCCATGCCGACCGCGATGCCCGACGAGCCGTTGATCAGCAGGTTCGGGATGCGCGACGGCAGGACCGACGGCTGCATCTCGTTGCCGTCGTAGTTCGGCTCGAAGTCGACCGTTTCCTTGTCGATGTCGGCGAGCAGCTCGTGACCGATCTTCGCCATGCGAATTTCGGTGTAACGCATCGCCGCGGCGTTGTCGCCGTCGATCGAGCCGAAGTTGCCCTGCCCGTCGATCAGCATGTAGCGCAGCGAGAAGTCCTGCGCCATCCGCACGATCGTGTCGTACACCGCGGTATCGCCGTGAGGGTGATACTTACCGATCACGTCACCGACGATACGCGCCGATTTCTTGTACGCGCGGTTCCAGTCGTTGTTCAGTTCGTGCATCGCGAACAATACGCGCCGGTGCACGGGTTTCAGGCCATCGCGGACATCCGGAAGGGCACGTCCGACGATCACGCTCATCGCGTAATCGAGATACGAACGGCGCATTTCCTCCTCTAGGGAGGTGGGCAGGGTCTCTTTGGCGAATTGATCCATGTATCCGTATCGTTTCGGAGCGAAGACGGCGAACGCCTTTCGCGTGGGCGCTGCATGCGCAACGCAACGCGAGATTCTAACATGCGCCCATCAGCCGCCGATTCGCCACCCCCTCTATATGTAAACAGCAAAAATCGCGACCACCGCAGCGGCACCGCGAACCGGCCGCGATCGTGCCCCTTCAGGCGGCTCGAGGGCCGCGCGGATCCAAGTCGCGCACGCGGGTAAACATTTGCGGCCTTTCGCGCAATTTCGCGGACCCACTCTTGACAATCTCTAAAAGTTACGGCAGGCCGGTGTTGCGCATGCACCACAAAGTTGAAGCGATCTTAGGGTGGGGAGGATTTTTTTTCGTAGGAAGGGAACGATATGGCAAAATGCCAACGCACTGAAAGTTAGACGCTGCTCGAAGTCTACACAGAGCGGTGCCGCGTTTTTTGTGCCGCACCAATGTTATACTTCGAGCAATGTATGACTTGTCACCGTCAACAGGCTCGCAGTAAACCTGCGGTAATCTCAATTTCGAGAGGAGAAATATGAATAAACTTTCAAAGCTCGCGTTCATTGCAGCTACCGCAGTTATGGCTGCATCCGCTTCGGCACAGTCGGTGCCGGCGTCGCGTCAAGCCGTCAACGACAACTGGGTGAACGGCACGGGCGAATGGGTGTGGATGAACGGCACGAACGAGCTCTGCTGGCGTGACGCGTTCTGGACGCCGGCCACCGCCAACGCGAAGTGCGATGGCGCACTGGTCGCCCAGGCACCGGCACCGGCACCGGTCGCACCGGTCGCTCCGGCAATCACGAGCCAGAAGATCACGTATCAAGCCGACGCACTGTTCGACTTCGACAAGGCAACGCTCAAGCCGCTGGGCAAGCAAAAGCTGGACGAACTGGCTTCGAAGATCCAGGGCATGAACACGGAAGTGGTCGTCGCTACGGGCTACACGGACCGCATCGGTTCGGACAAGTACAACGACCGCCTGTCGCTGCGCCGTGCGCAAGCCGTCAAGTCGTACCTGGTCAGCAAGGGTGTCCCGGCCAACAAGATCTACACGGAAGGCAAGGGCAAGCGCAACCCGGTCACGACGGGCTGCAACCAGAAGAACCGCAAGCAACTGATCGCCTGCCTCGCACCGGACCGCCGCGTGGAAGTCGAAGTGGTCGGTACGCAAGAAGTCCAGAAGACGACCGTTCCGGCACAGTAAGCCGCGGTTTTCGACTGCTTCAAAGCCCCGCTCCGGCGGGGCTTTTTCTTTGACGCCCGCCCAGGCGCTCGCTGGCCTCGTTGTGCGCCCCCTTATATACTCGGGGCTGACGTACCGACGCATCGCCCTCCTTCCGTAGCCCGTTTGCCGACATGACCAACGCCGATCCGCACGAACTCCAGAAATTCAGCGACCTCGCCCATCGGTGGTGGGATCCGAATGCCGAATTCAAGCCCCTGCACGACCTGAACCCGGTCCGGCTCGGCTGGATCGATTCGCATGCGCACCTCGCCGGCAAGCGCGCGCTCGATATCGGCTGCGGCGGCGGCATCCTGTCCGAATCGATGGCCGGACTTGGCGCGCAGGTAAAAGGCATCGACCTGTCGACCGAAGCGCTCGGCGTGGCCGACCTGCACAGCCTCGAAAGCGGCATCACGGTCGATTACGAGGCGATCGCCGCCGAAGCGATTGCCGAACGCGAGCCGGGCACCTACGACGTCGTCACGTGCATGGAAATGCTCGAGCACGTCCCGTCGCCGGCCGGCATCGTCGCAGCGTGCGCGACGCTCGTGAAGCCGGGCGGCTGGGTGTTCTTCTCCACGCTGAACCGCAACCTGAAGTCCTACCTGTTCGCAGTGATCGGCGCGGAGTACATCGCGCAGATGCTGCCGAAGGGCACCCACGACTACGCGCGCTTCATCCGCCCGTCGGAACTGGCGAGCTTCGTGCGCGGGACCGATCTGCATATCGTGGAGATCAAGGGCATCACCTATCACCCGATCGGCAAGCGCTTCGCGCTGTCGAACGATACCGACATCAACTATCTCGTCGCGTGCCGCCGCGGCGCGTGACCTTCCGACCGGCATGACGACTCCCCTTTCGACCGGGCGGCCCGCACTCGACGAGCCGCGCCTGCTGCACTGCGATGCCGTGCTGTTCGACCTCGACGGCACGCTCGCCGACACGGCGCCCGATCTCGCCGCCGCCGTCAACAAGATGCAGCGCGTGCGCGGCCTGCCCGAAACATCGCTCGACGTGCTGCGGCCGCTGGCATCGGCCGGCGCGCGCGGCCTGCTCGGCGGCGCATTCGGCATCGACCCGCAATCGGCCGGCTACGAAGCGATGCGCGACGAGTTCCTGACCAATTACGCGACGGACATCTGCGTGCACACCGTGCTGTTCCCCGGCATCGGCGACGTGCTCGACGAACTCGATGCGCGCGGCGTGCGCTGGGGCATCGTCACGAACAAGGCGATGCGCCTCACCGCGCCGCTCGCCGACCTGCTCGGCCTTGCGCCGCGCGCGGCCTGCATCGTCGGGGGCGACACAACGCCGCACTCGAAACCGCATCCAGCCCCGCTGCTGCACGCGGCCGGACAGATGACGCTCGCGCCCGAGCGCATCGTCTATGTCGGCGACGACCTTCGCGACATCCAGGCCGGCAGCGCGGCAGGGATGGCAACCGTCGCGGCTGCCTATGGCTACTGCGGCGACGGTGCCGCGCCGGCCGACTGGCAGGCACAGCATCTCGTCGGCTCGACGCGGGAACTGCGCGAACTGCTGCGCGATGTTGGGCTATAATGTTTGATCTTATCCGCGGGGGCGACCTGGTTTCGACAGGGGTTGTGAAGCGGCTAGGGCATGTCGAGGACCCGTCACCTCGTTAATCAATGGGAAAATCGTAACTGCAAACGACGATACGTTCGCACTGGCAGCCTAACGGCCGCCGTCCTCTGCCTAGTTCACTGACGGGCTAGTGTCGCAAGACCGGTAGCAATACCGCCAGAGGTCATTTACGTCAGTTAAGCCCTGTCGGCGTCGCGACGCCAGGGTCGAAAACCTAGCGAATCGCCGTAGTGCAGCGTGTTCGTCCGCGTCGCTGCGGTTAAATCAAATGACTGAACTAAACATGTAGAACTAGTCGTGGAGCGCTTCTGGACGCGGGTTCGATTCCCGCCGCCTCCACCAAATTCCGCGCTTGACGCACGAACCCCGCACGACGCGAGTCTGCGGGGTTTTTTGTTGCCGGTGCGCCCCACCTCCCGCGCCCTCCGAAAAAGCGCCCGGCCCGGGCGGGCCAGGCGGAATGCCACCGATACGCCGGCGACAGGAGGTGACGGAGGTTCGGCGTCGTCCGCGTAGCGTTTGAGCGCAGTGGACGGCACCTGCCCGGCACCGCGACCGGACGCGATGCATCGTCGCACCGGCCGCGCGGCCCCGCCAGGCAATGCGCAGCTTAGCTGCCGCGATACAGCGACTTCATTTCTTCCGCGCTGGCCGGACGCACGCCGATCGCACGCGAGCCCGCTGCCGATGCGCCCTGCACCTGCGCGCCGTAGCCGCTGGCGTCGGCGCCTTGCGCCTGGGCCAACGCGCTGCGCTGCTGTTCTGCAACACGCGCGGTTGCGGCCTGGATCGCTTCCGGATAGTGCGGATCTTCGCCGCGGGCGGTGTTGTAACCGGCCTGCTGGAGCTGAACCAGTTCGGCGCGAACCTGTGCGCGGGTGAGTGCCGAACCGGACTGTGCAAACGAAACGACCGGAGCAACGAGAGCGGCAGCAACGACAACGGCTTGAACGAGCGACTTCATGATGACCTACCTCCAGATTTGTCTGATTTCGCGGTGAACACCCGTTCATCGCTGACAAACCGAAGTTTATGTAGGCGGATGCTTAAGAATAAGGCAGGTTTCAGGAAGACATCCTTCCTGGATTACGGGTTAACCCTAGAATCCCGACAGGCGCCCGATCCGGCATCGCACGATCGCACTGGACTGCGACCGGCCATAAAGCACGAGCCCCGCAAGGCAGCATGCCCTGCGGGGCTCGAAAAGAACCGCGCGGCATCGGCGCGGCCGGACAGACGCGTCGACGACAACCCGCGCGCCTGCGTTGGTTTATTGAGTGTCCAGCGGGCACTTCAGGTTGCAGCCGTTCGGATCCCCCATATCGCCCTTGCGGCGCAATGCCGACTTCTTGCCGCTCTGATATTTCTGCGACGGCGCAGACGCCGCGAACGGCATCTGCGGATGCTCGTTCAGGCGGAACTGTTCGCTCAGGATGCCGCCAGGCACGCCCGGGGAATTCTGCGCAAGCGCAAACGGCGAAACAGCGACGAGAAGCCCTGCGGTCAACGCTGCCGCGGCGAAGGGAACGGAAAGTTTCATGGCGGGATGACGCCTGAACGGCGTGCTTGTTGGAACGTTGATCAAGCGGCAAGCGTAGCGCAAATCCCTCGCTGCTGCAGCGCGGCTCGCGTGCATTCCCGTTACCGTGCGTTGCCGTCCGGCGTACCGGCCGCGACCGTACCGGCGAAGCCCTCCGCGACACCGGCCAGCGTCCCGCACGCCGCCGGATCGTAGCCGTCGAGATGCGCGACGCGCTCGACGAAACGTGCATCGCGCAGCAAGGCGAGCACGCCGGCGAGCGGCCGCGAGTCGAGCTGCGCGCGTTCGCACGCGAAGTAGTAGTCCTCGTCGACGACCGGGATGAAATCGAGCCCGAAATGACGGGCGGCCGGCTCGACGCCGAAGCCGAGATCGGCCATCCCGCTCGCGACGAACGCGGCGATCGCCGAGTGCGTGAGCTCGGCCGACGCATAACCGTCGATACGCTCGGGATCGATGCCGATCGCGCGCAACGCGAGATCGAGCAGCATGCGCGTGCCCGACCCCGGCTGCCGATTGACGAAGCGGATGTCGTTACGGGCGAGATCGGCGAGCCCGCCGACCTGCTTCGGGTTGCCGCGCGGCACGAACAGCCCCTGCTGGCGACGCGTCAGATGAATCAGCACGTGACGCGTGTCGTCGAGCCACGGCCGGTAGATCTGCGCGCACCGCTCACGGAACGCGCCGCGCGGCAGATGGAAGCCGGCCAGCTCGCATTCGCCACGCGCGAGCGCCTGCACGGCCTCGACGCTCTCGCGATACTTGATGTCGACGGCGGCCTGCGCATCGACGAGCGCGGAAACGAGCGCCGCAACCGCATAGCCGTGCGACGCATGGATGCGCACGGCGCCGTCGCGCTGTGCGAGCCGCCGGTTCAGGTCGCTCGCCACCTCGGCCGCCAGCGCGCGCAGGTTCCCGTCGAGACGGCTGCGCGCGAGCCGCTGCGCGTCGACGACCGCCTGCCCCAGTTCGGACAATGTCGATCCCTTGCCGCGCGCGGTCTCGATCAACTCGCCGCCGACGCATGCCTCCAGCGCCCGCAGCATGCCCCATGCGTGCCGATACGACAGCCCTTTCGCCTGCGCGGCCTGCGCAATGCTGCCCGTATCGGCCACGAGCTCCAGCAACGGGGCGACATCCGACAGGCTCGCCGTGCGGCCCTCCGTGTCGCGTACGGTCAGATACGCGTCGCATTCGATTCGAATCAATTATGTACTCCGATTTCCTATTGCGACTGCGAAATCTTCCGCTTATCGTTGCTCAAAATCAATCAGGACGAAGTCCCGGTGTGCACTATATGAATCAAGGGCACATATGAGACTTTGGAGGAGCACAACGATGTCCCCGAATTCCCCTGCGCCCGACGCGCTCGTCGAGCGTCATGCGCGCGCCGGCCGCTCGCTCGTCGCGATCCTGCATGCGATCCAGGACGAGGCCGGCTACGTACCGGCGGGCTGCGTCGCGCCGCTCGCGAAGGCGCTGAATCTGTCGCGTGCCGAAGTGCACGGCGTGCTCACCTACTATCACCACTTCCGCACCGCGCCGCCCGCGCGCGTGACGATCCAGATGTGCCGCGCCGAGGCGTGCCGCAGCATGGGCTGCGAAGCGCTGGCCGCGCACGCGGAAGCGCGCACGGGTTGCCGGTTCGACGCCGCGCACGGCGATGGCGCCGACGCGCACGCGCCGGGCGACGTCGCGCTCGAGTCGGTCTACTGCCTCGGGCTGTGCGCACAATCGCCGTCGATGACGGTCAACGGCGTGCTGCACGCAAAGGTCACGCCGGAGAAGTTCGACGCCCTGCTCGCCGACGCGGCCGCCCATACCCCGGAGGCCGCATGACGACCCGCATCTACGTTCCGCGCGATTCGTCCGCGCTGGCGCTCGGCGCCGACGCCCTCGCCGCCGCAATCGTCGCGGAAGCCGAGCGGCGCGGCGTCGCGATCGAACTGATCCGCAACGGTTCGCGCGGGCTGCTGTGGCTCGAGCCGCTCGTCGAGGTCGGCACGGCCGCCGGGCGCGTCGGCTACGCGAACCTGTCGGCGGCCGATGTGCCCGCCCTGTTCGACGCAAACTGGCTCGACGGCGGCACGCACCCGAGCGGCGTCGGCCTCGTCGACGCGCTGCCCTATCTCGCGCGCCAGCAGCGCCTCACGTTCGCGCGTATCGGCCTGACCGATCCGCTGTCGATCGACGACTACCTGAAGCATGACGGCCTCGCCGGCCTGAAGAGCGCGCTCGCACTCGACGGCGACGCCGCGTGCGAGCAGCTGATCGAATCGGGACTGCGCGGCCGCGGCGGCGCGGCCTTCCCGGCCGGCATCAAGTGGCGCACGGTCCGGCAGGCGCGCGCCGCGCAAAAGTACATCGTCTGCAACGCGGACGAAGGCGATTCGGGCACGTTCTCCGACCGCCTGCTCATGGAATGCGATCCGTACTGCCTGATCGAAGGGATGATCATCGCGGGCATCGCGACGGGCGCGACGCTCGGCTACATCTACGTGCGCAGCGAATACCCGCATGCGATCGCGGCACTCGAAACGGCAATCGAGCGGGCCCGCGAAGCCGGCTGGCTCGGCGAACGCGTGCTCGGCTCCGCGCATGCGTTCGACCTGCACGTCGCGAAGGGCGCCGGTTCGTACGTGTGCGGCGAGGAAACGGCGCTGCTCGAATCGCTCGAAGGCAAGCGCGGCGTCGTGCGCGCGAAGCCGCCGCTGCCGGCGCTCGCCGGCCTGTTCGGCCAGCCGACCGTGATCAACAACGTGATCACGCTCGCGACCGCGCCGGTGATCTTCGCGCGCGGCGCCGCGTTCTATCGCGACTACGGGATGGGCCGCTCGCGCGGCACGCTGCCGTTCCAGCTCGCGGGCAACATCCGTCACGGCGGCCTCGTCGAGCTCGCGTTCGGCGTCACGCTGCGCGAGCTGCTGTTCGACTACGGCGGCGGCACGGCCAGCGGCCGGCCCGCGCGCGCCGCACAGGTCGGCGGCCCGCTCGGCACCTACCTGCCCGAACACCAGTGGGACGTGCCGCTCGACTACGAGGCGTACGCGGCGATCGGCGCGGTGGTCGGCCACGGCGGCATCGTGCTGCACGACGACACGTCGAATCTCGCGGAGCTCGCCGAATACGCGATGAAGTTCTGCGCGATCGAATCGTGTGGCAAGTGCACGCCCTGCCGGATCGGCTCGACGCGCGGCGTCGAAACGATCGCGCGGATTCGCGAAGGCGACACGTCGGAGCGCCAGGTCACGCTGCTGCGCGACCTGTGCGACACGATGCTCGCCGGCTCGCTGTGCGCGATGGGCGGGATGACGCCGTATCCGGTGCTGTCCGCGCTCGACCATTTCCCCGAAGATTTCGGGCTCGCCGCCGGCAAGCAAGCCGCGTCGGGTCCGGTCAAGGCTGCGGCCTGACCCAGAAGGAGCCCTGCATGTCCCTCGACACGAACAACGTCCGCCAAGGCGGCTGCGGCTCGGGCCAATGCGCGTGCAAGAGCGCCGCTGAGGCGCGCGTGCGCGATCCGTTCGACGAAACCGACTACGGCACGCCGCAACGGCATGCCGATACCGACGTCACGCTCGAAATCGACGGCCAGCCGGTCACGGTGCCGGCCGGCACGTCGGTGATGCGCGCCGCGATCGAAGCCGGCGTCAACGTGCCCAAGCTCTGCGCGACCGATTCGCTCGAACCGTTCGGCTCGTGCCGTCTGTGCCTGGTCGAAATCGAAGGCCGGCGCGGCTATCCGGCATCGTGCACGACGCCCGCCGAAGCCGGGATGAAGGTGCGTACGCAGTCGGACCGGCTGCAGTCGCTGCGCCGCAACGTGATGGAGCTGTACATCTCCGACCATCCGCTCGACTGCCTCACCTGCCCCGCCAACGGCGACTGCGAACTGCAGGACATGGCGGGCGTGGTGGGCTTGCGCGAAGTGCGCTACGGCAACGACTGCGCCAATCACCTGCGCGACCAGAAGGACGAATCGAATCCGTACTTCACGTACGATCCGTCGAAGTGCATCGTCTGCAACCGCTGCGTGCGGGCATGCGAGGAAACGCAAGGCACGTTCGCGCTGACGATCGCCGCGCGCGGTTTCGAATCGCGCGTCGCCGCCGGCCAAAGCGAATCGTTCATGGCATCGGAATGCGTATCGTGCGGCGCGTGCGTCGCCGCGTGCCCGACGGCCACCTTGCAGGAAAAGACCGTCGTCCAGCTCGGCCAGGCCGAACACTCGGTCGTCACGACCTGCGCGTACTGCGGCGTCGGCTGCTCGTTCAAGGCCGAGATGAAGGGCACGCAGGTCGTGCGCATGACGCCGCACAAGAACGGCCTCGCGAACGAAGGCCACGCGTGCGTGAAGGGCCGCTTCGCGTGGGGCTACGCGACGCACAAGGACCGCATCACGAAGCCGATGATCCGCGAGAAGATCACCGACCCGTGGCGCGAAGTCAGCTGGGAAGAGGCGCTCACCTATGCGGCGACGCAGTTCCGCAAGCTGCAGCAGAAGTACGGCCGCGATTCGATCGGCGGCATCACGTCGTCGCGCTGCACGAACGAGGAAACCTACCTCGTGCAGAAGCTCGTGCGCGCCGCGTTCGGCAACAACAACGTCGACACCTGCGCACGCGTGTGCCACTCGCCGACCGGCTATGGCCTGAAGACGACGCTCGGCGAATCGGCCGGCACGCAGACCTTCGCGTCGGTCGGCCAGTCCGACGTGATCGTCGTGATGGGCGCGAACCCGACCGACGGTCACCCGGTGTTCGGCTCGCGCATGAAGCGGCGCATCCGCGAGGGCGCGAAGCTGATCGTGATCGACCCGCGCCGCATCGACGTGGTCGACGGCCCGCACGTGAAGGCCACGCATCACCTGCAGTTGCGCCCGGGCACCAACGTCGCGATCGTCAACGCGCTCGCGCACGTGATCGTCACCGAAGGGCTCGTCGCCGACGCATTCGTCGCCGAACGCTGCGACACGCGCGCGTTCGAGCAATGGCGCGACTTCGTATCGCGCGCCGAGAACTCGCCCGAAGCGACCGCCGACGTAACGGGCGTGCCGGCCGCGCTGGTGCGCGAAGCCGCGCGCCTCTATGCGACGGGCGGCAACGCCGCGATCTACTACGGCCTCGGCGTGACCGAACACGCGCAAGGCTCGACGACGGTGATGGGCATCGCGAACCTCGCGATGGCGACCGGCAACATCGGCCGCGAAGGCGTCGGCGTCAATCCGCTGCGCGGCCAGAACAACGTGCAGGGTTCGTGCGACATGGGCTCGTTCCCGCATGAACTGCCCGGCTACCGGCACATCAGCGACGAAGTCGTACGCACGCAGTTCGAACAGGCATGGTCGGCCACGCTGCAGCCGGAACCGGGGCTGCGCATCCCGAACATGTTCGACGCGGCGCTCGACGGCAGCTTCAAGGGCCTCTACTGCCAGGGCGAGGACATCGTCCAGTCGGACCCGAACACGCAGCACGTCGCGGCCGCGCTGTCGTCGATGGAATGCATCGTCGTGCAGGACATCTTCCTGAACGAAACCGCGAAATACGCGCACGTGCTGCTGCCGGGCTCGACGTTCCTCGAGAAGGACGGCACGTTCACGAACGCGGAGCGCCGCATCTCGCGCGTGCGCAAGGTGATGCCGCCGCTCGCGGGCTACGCGGACTGGGAAGTGACGCTGCTGCTGTCGCGGGCGCTCGGCTACGACATGCACTACACGCATCCGTCGGAAATCATGGACGAGATCGCGCGGCTCACGCCGACCTTCTCGGGTGTGTCGTACGAGAAGCTCGATGCGCTCGGCAGCATCCAGTGGCCGTGCAACGAGCAGGCGCCGGACGGCACGCCGACGATGCACATCGACGCATTCGTGCGCGGCAAGGGCCGGTTCGTGATCACGCAGTTCATTCCGACGCCGGAAAAGGTCACGCAGCGCTATCCGCTGATCCTGACCACGGGCCGCATCCTGTCGCAATACAACGTCGGCGCGCAGACGCGCCGGACCGAGAACGTGCAGTGGCACGAAGAGGACCGTCTCGAGATCCATCCGCACGACGCGGAGGATCGCGGAATCCGGACCGGCGACTGGGTCGGCATCGAATCGCGGGCGGGCCAGACCGTGTTGCGCGCGCTCGTGTCCGACCGCATGCAGCCGGGTGTCGTGTACACGACGTTCCACTTCCCCGAATCGGGCGCGAACGTGATCACGACGGACAGCTCCGACTGGGCGACGAACTGCCCGGAATACAAGGTGACGGCCGTGCAGGTGATGCCGGTCGCGCAGCCGTCGGACTGGCAGCGCGCGTATGCGCGCTTCAACTCGGAGCAGCTCGACCTGCTCGAGCGCCGCGCCGCCACGCCGGCCGCCGTGACGACGGGCAAGTGAGGACGCGATGGACAACGGACACCTGGTCGACATGGCCAACCAGATCGGCGCGTTCTTCGAATCGATGCCCGATCGCGAAGAAGCGCTGAGCGGGATCGCCGAGCATATCCGGCGCTTCTGGGAACCGCGGATGCGTCGTGCATTGCTCGCGGCGCTCGACGATCCGTCGAGTGAGGCCGGACAACGCGCGGCGCCGATCGTGCGCGACGCGATCGCCGCGCACCGCGCATCGCTCGTACCGGCCGCGGCCTCCGCCTGAGCGCCCCGCTACGCAGGCACCGACATGCCCGCGAACCAGCTTTCGCAGTGGCGCAGCAGCGCGTTCGCGTCGGTGGCGGTACGGCCGCGCACCGCGATGTAGCCGTCGGGCCGCAGCAGGTAGAACGACGGCCTCGAGCGGCCGTATACCTGCGCAAGCCCATCCGTGCCGTCGCTTTCGGCATCGGCGACGCGCCATGTTCGCACGGCGCCCGGCATGATCCGCTCCAGGCCCTGCACAAGCGCCTGCGCATCCGCGGGCATCGGCGGCACGTCGCCCGTCTCGCCGGCGTCGGCACCTGCCGGTTCCTCGAGCAGCAGCAGCGTAAAGCTCGCCGGGTCGTGCAGGTCGTATAGCCGCGCGGTTCCGGGCGCCCGGCCGAGCGGCCCGTCGACCACGTGCACGAGCGCGTCGGGCGCGCGCTCGCCTGCGCGCGGCCCGCCGTCGAGCACGCGTTCGAGCGTGAGCGGGCTTTTCCGGTATTGCACGCCGAGCTCGCTGACGGTGCGGCGCACCGCGTCGCGCACCGGCCCGAACGACGCCAGCAGCGGCACGACGTGATCGCGCAGCAGCTTCATCGCGCCGTGGTCGGCTTCGACGATCTGCGTGACGAGGCCGGTCTGCCGCAATACGTCACGCTCGATCGGGTGGCGCTCGGCGTGATACGTGTCGAGCAGGCGCTCCGGCGTGCCCGCGCCGAGCACGCGCGCGAGCTTCCAGCCAAGATTGAACGCTTCCTGGATGCCCGTGTTCATGCCCTGCGCGCCCGCCGGGCTGTGAACGTGCGCGGCGTCGCCCGCGAAGAATACCCGCCCGTGACGCAGTCGCTCGACCATCCGGCTATGCAGGCGGAAATACGTCGACCACGCGAGATCGCTCGGCGCAATCGACGCACCGACGCGCGCGCGCACGATCGCCTCGCATTCGTCGAGCGACGGAGTCGAGGGCGTGGGTCCGTCGGGCGATGCGTCGCTGCCGGGCGGCCGGTCGGCAACGAGCCGGTAGCGGCCGCCGCCCATCGGAAACAGCCCCGCGATGCCGTCGGGCGTCGTGAACAGATGGATCTCCTCGTCCGGCCAGTCGGGTATCGCCGCGAAATCGGCGAGCAGGAAAGTCTGCTCGAACGCATGCCCGGCGAAGCCCAGGCCAAGCAGGTGGCGCACCGTGCTGTGCGCGCCGTCGGCGGCGATCAGGTACGAGGGCGCGAACGCCTGTTCACGACCGTCGGCATCGCGGATCGTCACGTCGAGCGACGGTCCGCCCGCATCGCATGCGGTGAGCGTGACGCCGCGTTCGACGGTCACGCCGAACCCGGCCAGATGCTCGGCGAGCAGCCGCTCGGTGATGCTCTGGTCGAGAAACAGCAGATACGGATAACGCGTTTGCAGCGGATCGAAATCGAGCCGCGCGATCACGCGGCCGTCCGCATGCAGCGCGGCCGCATGGGCGCGATGCCCCAGCGCGAGAAACGGTTCGACCGCGCGATGCTGCTCCAGCAGTTCGAGCGTGCGTGCCTGGATGCCGATCGCGCGCGAATACGGCGCGGGCACGGCCAGCCGGTCGATGATGCGCACCGGCACGCGGGCGCGCGCGAGACTCATCGCTGCGGCAAGGCCGGTGGGGCCTGCGCCGACGATCAGCACGGGCGGGATATCGAGCAGTGTGTCAGCCATGAGAACCTCGATGACACGCGATTGTGCAAGTCTACGCCGCTCCGCGTGACGGGGCCATATGCCGACCGGCCGATCTGGGGTGCCCGCGCGCAGTGTGGGAAAATACGCGCTTTCCGTCAGTTTTCGCGTCATGGAATCCGCATTCGACCGAGCGTATGCCGCGCACCGCGCGGGCCGCCTCGCCGAGGCCGAGCACGGCTATCGCGCCGCACTCGCCACCCATCCCGCCGACGCCGACGCGCTGCATCTGTTCGGCGTGCTGCGGCATCAGCAGGGCCAGCATGCCGAGGCGGCCGATCTCGTCGGGCGTGCGGTCGAGTTGCGCCCGAACGACGCCGCGCTGCAGCTCAATCTCGGCAACGCGCTGAAGGCGCTCGGCCGGCTCGACGAAGCGATCGACCGCTTTCGCAACGCGCTGACGCTCGCGCCCGAATTTCCGCTCGCGCACTACAACCTCGGCAACGCCTATGCGGCACTGCAGCGCCACGAAGATGCCGTCGACGCATTTGCCCGCGCACTTCGGCTCACACCGGACGACGCATCGATCCACAACAACCTCGGCAACGCGCTGAATGCGCTCGGCCGTCACGACGATGCGCTCGCCGCGTTCCATCGAGCGCTCGAGCTGCGGCCCGGGCATGCCGGCGCGCACAACAATCTCGCGATGGCGCTGAACGCGATGGGCCGGGCCGACGACGCGATCGCCCATTTCCAGGCGGCGATCGCCGCACAGCCACGCTTCGTCGCCGCGCATTTCAATCTCGGCAACACGCTCGAGGCGCTCGGCCGTCATGGCGAAGCCGCCGCCGCATTCGAAGCCGCGCTCGCGCTGCACCCGCCGTTTCCGCTCGCCCTCTTCGGGCTCGCGAACGCGCTGTGCGCGCAGGCACGCCAGCGCGAAGCGCTGCCCTACTACGAACGCGCGGTCGGTCTCGATCCGTCGTTCAGTCTCGCGTGGTTGAACCTCGGCAACGCGCATCACGCACTCGGCGCGCACGAGATGGCGCTGCGCGCGTTCGACCAGGCGCTGCGCGTCGCCCCCGACCTGAAACTTGCGCAGCTGCACCGCGCCGTCACGCTGCTGACGCTGGGCGACTTCGCCCGCGGCCTGCCCGCGTACGAAACGCGCCACGACACGCCGGGCGCGACGCCGCTCGGCACGCTGCCGCGCTGGCAAGGCGAGCCGATTGCCGCGCGCACGCTGCTGATCCGCGCGGAACAGGGCTTCGGCGACACGCTGCAGTTCGTCCGCTTCGTGCCGCTCGCCCGCGCGCGCTGCGCGCGCGTCGTGCTCGAAGTGCAGCCGGAACTCGTCGCGCTGCTCGCACCGGCCGCGGCACGCTGGCGCGTGACGCTCGTCGCGCAGGGCGCCGCGAAGCCGCCGGCGGCGGACATCGCATGCACGCTGATGAGCCTGCCGTTCCTGCTCGGCCTGCAGCCGGCCGACATCGTCGCGGGCACACGCTACCTCGACGTGCCGGACAGCACGCAGCGGCGCTTTCGCGGCTCGCTGGGCGGCCAGTCGAAGCGCAAGTTCGGCCTTGCGTGGACGGGACGCCGGCAGGCACAGGAAAACCGCTCGATGCCGTTCGACGCGCTCGCGCCGCTGCTCGCGCTGCCGGACATCGACTGGATCGTGCTGCAGCCGGCGCTCGACGACGACGAACGGGCACGCGTCGACGCGCATCCCCGCATGCATCGCCTCGACGGGCGGCTGAACGACTTCGCCGACACGGCAGCGCTGATCGAACGGCTCGACGGCGTCGTCACGATCGATACGGCGGTCGCGCACCTCGCGGGCGCGCTCGGCAAGCCGCTGTGGATCATGCTGCCGTTCGCATCCGACTGGCGCTGGTTCACCGGCGACGACTGTCCGTGGTATCCGCGAGCGAGGCTCGCCCGCCAGTCCGCACCGGGACAATGGCTCGACGTGGCGGCGGCGGTCGCCGCCGCGCTGCGCGACGCCTGAATACCCGAGCGCAGACAAAAAAGGGAGCGCGGCGCGCTCCCTTTTTTCAGTCGACGTGATGCGATACAGGCGGCGTCAGGCCGACTTGTACTGGTTGCGCGCTTCGCGCGTGCGATACAACACGAGCGTCGCGATCAATCCGCAGAATGCGGCGACGCTCAGCCACAGCCCCGGTGCCGCCTTGTTGCCGGTCTGGTGGATCAGCAACGTCGAGATCGCCGGCGTGAACCCGCCGATCGTCGTCGCGAGGCTGTACGCGAGCGAGAAGCCGGCCGTGCGCACATCGGCCGGCATCACTTCGGTCAGCGCGACGACCATCGCGCCGTTGTACGAGCCGTACAGGAACGACAGCCACAGCTCGACCGCGAGCAGCCGCAGGAACGACGGATCCGCCACGAGCCACAGCACGGCCGGATAGGCCGACAGCAGCGTGAGCACCGTGAACGCAATCAGCACCGGGCGGCGGCCGATGCGATCCGACAGCGCGCCGGACAGCGGCAGCCAGACGAGATTGGACAGGCCGACGCAGACGGTCACGACGAGTGCGTCGAGCGACGACAGGTGCAGCACTTCCTTGCCGAACGTCGGCGTGTATGCGGTGATCATGTAGAACGACACCGTCGTCATGATCACCATCCCCATGCCGGCGATCACGACGCCCCAGTTTTCGAGCATCGAGCGCATGATCTCGCCCATCGTCGGACGGTGACGCTTCGCGAGGAATTCGTCGGTTTCCTTCAGCGAACGGCGGATCAGGAACAGGAACGGAACGATCAGGCAGCCGATCAGGAACGGAATGCGCCAGCCCCACGCGGTCATGTCCTCGGCCGGCAACGCGCGGTTCAGCAGCACGCCGACGAACGCGGCGAACACGACCGCCACCTGCTGGCTGCCCGATTGCCACGACGTATAGAACCCCTTGTGCCCCTTCGTCGCGATCTCCGACAGGTAGACGGACACGCCGCCGAGCTCGACGCCCGCGGAAAAGCCCTGCAGCAGCCGGCCGAGCAGCACGAGCACCGGCGCGAGCACGCCGATCGTCGCGTAACCCGGTATCGAGGCCACCGTGAGCGTGCCGAGCGCCATCAGCCCGAGGGTCAGGATCAGCCCCTTGCGGCGGCCGTGATGGTCGATGTACGCGCCGAGCACGATCGCGCCGACCGGGCGCATCAGGAAGCCCGCGCCGAACACCGACAGCGACAGCATCAGCGACGCGAACGCGTTGCCGCTCGGAAAGTACGTTTTCGCGATGGCCGACGCGTAATACCCGTAGACCATGAAGTCGTACATTTCCAGAAAGTTGCCGCTGACGACCCGGAACACGGTACGGAATTTCGATTCCTGCGCGACGGCGTGTGTGGCTGTGGACATGGCGTTCTCTCGGCTCGGAAGGCGCGACCTGCGCGCCGTGGGGATCCGACGATGCGTCGCGCCGGGCCGGCGCGCACGGGCATCGCTGCCAGCCGGCGGCGCCGCGCGCAACGATGCGCATGCCGGCATGGTTGGCGAATGATGACACGCGAAGCCGACAATTGCCTTGTACCGGGCCGGCGTTGCGGACGCCGCGTCCGGCTCGTACGAATCGCCGCGAAAGGCGCATCAAAATCAGATTGATCCGATCGACCGATCGCGATCGCCTGACCACAATGTCACGATTTGCGACGCACTCCGCGCTGCTGCCGGCCTCTCGGCCCGCGTCGCACCGCGTACCGCCCTCATGATTCCATCGCCCCTCGTTTCCGTCGAAGGCTCGATCGCCCGCCCTCGCGTCGCGCCGCTCGACGGCGTGCCGCCGTTCGGCCGCGAATGGCGGTTCGGCGCCGCGTCCGGCAGCCGCTCCGACATCCGCTGCGTGGCAACGTTGACGACTTCGTGCATCGACGTCGGCGCGCCGCATCGCACCTGCCGCTGGCAACCGCTGGCCGCCGTACAGCCGTCGTCAGCGGGCGTACCGGCCGTGGCGGCCGGCGCCGCCGGTCGGCATCGGCACATCGCACGTGCCGTCAATCCAGCACACGACCGGCGGGCACGGCATGCCGCCTGCTGGAGCATCGGCGCACTCGCGATCATCGGCGGGCTGATCGTCGCCCACGAACCGTTTCCGGATGTCGCGCGTTCGCCGGTAATGCATATCGCCAGCGCCGTGCCGGAGCACGCGACGGAATTCACGGGTCGAGTGCGGAACGCCGGGGCCGAGCCCGCCACGGCCATCACGCCGGCACGGCACCACTCGGCGCGGGCCGTTGCCAGTACACCTATCACATCGTCGCAGCCCGCACGCGACGCTGCGCTCGCGCCGTCGCCGCGACTCGCCGACGCCAACGCCGCGCCGGACGTACGACGCACCGCCACCGCGGCGGCACCGTCGCCGAATCGACCGAACGGCACGCACGCGACAGCCGCGCAAGTCCACCCGACTTCCGCGCCGCAACTCGCCGGCCGCCCGTGGATCACGCACGTCGCCTCGCGCATGCCAACGCCCGGTCGCGCCGGTTCACTGCCGGTTCCGGACACCCGGCACGACCAGCACGCTTCGCTCGACGATCCACTCACGCTGATCGCGATGGCGAACGCGCTGCGCGCCGATCGCCCGGCATGGGCGGCCGACGCGCCCGCCGCAGACTTCGACTGGACGACGCACCTGTCGCACCGCCGCCTGACCGACACACCCACCACGCTCACCCGCTGACGCGCGGGCAATAAAAAACCCGGCGAAGCACGCTGCGCCGGGTTTTCGTTCGTCGACCGGTCCGTCGGGCCGGCCGCTCGTCACTTGTGCGCGGGCAACCCCGTTTCGGCCTGCCGCTCGAGTTGCCGTACCTGCTCCTGCAGGTCGCGCAACTGCAGCTGCGCCGCCCGCTTCTCGACCTGCAGCGCCTGCGCCTGTTCATGCGCCGACTTCTGCCGCTGGGCGACCTCGGCCTGCTGGCTGCGCGCGACGCTCAGGTCGGCCTGCAGTTGCTGCGCACGATTCGCCTGCAGCGCGATCACGCGTTCGAGGAACGCCTTCTGCGCCTGCAGTTCGGTGCGGCGGATTTCGACGTCCGCGAGTTGCGTCGTCTGCTGGACGAAGTTCGCGTACACCATTTCCGCGCGGGTCTTCTCCTGCGACTTGACCACGCGCCACAGATGCTTGTCCTGGAACAGCGCGACGTAATACGTCATCTCGCGCGGATCGAACATCAGGCTCGCGCCGTAGCTGCCGTTGTAGGTGGTGCGCATCTCGACGATTCGCCCGTCGTGCAGCATCTGCGTGAGCTCGGCGACGTTGCCTTGCGCGGTCGCATCCGTCGCGGAGGCGGCGGACGCGTCGGAAGGAGAAGCTGCCTGCGCGGCATCGCCGCGCAGGCTCGTCACCGCGGGGCGCGAGCCCGCGACCGGCGCGGTCGCGTCGACGGACCACGCCGCGCCCGCGTGCACGCAGGCGGCCAGCGCAACGATCCACGTTGCGCACCGTGCAGGGGAAAAATCTCGGAAGGCCAACGTCAGACTCCGGCGAACGAATCGGGAGTCGCGATTATCGTTCAAAACGAAACGGCCGCATCTCGAATTTACCGGGATGCGGCCGGCCTTCCTGCTCGGTACTGCAAACGCCGGCTACAGGCGCGTTTCGCGTGCCGCGCGCAGGAATGCATCGAGCAGCGGCGTGCAGTCGAGCAGTTCGGCGCCGCCCGCGCGATGAAACTCCGGGTGCCATTGCACGCCGACGACGAACGGCGCGCGCCGGTAGCGAATGCCTTCGATGATCCCGTCGCCGGCCGACACGGCCTCGATGTTCAGATCGCGGCCGAGATCGCGGATCGCCTGATGGTGGATCGAGTTCACGATCGCTTCGCTGCGCCCGGGAAACATGCTCGCCAGCGTCGACGAGTCCGGGAAGCGGATCGCGTGGCGATGCTGGTCGTAATGCTCGCTCACGTGCGCGTTCGCGGTCGGTACGTCGGTCGCGATGTCCTGGTACAGCGACCCGCCGAACGCGACGTTGATCAACTGGCAGCCGCGGCACACGCCGAGCACCGGCTTGCCGGACTCGACGAACTCGTGAAACAGCTCGAGCTCGTACATGTCGCGCACGCGATCGCCCGGCCATTCGGGGCGCGCGTCCGACGCCGCGTAGGTTTGCGGCGACACGTCGGCGCCGCCTTGCAGCAGCAGGCCGTCGAGATGCTTCGCGTAGTCGCGCAGGCGGATGTTGCTCGGATGCAGCATGCCCTGGTGACCGACGGTCGGGATCATGAACACGAGCACGTCGCGCGACATCACCCAGTGCGCGATCGATTCCTCGAGATACTGCAGCGTCTTGCCGCGCAGCCCCTTCGCGCCGGGCTCCGGATGGAAGATCCGCGCCGACACGCCGATGCGCAGCGTGCGCTGCGTGATCCGCTGGCCGGCGCGATCGAACATCCGGCGTGCGCGCGCCGCGATGATCCGGCCGAATACCGACCACGGCGTGTCGCTTTGCTTCAGATAAGCCGGCGGCACGTTCTGCGCGCTCGCGGGCGGCGGGCGCGGCGTGTCGAAATCCGGCTGCGCGCCGAAACCGGGCGGCGCTGCACCGGGTTTCGGCGGCGCTGCACTGCCTTCGGCAGCGGCCGTCGTGCCCGCGGCGCCCGGCTCGGACGCCGCCGCGACCGGCGCTGCGCCATTCGCCGCGGCGACCTGCGCAGCGGCAGCCTGCGTGGCGGGCGCCTCCGGCGTGGGCGCCGGACCGGAACGGGGGGAATCGGTGGAAGCGGAAGAAGTGCCGGGCAGACCGGCCGGGGAAGGCGTGTTTTCGCTCATGACGATGGTCTGGTACGTCGCTCGCGCGTATTGGATTGACGAGGATTCATTATGCTTCAGTGCACGATCGCGCGGTAAACCTGCAACATCCTGTCGAAATTGTTGCAAGTCGTCGCATCCCCCGCCGGACGTGCCACCGGCCTCCATTCGATGGTATCGAAGGTCGTCCGGGCAAACTGGACATCAGTGATATATCACAATAATATTCACGGATCGTCCACGTTGCCCGATCGCCCGCGCCATGACCGCGCGCTGTCCGGCCACCGCGCCCCCGCCTGCATGAACGCCCTGACCGACGCCCTCCACGACCGGCCCGCCGCATCGGCGGTCAGCCTCGCCGACCGCGCGTACGCGCTGATCCAGCGCGACATCATCACGATGCGCCTGAAGCCGGGCGCCGCGCTCAACGAAGCCGACCTCGTGGCCCGCACCGGCATCGGCCGCACGCCCGTCCATCAGGCCGTCCACCGGCTGGTGCTCGAAGGGCTGCTGTCCGTGATGCCGCGCAAGGGGCTGATGGTGCAACCGCTGTCGCTCGACGACATCGCCGCGGTGATCGACGTGCGCCGCATCAACGAAGCGCATTGCGTCGAACTCGCCGCCCGCCACGCAACGCCCGACGATCTCGCGCGCATGGCCGCGCTGCTCGACGACGGCCAGGCCTGCGTCGACTCGCACGACGTCGAGGGCATGATGGAGCTCGACCGCGCGTTTCATCAGACGATCGCCGCGGCGGCACGCAACACGGTGCTCGCGGAAATCCTGCGCGCGCTGCACGAACGCTCGCTGCGCTTCTGGTTCGTCACGCTGTCCGAGCCGCATCACCTGTCCGACGTCCAGCACGAACACCGCGAACTGTTCGAGCGGCTGTCCGCGCGCGACGCCGCCGGCGCACGCACGGCCGTCGAACGCCACATCGATTCGTTTCGCGCCACCCTTGTCCAACACCTTCGCCCCTGAGCCGCCCATGACCACCTTCACGCCCTTCCCTCCGCTCGCCCAGCTCGCCGCCGACCTCGCCGCCGGCCGGACCACGAGCCGCGCGCTCGTCGACGTCGCGCTCGACCGGATCGCCGATCCGGCCGGCCAGGGTGCCGCCGTCTTCACCGAAGTCGACGCCGACAACGCGCGCGCGGCCGCCGACGCGCACGACCGCCTGCGTGCCGCGGGCACCGTGCTGTCGCCGCTCGCGGGCATCCCCGTATCGGTGAAGGATCTGTTCGACGTCGCGGGCCAGGTGACGCGCGCCGGTTCGCGCGTGCTCGACGGGGCGCCGCCCGCCAAGGCCGACGCGGTCGCCGTCGCACGGCTCAAGCGCGCGGGCGCGGTGCTGGTCGGCCGCACCAACATGAGCGAGTTCGCGTTCTCGGGGCTCGGGCTGAATCCGCACTTCGGCAATCCGCGCTCGCCGTACCACCGCGACGTGCCGGGCGATGCACGGATTTCCGGCGGCTCGTCGTCGGGCGCGGCCGCGTCCGTCGCCGACGGGATGGCCGCCGTTGCGCTCGGCACCGACACCGGCGGCTCGATCCGCATTCCGGCCGCCCTGTGCGGGCTGACCGGCTTCAAGCCGACCGCGAGCCGGATCCCGACGCAAGGCGGCGTGCCGCTGTCGACCACGCTCGACTCGTTCGGCCCGATCGGCCTGACGGTTGCCTGCTGCGCACTCGTCGACCGGATGCTCGCGGGCCTCGAACCGCACGTGCCGGCCGCGCGGCCGCTCGAAGGCGTGCGGCTCGGCGTGCTGACCAATTACGTGACCGACGGCGTCGACGCCGACGTCGCCGCCGCGCTCGACGCATCGCTGAAGCACCTCGAAGCCGCGGGCGCGATCGTCACTGAAGTGCGCTTTTCCGCGCTCGACCGGCTGCCGGACATCAACCGCTTCGGCTTCTCGCCGATCGAGGCGTACGCGTGGCATCGCCCGCTGCTCGCGCAGCACCGCGACCAATACGACCCGCGCGTGCTGTCGCGCATCCTGAAGGGCGAGCCGGCGAGCGCGGCCGACTATCTCGACCTGCTCGCCGCCCGCCACGCGATGCTGGAAGAAGCGGCACACACCGTCTGGTCGCGCTTCGACGCACTCGTCGCGCCGACGGTGCCGGTCGTGCCGCCGCGCATCGCCGAACTCGAAGCGGACGACGCCGCGTTCACGCGCACCAATGCGCTGATCCTGCGCAATCCGAGCGCCTTCAACTTCCTCGACGCATGCGCGCTGTCGCTGCCGTGCCATCCGCGCGACGCGGCGCCGGTCGGCCTGATGCTCGCGGCCGCGCCGCATCGCGACGACGCGCTGCTCGCGATCGGCCAGGCGGTCGAGGCCGTGCTGAACACGATCCGGTGACCGCCCGCGCGGCATGACGGCGGGCTATGGACCGGACGAAGCGACGGCGGCCGGGTGCCGCACGCGCGCTGTCAGTTTCGTGCCAGATCGTTCGCGCTAAAATCGCGCGATTGTTTATCGGACCGACCAACGACAGGAATCCCGCCGACATGAACGACTCCACGCTCGCACTCCGCCGTGAACGCCGCCTGCTGATGCTGCTCGGCTGGGTGTGCATCGCCCTGCTGGCCGGCGCGCTGTATCTGCAGTACGTGAAGAACGAAGATCCGTGCCCGCTGTGCATCATCCAGCGCTACTTCTTCGCGGCGATCGGGATCTTCGCGTTCCTGGCCGCGGGGATGCGCAACTGGCGCGGCATCTGGGTGCTCGAGCTGCTGATCGCGATCGCCGCGGCCGGCGGCGTCGGCACCGCCGCGCGGCATCTGTCGATCCAGATGAATCCGGGCTTCAGCTGCGGCTTCGATACGCTGCAGCCGATCGTCGACAGCCTGCCGCCCGCCCAGTGGTTCCCCGGCATGTTCAAGGTTGCCGGCCTGTGCGAGACGGTCTACCCGCCGATCTTCGGGATCCTGCTGCCCGGCTGGGCGCTGATCGGCTTCGCCGTGATCCTGATTGCCGTCGCCTCGAGCCTCTGGCGCCGTCGCCGCAAGCTGGCGGGCTGACCGGCCGCGCCGCGCGAACCGGCCGACCGGTCGAGGCCGCGTGGCCGCTTCGTCCGGCTCGGCCGACGACACCGGCGCGACCCCGATGCGGCCGCACCCTGCCGGCCGCGCGTAAACACCTATCCCCGCCGCCGTCCCGATTCCCGGGCCAACGCGCGTCGCGCGACATCCGCGCGCACGCCCCGCCACGCATGCGTTTCGGCCCGACACCCGCGCGTCGGCGCCCGGATCCCGCGCGGCGGGCCTATGATCGACATGATCGCCGTCTGATAGCCCGGATCACCGCCCGGCAATGTTCCCGCCGCCTTGCGGTGCTATCTTCGCGACTGGATGGCGATCTACGTGCGCGAGGCCAGGCGGTCTCACCTCCTGCGTAACGCGCGCCCGATCCGCAATGTCGACTGGATTCATCATGACAACGCAAACCATCCGCATCCGTCACCCTCATGGCGTCCGCACGTTGCGCGGCGTCGTTCGCGCGCGCCTTCGGCGCACGGCCACCGCACTGAACCCGTCGTGCGGCCGGCCCGCCTCGCTCCCGTCCGTCCTCGTTGCCGCCGCGCCCGCCAGCCCGCGCCGCGCGTCGCGCCGAATCGTCCGGAACGGAGCGTGCTGATGGAAGCCTGGCTCGGCGATCTGCAGCAACTGCTCGCACACGGCGAAGCGGCCGTGCTCGTGACGGTCGCGCATACCGACGGCTCCGCGCCGCGCGAGGCCGGCACCAAGATGCTCGTCACGCGCGACACGGCCCGCCATACGATCGGCGGCGGTCATCTGGAATGGAAGGCGATCGAGATCGCGCGGCACCTGCTGAAGGACGGCGCGCACGTGCCCCACGCGCGCCGGCTCGAACGGCTCGCGCTCGGCCCGAGCCTCGGCCAGTGCTGCGGCGGCGCGGTCGTGCTCGCGTTCGAGCGGCTCGACGTCGGCGACCTCGGCTGGATCATGTCGCTCGCGAAGCGCGTCGCGGCCGGCGCCGCGACCGTGCGTAGCGTATCATTCGGCCCCTCGCCGGGCGCGCCGCTGCTGAGCGAGCCCGAATCGCCGGCCGCGCGTGCCGATTGCCTGCTGTGGGAAACCGGCGGTGCAGCGTTGATGACCGAAACGATCGCGCCATATGCGTTCCCCGTCGTGCTGTTCGGCGCCGGGCACATCGGCACCGCGCTCGTGAAGGTGCTGGCGACGCTGCCGTGCCACGTGCGCTGGATCGACGGCCCCGATGCGGTGTTCCCGCAGGCCGAGGCACTCGCCGGGATCGGCAACCTCGCGATCGACGCGCTTGCCAGCCCGGCCGATGCCGTCGACACGGCGCCGCCGCACGCGTACTTCGTCGTGATGACGCACGACCACGCACTCGATTTCATGCTGGCCGAGCGCATCCTGCGGCGCGGCGACTATGCATACTTCGGGATGACCGGCTCGCACACCAAGCGCGCGCAGTTCGATCATCGGCTGGCGGCGATCGGCATCGACCCGGCCCAGGTCGCGCGGATGCGCTGCCCGATCGGCGTCGAAGGCATCATCGACAAGGCACCCGAAGTGATCGCGATCTCGGTGGCCGCGCAGTTGCTGCAGGCCGTCGAGGCGAACGCACCCGTGCAGGCTTCCCCAACATTCTGACCGACCAAGAACAACGCCATGACCCCGACATTCAAGGACAAGATCGCCCGCGCTCCGAAAGCGGAGCTGCACATCCATATCGAAGGCTCGCTCGAGCCCGAACTGATTTTCGCGCTCGCGCAGCGCAACGGCGTGAAGCTCGCGTACGAATCGATCGACGCACTGCGTGCCGCATACGCGTTCACCGACCTGCAGTCGTTCCTCGACATCTATTACGCCGGCGCGAGCGTGCTGCTGACCGAGCAGGATTTCTACGACATGACGGCCGCGTACTGCGAACGCGCGCTCGCCGACAACGTCGTCCACACCGAGCTGTTCTTCGACCCGCAGACGCACACCGAACGCGGCGTGCCGATCGAGACGGTGGTGGCCGGCATCGACCGCGCGCTCGCCGATGCCGAGCAGCGCGGGCTGTCGAGCAAGCTGATCCTGTGTTTCCTGCGCCACCTGTCGGAAGAAGATGCGCTCGCGACGTTCGACGCCGCGCTGCCGCTGTTCGAACGCTATCGCCATCGGCTGATCGGCGTCGGGCTCGACTCGTCCGAACTCGGCCATCCGCCGACGAAGTTCGCGCGCGTGTTCGAGAAGGCGCGCGCGCTCGGGCTGAAGCTCGTCGCGCATGCGGGCGAGGAAGGCCCGCCCGCCTATATCTACGAAGCGCTCGACGTGCTGAAGGTCGACCGGATCGACCACGGCGTGCGCAGCATCGAGGATGCGGCGCTCGTCGAACGCCTCGCGCGCACGCGTACGGCGCTGACCGTGTGCCCGCTGTCGAACCTGAAGCTGTGCGTGTTCGACGACATGGCGAAGCACACGCTGAAGGCGCTGCTCGATCGCGGCGTCGCGGTGACGATCAACTCCGACGATCCGGCCTATTTCGGCGGCTACGTCAACGACAACTACTTCGCGACGGTCGACGGGCTGCAACTGACGGACGCCGAAGTGCACGCGGTGATTCGCAACGGCTTCGAGGCGTCGTTCGTCGACGCCGCGCAGCGCGATGCGCTGATCGCGCGTCTCGATTCGTACTGGCAGGCCGCGTGACGGCCGGCATCGAGGTTCGCTAGACAGATGAAACACCGCAACGACATCCGCTTCGCGACGACCGGCCCGGCGTCGTGCCGCACCGGCCGCCTGCGTGCGCCGGGCACGCAGGCCGGCATCGCGTCCGTCGTACGCGTGGCGACGGTGTTGTGCATCGTCGCGCGCCGCAGCCTGCCGCTGCGCGTCGTGCAACGACTGTTGCGGCTCGCGATGCCGGTCGCCGGCGAGCCGGTCGCCGTGATCGCGATCGCCATCGCGATGGCGGCGCTGTCCGCCGGTACGTCGGCCATCGCGGCGACGGCCGCCGCGCTTGCGTACGCGATCGCAGTCCGCGCCGCCGCCTGCGCGGCTCGCCGCATCGCGCACGCCCGGGCCGCCCCCGCCGCGTCGTCGCCCGCGCGGCACCGACCGTTTTCTTCTGTTCGCCTTACCTTGATGCAGGACCCTTCGTCATGACGCAAACCGCTTTCCGTTCCCAACTGCTGACCTTCAACGGCGACCCGGCGCAGTCGAGCCAGGCCGCGAACCACGAGACCGACGGCCTCCTGATCGTCGACGACGGCAAGGTCGTCGCGGCCGGCCCGCATGCACGGCTGGCCGCGACGCTCGCGCGCGACGCGGTCGTCCACGACCTGCGCGACAAGCTGATCGTGCCCGGCTTCATCGATACGCACATCCACTATCCGCAGACGGACATGATCGCGTCGCCGGCCCCCGGCCTGCTGCCGTGGCTCGACAAGTACACGTTCCCGACCGAGCGCCAGTTCGGCGATCCGGAACACGCGCGCGAAGTCGCCGACTTCTTCGTCGACGAATTGCTCGCGTGCGGCACGACGAGCGCGCTCGTCTACTGCACCGTGCACAAGCAGTCGGCCGACGCGCTGTTCGCGGCGAGCGACGCGCGCGACCTGCGGATGATCGCGGGCAAGGTGCTGATGGATCGCAACTGCCCCGAGTTCCTGCGCGACACCGCGCAATCGGGCTATGACGACAGCGCCGAGCTGATCGGCCGCTGGCACGGCAAGGGCCGTCAGATGTACGCGCTCACGCCGCGCTTCGCGCCGACATCCACCGAGGCGCAGCTCGAGGCGTGCAGCGAACTCGCACGCCGCCATCCGGACGTGTTCGTGCAGAGCCACGTCGCGGAAAACGTCGACGAAGTGAAATGGGCGGCCGAGCTGTTCCCGGGCCACCGCAGCTATCTCGACATCTACGATCGTTACGGGCTGCTGCGCCCGCGCGCGGTGTACGGCCACTGCATCCATCTCGACGACGAGGACCGTCGCCGGATGGCCGAGACGCGCACCGTCGTCGCGCACTGCCCGACGTCGAACTTCTTCCTCGGCAGCGGGCTGTTCGACTTCGACAAGGCCGGCGAATACGACGTGCCCGTCACGCTCGCCACCGACGTCGGCGGCGGCACGTCGTTCTCGATGCTGCAGACGATGAACGAGGCGCACAAGGTGGCGCGGCTGTCGGGCCACCACCTGAGCGCGACGCGGATGTTCTGGCTCGCGACGGCCGGCGCCGCGCAGGCGCTCGATCTCGCCGACACGGTCGGCACGCTCGCGCCGCGCACCGAAGCCGACTTCGTCGTGCTCGACCCGCAGGCCACGCCGCTGCTCGCACGCCGCACGAAGCGCGCGGAGTCGCTCGAGGAACTGCTGTTCGCATTCGCGCTGCTCGGCGACGACCGCGCCGTGTACCGCACGTACGCGGCCGGCCGGCTCGTGCACGAGCGCGGTGCCGCACGCCGCGCCGCCGCGTAACCGGCGCACCTGGGCCCCACCCTGCTCCGGCATGCGCTGCGGCGCATGCCGGAGCCGTCGAATTCGCCGCGGGCAGCACGCGCCGTGCTAGAATTCGCCGCTCATTGGGGAGTAGCCGCTCCGCTCGATGTCCCGCGCCCCCGGCGCGCATCGTGACGGAGGCGTTCGTCAACAGACTTGGCCGTTCGGCCATGGCGGGCGCAGCCACCAAGGCCTGGCGAGACCGATGGTTCACTGCGCGCCGCATCAGGGCCCGGCGCGCGGCGGATCGTCGCTCGCACGCACAACATCGGCCCGTGGAACCCCATACGTGTCCCAAGCATTCCTGATCTCCACCGGCGCCGTCGCCCTCGCTGAAATCGGCGACAAGACCCAACTGCTGTCCCTCGTGCTGGCCGCGCGCTATCGCAAGCCCGTGCCGATCATTCTCGGCGTGCTGGTTGCGACGGTCGTGAACCACGGCTTCGCCGGTGCGCTCGGCGAATGGCTCGGCATTCTCGTCACGCCGTCGATCATGCGCTGGGCGCTCGCGTTCTCGTTCATCGCGATGGGCTTGTGGATCCTCGTGCCGGACAAGCTCGATGCGGACGAAGCCAATGCGAACCGCTCGCGGCTCGGCGTGTTCGGCGCGACGCTCGTCGCGTTCTTCCTCGCGGAAATGGGCGACAAGACGCAGATCGCGACCGTCGCGCTCGCCGCGCGCTTCCAGGATTACATCGGCGTGGTGGCCGGCACGACCTTCGGGATGATGCTGGCGAACGTACCCGCGATCCTGCTGGGCGACCGTTTCGCGCACCGCCTGCCGACCAAGCTGGTGCACGGCATCGCGGCCGTGCTGTTCGTCGTGCTGGGGGCGCTGGCGCTGCTGGGCGTCGGCGTCTGACGCACGCAGGCAAGTGGCGCGGCCGGGCGGCCGCGCCGGTGTCGATACCGCGTTACTTCGCGACCGCCGCACCCGATGCCGGCGCCGCCGGCACCACGCGCTCGTTGGTGGCCGGCGCGGCCGGCCCGCCGCGCTTGTCGACCGGCAGCCGCACCGTGCGGATCGCCCCGTTCGACAACGGGAAATCGGCGAGCGCGCTGCGCGCGAGAAACGGCATCGCATACAGCAGCGCGCCGTTGTCCCCCGTGGTGCGCGCGGTCACGTTATAGACCTCCTTGCCGGTCGCGCGCTCGGTGATCCGGATGCCGAGCGTGTAGTCGAACACCTGGTAGGTCTGCGCGACGTAGCCGGCCGGCATCGGCCCCCAGGGCCCCCACGGGCCCCACGGGCCGCCCCGCCAGTACGGCCCCGGCCCCATGAACCACGAGTCGTAGTAGACCGGCTGCGGCACCGTCACCAGATCGCTGCCGACCCCGTAGGCCAGCCCGACCAGATAGCGTGCCTGCGCGGCCGGCACCTGGCGGAACGCATACGCGGACAGTTCGTTCGCGACGATCGGCTCGTAGGTCGACTGCTCGATGCTGTGCTTCTGCGCGTCGGTGCGCGTGAAGGCGTAAGTGCGCGTCGCGTCGCTGCCGCTCCAGTCGGAGAAGGCCGTGACCTGTGTCGTCACGTAGCTGGTGCAGCCCGTCAGCAGCGCCACGCACAGCGCCGCCGCCCAGCCCGCACCGCGTTGAATCCATTCGTGTTTCATGTCGATCCTCGTCGATCCGTCACCCGTTCGTCGCACCGCGCGAACCGCACGGGATGCCGATAATACGCGGACTGCCGGAACCGGTAAAAAGTTCGCGCGGCACGCGGCCGCAAGCCTTTGTACAATGGCCCGGTTCAGCCGGCCCGCGCTGCGGGCCCGATCCCCACTCCACCGATCTCGACGACCATGTCCGACAACGCCTCCTCCACCGTGATCCGCCGCGCCGACTACACGCCGCCGGCCTTCCTCATCGATTCCGTCGCACTCGAATTCGATCTCGCGCCGGCCCGCACGATCGTCAGGAACACGATGCGCGTGCGCCGCAATCCGGACGCGGCGCCCACCCCGCATCTGGAGCTGATGGGCGAGGCGCTCGAATTCCTCGGCGCACGGCTCGACGGCGCGCCGTATGGTCCGGTGCGCGCGCACGACCACGGGCTGACCGTCGAAAACGTGCCCGATGCGTTCGAGCTTACGCTCGACAGCGCGTGCGCGCCGGACCAGAACACGACGCTGTCCGGCCTGTACGTATCGAGCGGCAACTTCTTCACGCAGTGCGAGGCCGAAGGCTTTCGCCGCATCACCTACTTCCTCGACCGCCCCGACGTGATGGCGTCGTACACCGTCACGCTGCGCGCCGACAAGACCGCGTACCCGGTGCTGCTGTCGAACGGCAATCTCGTCGACTCGGGCGAGCTGGCCGACGGCCGCCACTTCGCGAAATGGGAGGATCCGTTCCGCAAGCCGAGCTACCTGTTCGCGCTGGTCGCGGGCAAGCTCGTCGCGATCGAGGAGAAGATCACGTCCGGCTCCGGCAAGGAGAAGCTGCTGCAGGTGTGGGTCGAACCGGCCGATCTCGACAAGACCCGTCACGCGATGGATTCGCTGATCCATTCGATCCGCTGGGATGAAAAGCGCTTCGGCCTCGAGCTCGATCTCGACCGCTTCATGATCGTCGCGGTCGGCGACTTCAACATGGGCGCGATGGAAAACAAGGGGCTCAACATCTTCAATACGAAGTACGTGCTGGCGAACCCCGAGACCGCGACCGACACCGACTTCGCGAACATCGAATCGGTGGTCGGCCACGAGTACTTCCACAACTGGACCGGCAACCGCGTGACCTGCCGCGACTGGTTCCAGCTGAGCCTGAAGGAAGGGCTGACCGTGTTCCGCGACCAGGAGTTCTCGGCCGACATGGCCGCGGGCGACGACGTCGAGTCAGCGGCCCGCGCGGTCAAGCGCATCGAGGACGTGCGCGTGCTGCGCCAGCTGCAGTTCGCCGAGGATGCGGGCCCGATGGCGCATCCGGTGCGTCCGGAAAGCTACGTCGAGATCAACAACTTCTACACGATGACCGTCTACGAGAAAGGCTCGGAAGTCGTGCGGATGTACCAGACGCTGTTCGGCCGCGACGGCTTCCGCAAGGGGATGGACCTGTACTTCCAGCGCCACGACGGTCAAGCGGTGACGTGCGACGACTTCCGTCACGCGATGGCCGACGCGAACGGGCGCGACCTCGCGCAATTCGAGCGCTGGTACAGCCAGGCCGGCACGCCGCGCGTGTCGGTGCGCACCGCGTACGACGCGGCTGCACGCCGCTACACGGTCACGCTCGCGCAGGGCTACGGCGACGCGTCGCCGGCCGCGCGCGAGACGCAGCAGGGGCCGCTGCTGATTCCGTTCGCGATCGGCCTGATCGGCCGCGACGGCCGCGACCTGCCGTTGCGCCTCGACGGCGAAGCCGCCGCATCGGGCACGACGCGCGTGCTCGACTTCACCGACACCGAGCAGACCTTCACGTTCGTCGACGTTCCGGCGGAGCCGCTGCCGTCGCTGCTGCGCAATTTCTCCGCGCCGGTGATCGTCGAATACGACTACGGCGACGACGACCTCGCGTTCCTGCTCGCGCACGACAGCGACCCGTTCAACCGCTGGGAAGCCGGCCAGCGCCTCGCGACACGCGCGCTGCTGACGCTCGCCGCGCGTGCCGCCGCGAACGAGCCGCTCACGCTCGGCGCGAATTTCGTCGCCGCGTTCCGCCGCGTGCTGACCGATGAAAACCTGTCGCCCGCGTTCCGCGAGCTCGCACTGACGCTGCCGTCGGAAACCTATCTGGCCGACCAGATGGCGGAAGCCGATCCCGCTGCCGTGCATCGCGCGCGCCAGTTCGTGCGCCGCCAGCTCGCGACCGCGCTGCACGCCGAGTGGCTCGCCGCGTACGAGCAGCACCAGACGCCGGGCGCGTACGAGCCGACGCCTGAAGCCTCCGGCCGCCGCGCGCTGAAGAACCTCGCGCTCGCGTATCTCGCCGAACTCGAGGATCCGGCCGACGCCGTGCGCATCGCGACCGCGCAGTACGACGCGGCGAACAACATGACCGATCGCGCCGCCGCGCTCGGCGCGCTGCTGTCCGCCGCGGCGGCCGGTGCGAACGACGCGGCCGCGCGCGCGCTCGACGACTTCTACCGCCGCTTCGAAAAGGAAGCGCTCGTGATCGACAAATGGTTCGCGATGCAGGCCGCGCAGCGCGGCACGCCGGCCCAGCCGACGCTCGCGAAGGTCCGCACGCTGATGGCCCACCCCGCGTTCAACCTGAAGAACCCGAACCGCGCGCGCTCGCTGATCTTCAGCTTCTGCGCGGCGAACCCGGCGCAATTCCACGCGGCGGACGGCTCGGGCTACGCGTTCTGGGCCGAACAGGTGCTCGCGCTCGACGCGATCAACCCGCAGGTCGCCGCGCGCCTCGCCCGCTCGCTCGAACTGTGGCGCCGCTTTACGCCGGCGCTGCGCGACCGGATGCGCGAAGCGCTCGAGCAGGTCGCGGCCGGTGCCAAATCGCGCGACGTGCGCGAGATCGTCGAGAAGGCGCTCGCGTAACGTCACGCACGCGACTCGCCGCGCGCGCGAGCGCGACGAAGCCGGCGCCGCCCCGTTGCGGCGCCGGCTTTTTTGTCGTCTGAAGGTTGGCGGGATCCGAGCCGGACCGCGCGTTCGGCCCCCCGGTTTTACCGCCGCTGCCCGGCCGATCCGCCGCGCCGTGCACGCCGGAGCCCGGCCGAACCGCGCGACCGACCATGTAACCGGACGAAAAAAGGCGGCGGCTCGGGAGGCGCGCCGGGTAAAATTGCGGCAATTCAAGGATTCTTTGGCCTCTCGGAGTCTGTCATGTCCATTGCCCGCCGCACCACGCTGTCCAAGTTCCTGATCGAGCAGCAGCGTGAGACCAACAACCTCCCCGCCGACCTCCGCCTGCTGATCGAAGTCGTCGCCCGCGCGTGCAAGGCGATCAGCTACAACGTGTCGAAGGGCGCGCTCGGCGATGCACTCGGCACCGCCGGCAGCGAGAACGTCCAGGGCGAAGTGCAGAAGAAGCTCGACATCCTGTCGAACGAGATCCTGCTCGACGCGAACGAATGGGGCGGCAACCTCGCCGCGATGGCATCGGAGGAAATGGAAACGTTCTTCCCGATCCCCGCGAACTACCCGCGCGGCGAATACCTGCTCGTGTTCGACCCGCTCGACGGCTCGTCGAACATCGACGTGAACGTGTCGATCGGCACGATCTTCTCGGTACTGCGCTGCCCGGACGGCAAGCTGGCCACCGAGGAATCGTTCCTGCAGCCGGGCACGGAGCAGGTCGCGGCCGGCTACGCGGTGTACGGCCCGCAAACCGTGTTCGTGCTGACGACCGGCAACGGCGTGAACTGCTTCACGCTCGACCGCGAAGTCGGCTCGTGGGTGCTCACGCAAAGCAACATGCAGATCCCGGCCGATACGCGCGAATACGCGATCAACGCATCGAACGCACGCCACTGGTACGAACCGGTCCAGCGCTACGTCAACGAACTGAACGCCGGCAAGGAAGGCCCGCGCGGCGACAACTTCAACATGCGCTGGATCGCGTCGATGGTGGCCGACGTGCACCGGATCCTGAACCGCGGCGGCATCTTCATGTACCCGGCCGACAAGCGCACGCCCGATCGTCCGGGCAAGCTGCGCCTGATGTACGAAGCGAACCCGATGTCGTTCATCGTCGAACAGGCGGGCGGCGCCGCGACGACGGGCACGCAGCGCATCATGGAAGTGCAGCCGACCGGCCTGCACCAGCGCGTGCCGGTGTTCCTCGGTTCGAAGAACGAAGTCGAGCGCGTGACCGGCTATCACAACGAAGGCAAATAAATTTGCAGTGCAGCACTAGACGGAGGTGCGAGACGTCAGTACAATCGCGCCTTCGCGATGTGGCCCTGACAGGCTGCATCGCAGTGAAGTGAAAGCGGGAAGTCCGCCGGATCGAGGGTTTCGCGAAGCAGCAGCAGCAAGCTGAAAAAAATTTCGCAAAACCTATTGCCAAGATCTCGGATTTGACCATATAATTTCATTTCTCTGCTGCCGGTGTAGCTCAGTTGGTAGAGCAGCGCATTCGTAATGCGAAGGTCGTAGGTTCGACTCCTATCTCCGGCACCAAGATATAAAGGCCTGACAAGCATCGCTTGTCAGGCCTTTTCTCTTTTCCGGCCGCAATTCCGATTCCAGCCACGATTTCCGAGGCGCGAAGTCGTGCGCCACCCTCACCGTCATTTCCGCTTGCGGGCATCCCCCGACTCCCGCACCGCGCGCCGCCGATTACAATCGCCGGACCACCGGCCCCTCCCCAGCATCATGCGCACCTGGCGTCTCGAGCGACCGAACCTCAGCGGACAACTGGACGTGTCCCGTGCGACCGGTCTCGTCGCCGCGATCGGCGGCAGCGAGCCGAACGCGTTCGCCGCGGAAATCCTGAAGCTGTTCGACGATGCGCTGGCCATCACGCAGTGCACGATCTTCGCGTACGAGTTCGGCAACCGGCCGCGCACCGTCTCGGTCGCCGATCATCGCGGCGGCCGCTACCTGCGCGACGTTGCCGACACCTACGCGCGCCATTTCTATGCGCTCGACGGCAACCAGCGAATCGTCTCGGCCGCCGGTCGCCGCACGCAGCGCCGCGACGTGCTGCTGCATCAGCAGGCCGGCGACGAGATCGGCCACGACGCGTATCGCACGGCCTGCTACCGCGGCCCCGACGTCTCCGATCGCCTCGCGTTGCTGATGCAGCCGAACGACTCGACCTGGCTGTCGATCAATCTGTATCGCGCGCACCGCAGCGGCACGTTCCAGCCGCGCGAGATCACGGCCATCGAAACGCTCGCACCGCTGATCGCGCAGGCCGCGCAGCATCACTATGCGCTCGCGGGCTCGGCGCAGATCGGCATCCCGCAACAGATGCTCGCGCGGCTGCGCGGCGCATGCCCGACACTGTCCAAGCGCGAGCTCGACGTGCTGCGCGGCGTGCTCGAAGGCCAGACCGCGCAGGAGATCGGCGAGACGATCGGCGTGAAGGCTTCGAGTGTCGTCACCTATCAGAAGCGCGCGTACCGGCGCCTCGGCATCTCGAGCCAGCGCCAGCTGTTCGCGCTGTGCCTGCAACCCTGAAGCCGATCCTGAACGCGTCGGGGTAAATCCCGGCCTGCCGCCAGCCGTTCGCCGTACCCGGAATGGGGACAGCGGTGTCCGGCGCGGCTTCCATACTGCATCCAACCTGCCGCACGCATCGCGTCGCCGAGCGTGCGCGTTCGATCAGCGCAACCTGGAAGCCAACGATGGGCATCGAATTCAAACCCTACCCGTTCGTCGCCGTGCATCATCCCCCGCACCTGCCGACCTGCAGCGCCGGCGTCGATACGCAGCGGCACCGCGTCGCGATCGTCGGCGGCGGCCCGGTGGGCCTCGCTGTCGCACTCGGCCTCGCCAATCACGGCATCCGCAGCGTGCTGCTCGAAGCCGATGATTCGGTCTGTCACGGCAGCCGCGCGATCTGCATCTCGCGACGCAGCCTCGAGATCATCGAGCGGCTCGGCGCGCTCGACAGCTTCATGCGCGTCGGATTGCCGTGGAGCGGCGGACGCAGCTTCCATCGTCACGACGAAGTGCTGCATTTCACGATGCCGCAGGACGAGAACCAGAAGTTGCCGCCGATGGTGAACCTCGCGCAGTATCACATCGAGCAGTTCCTGCTCGATGCCGCGCTGCGCCGCCCTGAGCTCATCGAGATCCGCTGGCAGACGAAAGTCGCGGGCGTCACGCAGCACCCGGACGGCGCGCGCCTCGACGTCGATACGCCGCTCGGCCGCTATGCACTCGATGCCGACTGGGTCGTCGCGAGCGACGGCGGGCGCAGCACGATACGCGATGCGCTCGGGCTGTCGCTGCAGGGCACAAGCTATGAAGGCCGCTACGTGATCGTCGACATCGCGCTCGACAGCGACCGGCCGACCGAGCGGCTCGCGTACTTCGACCCGGCGTCGAACCCCGGCTCGACGGTACTCGTCCACAAGCAGCCGGACAACGTATGGCGGATCGACTATCAATTGCGCGACGATGAGGATCCCGAAGCGGCCGTGAAACCCGAGAACGTGATCCCGCGCGTGCAGAGCCTGCTCGACATGATGGGCGAGCGCGGCGACTGGTCGCCGATCTGGATCACGATCTACAAGGCGAACGCGCTGACGCTCGAACGCTATCGGCACGGCCGCGTGCTGTTCTGCGGCGACGCCGCCCACCTCGTGCCGATCTTCGGCGTGCGTGGCGCGAACTCGGGCATCGACGACGCCGACAACGTCGCGTGGAAACTCGCGTACGTAATTCGCGGCCTCGCGTCGGAGGCGCTGCTCGACAGCTATTCGGACGAGCGCGTGTTCGCGACGCACGAGAACCTGCGCTACGGCACCAAGAGCACCGAGTTCATGGCGCCGCCGTCGTTCGCGTTCGACCTGATGCGCAAGGCCGTGCTGACGCTCGCGGTCAGGCATCCGGCGTTGCGTTCGCTGATCAATCCGCGCCAGACGTCGGCCATCGCCTACACGCCGTCACCGCTCAATGCGGACGAGCGCGATGCGTTTTCGGCCGGGCCGTCGCCCGGCATGGTACTCGCGGAATGTCCGCTGATGCTGCACGCGTCGGGCGACATCGGCACCGACGAAGGCATGCGTCGCGGCCACCTGACGGATCTCGTCGGTCCGCGTTTCACCGCGTTCCGCTTCATGCGCGACGGTACGCCCGATCCGTCGTTCGCCGAGCTCGAACGAAACCTGCACGACGCCGGCATACCGTTCGCGCTGGTCACGCTCGCACGGCACGCGGCACCGCAACAGCCGGGATGCGGCGGCTACGATGCCGACGGCCGGCTGTTCGACCTGTACGGCGCGCGCGACGGCACCCTCTATCTCGTACGTCCGGACGGACACGTGCTCGGCCGCTGGCACGATGCACGCTCCGCCGACGTGACCGCCGCACTCGAACGCGCGCTGCACCCGCGCACGCCGGCCAACATTCAGGAGAACGCATGATCACCGACACCGAACGCGACATCCTCTACACCGACCTGTGCCGCACGATGACCGGCATCGGCGAAGCCGATGCGGCGCTCTTTCTTGCCCGCTTCGCGTTGCTGGCGATCGAGGCGATCGGCGATGCGGCAACTGTCACCCGCCTGATTGCCGACGCCGGCGACGGCCTGCCCGACACGGGCACACCGGCGCCGACGCACGGACGATGACGCATGACGCACCATCGTGCGGCCCTCCTTACAGATTCATTTCGAATGACAGACGAATCCTCTGGAAAAGCCCGTTAAGGGTGCATAACATTACTTAACGATTCCGACCCGTCTATCGCGTTACATTGCGTGGGCGGCGCGGCGAGTCGCATGCCGCCTTCATGCAGGTTGCGGCGAAACAGCCGACGTCCGGTCATTTCGACTCAACACAAGGAGAGGATCACCATGACTCATGGCTTGATTATGTGGCTCATCATCGGCGCGATCGCCGGCTGGCTGGCGGGCGTGCTCGTCAAGGGCGGCGGGTTCGGCCTGATCGTCGACATCATCGTCGGTATCGTCGGCGCGGTGATCGGCGGCTGGCTGGCCGGGCTGCTCGGCATCACCCTCGGCAGCGGCTTCATCGGCTCGGTGATCGTCGCGGTCATCGGCGCCGTGATCCTGCTGTTCGTGATCCGGCTGTTCAGGCGCGCGGCCTGACGATCTTCTCGCGCGCCTTCGGGCGCGCTTTCGTTCGTTGCATCGAAGCGGCGCGCGGGGCATCCCCCGCGCCGCCGTCCGTTTCAGCGGCGCTTGCCGCGCTGCAACCAGCCGTCGAGCACGTCGGTCGTCAGCAAGCCGCTGCGCGCATCGCGTGCGCCGTCGCGGCCAACCCACACGGTACGCGGCATTTCTCCCCGCCATCCCGCATCGAGCGCCGCCCGCAGACGCTCGGGCATCGGCTCGGCGTTCGCATACTGCGCGACCTGCGGCGGCAGGTTCATTTGCGCGAGCGCCTGTGCGATTGCCGCACCGTTGTCGTCGTACGCGTCCATCGAGACCATCGCGAGTTGCACGTCCGGATGGCGGCGCTGCCACGCGACCAGATGCGCGGCGTTCTCGCGGCAGTAGCCACAATCGAGCGACCAGATCTCGACTGCGAGCGGCCGTTCGTGCGCCGTCGCGTAGACCTTCGCGACCTCGACCGCGCGCAGCGGCTGCAGTTCGCCAGCCCATCCCGGCAGGCTTGCGAACACGGCGCCCATCAACACGATCAGCCGTTTCATAGCGCCCCCTCCACGGCAATCAGCCGGTAGCCGTCGTTACGCGTACGCCACGACAGGTAGATGCGGCCCGCGTCGTCGAGCAGTTGCGGGTTGTCGCTCGCGCCCGACGTCGACGCGATCACGCGCGGCGCCGACCAGTGCTCGCCGCGATCGTCCGAGCGGCGCAGCTTGATCTGCATCGTGTCGCCGTCGAACGCCTTCCATGCGAGCCAGACGACCTCGCCGCGCACGACGAGCGCCGCATGCGATGCCTGCTCGGCCGGCACCGCCGGATTCGCGCCGAACGCCCACGGCGTGCCGCTCGGCCGGCCATCGGCGCCGATGCGCGAATAGAACACGTCGGCGCGGCCGTCGACGACGCCGAACCACGCAAGATGGCGCGTGCCGTCCGGCGTGATCGCGAGCGCCGGCCCGTGCTCGGGGCAAGCCTCGACATGCCAGTTCGAGAACGTCGCACGCACTGGCACGACGGACTCCGATGCCGAAACAGGCAACACCGCGAGCGCATGGTCGCGGATCTGCCCCGGGAACACGTTGCGCCACACGGCTTCGATGTGCCCGGCCGGATCGATCGCCATCGCGATGCGGCAGCATTCGCACGTGTGATCCGTCACCTTGCGCTCGGGCTCGAACGACGCGCCGCCGTCGCGCGACACCGCGTAGTAGACGGCCGCCCCTTCGTACGCCTGCCCCGCCGCCTTCGCCGCGACGAGATCGCGCTTGTCGATCCACGCGATCGCGATGTTGCCGGCCGGATCGACCGCCATCATGTCGAAGCGGTGCGTGATCGCCTGCCGGTCGCGATGCACGGTGACCGGCACGCTCCAGGTCGCGCCGCCGTCGAGCGAACGCGCGAAGCGCACCATGCCGGTGTACGGCGCATCCAGCGGCATCGACCACGATACGTACACCGCGCGCCCGTCCGGGCTCGTCGCAATCTTCGGGCGATTCTCCGCGCTCGTGTAGATCGGCTCGGGCATCGCGTTGACGGTCACGGGCGCGGACAGCGTGCGGCCCGCATCGTCCGAGTGCGCGACGACGACGTGCGCGCCTTCGACCCATGCGACCCACAGCCGGTGCCGCGCGTCGAACGCGGCGCCGGTCGCGAGCGGCTGCTTCTGTTGCGCCGGTGCGGCCTGCATGCTCATGTGCGCCGCATGCGGATCGGCGGCTTTCGGCGCGTCGTGCGCGCCGGCAGGCGACAGCGCCGCGAGCCACAGCGCGCAGCCTGCCGCGAGCGATTTCACAGCGACCATTTCAGTTCTCCAAAGAAAGTGCGGCCCGGATACGGATGGAACACGTAGTAGCGGCGGTCCGTCAGGTTGTCGATGCCGACCGACGCAGTCCAGTGACGATCGAACCGGTAACGCGCCTTCAGGTCGACGACCGTGAAGATGCTCGTGCCGCCGTACACGTCCGGATTCACGTCGCTGTTGTCGAGCGTGTTGAACTGGCGGCCCGAGTAGCGGACGCCGACGCTCGCAAGCCAGTGCTCGTCGAAGCGGTACGACGCGAGCAGGTTCGCGCGCATGCGCGGGATGCGCGGAAAGCGCGAGCCGACGTACGCGGGATTCGCGGTGTCGGCCAGGATCTGCGCGTTGCTCGCCGACACGTTCGCGTCGATGTCGAGCCCGCGCAGCCCGACGTTCTGGCCGCTGAATGCGAGTTCGACGCCGCGCACGCGCACGCGATCGACGTTCGAGATGTTGGTGACGGTCGACGCGCCCGACACCGTCGTCTGGCTGTAGATCGAATCGCGCAGGTCGCTCTGGAACACGCTCGCGCGCAAGACGCCGACGCCCACGTCGCGCTCGGCCGTGAAGTCCCAGTCGATCGCCTTTTCCGGCCGCAGGTTCGGGTTGTTGTTGACGATCGCGTTGTTCGAGATCGTGCCCTGGAACAGCTCGCCGACCGTCGGGAAGCGGGTGCCGGTCGCGAACGACAGCCGGAAACGCCAGACGTCCGTCGCGTCCCATTGCAGCGCGACTTTCGGCGACAGCGCATTCGCGCCGCGGTCCGCGTAGCCGAGCGTGCCGTTCGCGTTGCCGAGCGCGCCGCCGTACGCATCCCAGCGCTCGTAGCGCAGGCCGAGGGTCGCGAGCCAGCCGGGCGCGAAACGCCACGCGTCCTGCGCAAACAGCGCCTGCGTGCGCGTGTCGCCCCGGTAGACGCTCGCGAGCGACGTGGTCGGCCCGGCCAGCCAGTCGGCCGTGTTGTACGTGACGTTGCGCAGGAAATAGTTGTCGTAGTGATAGCCGAACGCGAGCGTGTGTCCCTTCACCTCCGGCGCCTCGGCCTTCAGGTCGAGCGTGCGCCAGCCCGTGCCGTCGCCCTGGAACAGCGTACCCGCCCCGCCCTGCACGGTCGATGCCGCGCGCAGCACGTCGCGCGACACGTCGTAGGCGGAAACCACGCCCGACAGCCGCCAGCCCGAATCGAGCCGGCCGTTCAGCCCGAGCGCGTACAGCCAGTTCTCCTGGTCGCCGCGCTGCGGCGCGAACGCGCTCGGCGCGACGGTCACGTTCCGGCCGCCGAGCGACACGTTGCCGCCGTACACGGGATTGCCGGCCGCGTCGCGCAGGAAGGTTTCGCCGTGCTGCCGGAAATGGTTCTCCCAGTGCCCGAGCGTCAGCGTCGCGTCGACGCGGTCCGTGAACGCATAGCCCATCCGGACCGTCTCGTTGAGCTGCTCGGTCCGCTCGATGTTCTGCGCACCGACGATCGTGCGCGGCTTGCCGTTGGGGCCGATGTCGGTGGCCGCGCCCGTCACGGGCACCGCGGCACCCAGCCGCGGGTTGTAGGTGGCGTTGGGGCTCGCATATTGCATCGGCTGGCCGTCGTTCTCCAGCCGGTCGAGCGACAGCGAGAACCAGAACTTGCCGACGCGGTTCGCGATCCGAGCGGTCTGGTGATTGCCGCCGAAGCTGTCCGCGAACCCGTAGCCGTCGTGATAGCGCTGCGTGAAGAACTGCGTCGACAGGGACGCCTCGAGCTTGTCGGGACGCCGCGTCGTCAGCAGCACGGTCGAGCCGATCGCATTGCCGGGATACAGCGCGGAAAAGGGGCCATACAGCACGTCGACGCGCGCGATATCGTCGGGCGCGATCAGCGACCAGCGCGGCGGGTACGCATAGCTCGAGCCGAGCAGGTTCGACAGCAGCAGGCCGTCGGCGTACACGAGCCCGCGCGCACTCTGCAGTTCGTTGAAGTCGCGGCCGGCGAACACGCTGTTGCGGTCGCCGATGTAGCGCCTGCGAACCATCAGGTTGGGCGCGTACTTCAGCGCGTCCTCGGTGGTGACGTTGGTGTGCGCGTCGATCTGCTCGCGCGTGATCGACTCGACGACGGCCGGCGTGTCCGGATCGACGGGTTGCCGCCGGGCGGTGACGCTCACGGCGGTCAGCGTGTCGCCCGCAGAGGCGAGCGCGGCGACCGGTGCGGCACGGCCGGCCGGGTTGCCGGCGCCGGCGGGCATTGGGTCGGCGGATGCGCCATCGATCGAGGCCGCCTGCGCGGCCGGCCAGGCAAAAGCGGCCGCGCAGGCAAGCGCGAGCCGGCCGCGCGAGGGCCGCGCGGCGAAGGTGAACGACATGGATGAATTCCTGAAAACGTAACCGGACGCCGCCGCACGCAAGCCAACGCGCCGCGCGCAGACGGCGCGGCGCGCGGACCGGGCCGCGGGCGGCACGCGCGCCACCGGGGCGCGCGAACGATATCAATCAGATCGGGACGTTTTCAGGCGGACCGCGCGGCTGCGCGAGACGGATGCCCGTGCGGGGAACATCGGGAACGGCCGGGGCGGCCGCCCGGTACGCGAACGCGCGCACGAAACCCGGCAACGCGGGCAGGCTCGTGCCGAGCGCGACGTTCGCCGCGAAGCCGGGACAGTACACGCAGTGCGGCACGCCGGCATGATCGAACGACGCCGCGCCGCGGTCGTCGCCGGACTGCGCGAGGACGACCTCGCGAGCGCCTGCCGCACTGCACAATTCGAGCGTGAGCCCGCCGGAACCGCTCGATGCGAGACGCGCGTAGCCGACGACGGGCGACAGTACGTTCAGTACCAGCGCCAGCCATACGAGGCCGATCCATCGCGTCGTTCGTTTCATCGCGGTCCAGGAAAAAGTGCGCGCAAGTATAGCAAGCGGCCCGATTGTTGCCGATTGTGCAGGGCGTGATAGTCGGCATTGCTCGGCGCGCAGCAGCGCATGTGCCGTTAATACAACAGAGACAAAATCTAACGATTCGCCACTGGCATAAATCCAAGCGCGAGGTTGATAATCATTGAACCCGCTGGAGAAACGAACATGGACGAAAGACCAACCCGCATGCCCCCGCCCGAGCAAGTGATGAGCCCGGATCCGGAACCCGTCGGCGTGGAATTCCTCGCCGAATTGCCCGAGCACGTCCGGGCATTCTTCGACGAGCAGCACAAGCTGTACTCGCCGAAGTGAACCTACGTTCCGTCCTGTAACCGCCACGTGTCGATCGATATCGTGCGGTTCATCGCTGCGTTTTCGGCGCAGTTCGCTTCGCACCCCGGCTGCAACGGCCTGACGGTGCCGGATCAGCGCGTCCGCTGATTCTTCTGTCGCGTCGTTCCGCCGCGCGACTGTCTTCGTCTATCCTTCCGGTTTTCCACCTCCGGCCTGTCCGGCTCTCCCCTCTCCCGATCGTTCCGATGAAACAAGCCATTCGTGCCAGCGTCGCTGTCGCCGCGCTCGGCGTCGCCCTTTTTTCGTCACCGCATATCGCGCACGCGGACGGCGACGACACGGCGCTCACCAATCTCGTCGCGCTCGCATCGCAGCGGCTCGCGCTTGCCGAACCCGTCGCACGATGGAAATGGGCGAACCACCAGGCGATCGAGGATCGGCCGCGCGAAGCGGCACTGCTCGCATCGGTGGAGAAGCGCGCCGCACAGTCCGGCGTGGATCCGGCGTTCGCGCGCACGTTTTTCGAGGATCAGATCGCGGCCAGCAAGGACGTGCAGAACGCGCTCTTTGCAAAGTGGCGCGCGACGCAGCCGCCTGAAGGCACGCCGCCCGACCTCGCAACCAGCACGCGGCCGGCACTCGACCAGCTCACGCAAAAGATGCTGACGGGCCTTGCGCAAGTCGCACCGCTGCGCGACGCACCCGACTGCCAGGCGCGGCTCGCACGCAGCATCGCGAACTGGAAGACGCTCACCCGCTACGACTCCACCCAGACGCAGGCGCTCGGCACCGCACTGTCGCACGTTTGCGCCGCAGGCGGCGCCAGCGCGATCGGCTGACGGCGGCGTCGCGCGCCGCGGCCCGCGCTGCTCAGTCGGCAGGCGTAAGTGCCGCGAGCGGAATGAGTTGCAGGCCGCGCGCGAGATGCGTCTGCAGAAGACGATGGGTATGGGGTTCGAACGCGCCGTCCGCGCCGTCGGCCACGAGCCGCACCGCCGCGTCGAGCGATTCGGCCGTACCGAGGTAGCGCCAGCCGTCGATCACGTGAAACAGGCGGCGCTCGCCGCTCGCTTCGAACGCGACCGCACCGTCGAACGGCCAGGGCGCATTGCCCGCACGGGCGTGATCGGCTGCGGGACGCCGGTTGTATGACGGACGCAGGCGGGCGATCCACTGCGCTTCGGCGAGCATCGCGCCTAGTTCATTGCCGGTCTCCCGCCACTCGACCCGCCGCACCTGCTGCGCAATCCGCATTTCCTTCGACGAGCGCCGCTCGCCGGTCAGCAGCGCGCGCAAGCGCTGCCGCACGCGCACGCTGCGGCCGACATACAGTGCTTGGTCGTCCTCCCCGAACAGCGCGTACGCGCCGCATCCGGCCGGCGCGGTATCGAGCCACGCTTCGGTCATGCCGCCCGCGAGACGGAAGTGGCGCGTCGTACGCGCAATCTGGTCGCGCAGACGCTCGAGCGGCACGATCTCGTGCAATTGCCGCCAGAACTGCCAAAGGAGATCGGCATCCGCGAGTGCCCGGTGGCGGGCGGATGGAACGAGGCCATGCCGCTCGATCAGCGCATCGAGTCCGTGCCGCGCCTCGCGCGGAAACAGCGCGCGCGACAGGCGCACCGTGCACAGCACGTCCGGATTGAACGCGATGCCTGCGCGCTCGAATTCGGCGCGCAGGAAGCCACGGTCGAAGCTCGCGTTGTGCGCGACGAACAGCTTGCCGTCGAGCCGCTCGAACAGCGCGGGCGCGAACGACGCAAACGACGGCGCGTCGCGCACCATCTCGTCGGAAATGCCCGTCAGCTGCTGGATGAACGGCGGAATCGACTGTCCCGGATTGACCAGCGTCGTCCATGTCGATACGCCGAGCGGACCGATTTCGACCACGCCGATTTCAGTGATGCGGTGCTCGGCGGACGAGCCGCCGGTGGTTTCGAGGTCGACGAAGACGAGCGGCTGGTCGCAGGCGGGATCGGACGGACGGGAATCGGACATGAAAAGACGGGGGAAACGATGCTTTCGTGAGTATGCACCGGCAGGCGTGTTCGCGACCAGTCCGAACCCGAATCGATTCGCCGGCCGCCGGTTTTCGTGCCCCGGAAAGCAAAAAGCCCCCGCGATGCGGGGGCCGGACGTGGTCGGCGAAGCGTGGCGCGTCAGACCGCCTGGATATTCGCTGCCTGCTTGCCTTTCGGCCCGACTTTCACGTCAAAGGAAACGCGCTGGTTTTCCTTCAGCGTTTTGAAGCCGTCCATCCGGATTTCGGAAAAGTGCGCAAACAAATCTTCGCCGCCATTGTCGGACGTAATAAAGCCGAAACCTTTAGCATCGTTAAACCATTTTACGATACCGGTATCCATACCTTCGTTCCCCACTCGTTTAGATCAAAAAAGCTACTGTTATAGCCGCTTCCCGAAATCCCGCAACGGCGCGCCGACACTCCCCCAGCGCTCCGCCCGGGGACGGAGTGCTGACTTTATAAATTGGACAATCCGGGTGCGTCAAGGGAATTTTTAGGGCTTTCTTTATCAAAAAAACGCTAATGCCGCTGGAATCGGTACACGATCGCCTTTTATTAATTGATTCGCATCAAGAACCTGTCAATATTACCGGGATCGGATCGCCAATAATCGAAATCGTGAAAAACATACCGGGGACGAATCGCTTCGGTAAATTCCTCGGGTTTTTTCCGGGTTGCGGAAAACGGGGGACGTTGCGATGCTGGTGCAAAGGCAATGGGAAGGAGAAGGCCATGTGGCTGGACGGATTCAAGCGCTTCGCGAGCCGGCTTGCACGCGTACGCCGCAAGTCCCGCGCGCTGGCCGAGACCCGTGAAGCGCCGTGCGACACCGAGTTCGACCCGACCTGGCACGGCGATCATTGGCAGAACCTGCTGGCGTCACCGCTGGACGCCCGTCACTACGTAATGGAAGACTGGACGTACACGCCGCCGCAGGCCGAAGCCGACGACCCGCAGCCGACCGGCAAGCGCAAGCGCAAACGACGCTCGTACGCGCAGTAGGGATCGGAACCACAGGGCAAAAAAAAAGCGCGACTGGGAAGTCGCGCCGACAAAGGTTTGGAGATCTTTTCCGTCAACGAAAAAGTCTGCTTCGGAAAGCAGAGATCGCAGTATAGCGAGAGAACATCCTTTCATTATCCATGCCCCGCACAAACCTCTATTGCCGATGTGTCAATAATCGCGCTAGGCGTGCTCCCGCCCGTCATTGATCGCCTGTCGCGATCGCGCAACGCCCGCGACACCCGATACGCAGTCCTGATTGCTTTTTTCGCGTGCTGCATTGCCGCAAAGTCTTGATGGCCGGGCCTCTCGGCGCATATGCTGATTCTTGCCGGATTCAAAATACAGTATTGCGGGAAGCAATTTTCTTCTACGCCCGGACCGATCCGTACACTGCAAATGGATATCCGACGAGGGTGCCGCGCCCAATGCGCACGGCGTCGCCAACCTGCGACGCCGCCGATGCCCGCAGCAGGTTCGATCGACATCATCCTGTTTGGAGACAGATCATGAAAAAGACCCTGATCGTCGCGGCATTGGCGGGCGCGTACGCCACCGGCGCCCATGCGCAAAGCGCCGTCACGCTGTACGGCCTGATCGACGCCGGCATCACCTACACGAACAACCAGGGTGGTCACAGCGCGTGGCAGGAGACGAGCGGCTCGATCAACGGCAGCCGCTGGGGCCTGCGCGGCACCGAGGATCTCGGCGGCGGCCTGAAGGCGATCTTCACGCTGGAAAACGGCTTCGGCATCAATAACGGTTCACTCAAGCAGAACGGCCGCGAATTCGGCCGCCAGGCGTTCGTCGGGCTCGCGCACGAGAGCTACGGCTCGCTCACGCTCGGCCGCCAGTACGACAGCGTCGTCGATTTCCTCGGCCCGCTGTCGCTGACCGGCACCCAGTACGGCGGCACGCAGTTCGCGCACCCGTTCGACAACGACAACCTGAACAACTCGTTCCGGATCAACAACGCGGTCAAGTACCAGAGCGCGAACTACGGCGGCCTGAAATTCGGCGCGCTGTACGGTTTCTCGAATTCCAGCAATTTCTCGAACAACCGCGCGTACAGCGTCGGCGCGTCGTACAGCTACATGGGCTTCAACGTCGCGGCCGCGTACATGCAGCTGAACAACAACGTCAACGCGCTGGCGCTCGCGGCCAGCGACCCGGGCGCGGTAGCCGGCGACTGGACGTTCGGGGCCAGCCGTCAGCGCACCTGGGGCGCGGGCCTCAACTACGCGTTCGGGCCCGCGACGGCCGGCTTCGTGTTCACGCAGACACGCCTGACCGATTCGGCCAGGATCAGCGCCGGGCAGTCCGGCGTGTCGGGCGGCATCCCGCTCATCGGCGGCACGCGCTTCAACAATTACGAAGTGAACGGCCGCTACGCGCTGACGCCGGCGTTCTCGCTCGCCGGCTCGTACACGTACACCGACAGCCGCCTCGACGGCCAGACGCCGAGCTGGCACCAGTTCAACCTGCAGGCCGACTATGCGCTGTCGAAGCGCACCGACCTGTACCTGCAGGGCGAATACCAGCGGGTCAATGCGGACGGCCTGGCGATCGGCGCGAACATCAACGGGCTCGGCACCGCGTCGTCCACCAACAAGCAGATCGCCGTCACGGCCGGCATGCGCCATCGCTTCTGAGCGATGCGCGTGAGCCCGGTCGTTCGGCCAGGACCGTCATGACGAAGCGCCCCACCCGGGGCGCTCGTTCGTTTCAGCGCTGCACCGCACGCATGCGCCGCGCCATGCTCACGCGCTGCCCGATGCCGGATAGCGAACGTCGAGCACGTCGATCGGCTGGGGACCGGCCGGCGTCATCAGCGTAACGGTATCGCCGATCTTCGCCTTGATGAGCGCCCGCGCGACCGGCGAGATCCAGCTGACGCAACCGCGATCGAGATCGACCTCGTCGATCCCGACGATGGTAACGGTATGATCCTCGCCGTCCGGCGTCGCGTAATCGACGGTCGCGCCGAAAAACACCTGGTCGACGTTCTCCTGGCGGCTCGCGTCGACGACTTCGGCGAGATCGAGCCGCTTCGTCAGGAAGCGGATCCGGCGGTCGATCTCGCGCAACCGCCGCTTGCCGTAGATGTAGTCGCCGTTCTCCGACCGGTCGCCGTTCGACGCGGCCCACGACACCAGCCGCACGACCTCGGGACGCTCGACGTCGATCAGGTTCAGGAGCTCGTCCCTGAGCCGCTTGTGGCCGGCCGGGGTGATGTAATTCTTCGTGCCCGCCGGAATCGCGGGCTGACTCGGGTCGAGATCGTCGTCGTCGCCGTCCGACTCTTTGACAAACGCCTTGTTCATGATGCAGATTCAACGCATGGATGACTGATGCTTCAAGGGTACACGAAGGCGGCCTTCCCAAGATCGGGTGACATTTTTTGCGAATAAGGCTTCCCTTTTTATACAACCCTGCTATACTTCCGCTTCTGCGTGCGGCTGTAGCTCAGTTGGATAGAGTACTTGGCTACGAACCAAGGGGTCGTGGGTTCGAATCCTGCCAGCCGCGCCACCTTTTTCGAGGGCCTTCCCAACCGAAGGCCCTTTCAGTTCGATGTTGTAGCGTTTTGTTGTTGCGTGCGGCTGTAGCTCAGTTGGATAGAGTACTTGGCTACGAACCAAGGGGTCGTGGGTTCGAATCCTGCCAGCCGCGCCACCTTTTTGGGAACCTTCCCACCGTAGAAGGTTCCGACAGTTGAAGTAGTACCGCTTTGCGTGCGGCTGTAGCTCAGTTGGATAGAGTACTTGGCTACGAACCAAGGGGTCGTGGGTTCGAATCCTGCCAGCCGCGCCACCTCAGAAGGGCCTTCCTCCGGGAAGGCTCTTTTTTCTTTTCCGCTTCCCCTCTTCGCCTCTCCTCCTCTTCCCGGCAACACCGATCGCGCCCGAATCGTGCGGGAGCTGCCGCCACACAACGCCAAGTCCACATCACAAACGAAAACGGCGGCCCGTGGCCGCCGTCTCATTCCGCTGCATCGCAACGCGCAGCGTCAGTAATCCTGCCGCTCGCGCTCGATGCGCATGCCGCCGTCGTGACGCGCGTGCACGCTGTCGTCGGTCGAGCGCTCGCGCATGATCCGCATCACGTCCGGATTGGTCCGCACGCGCCGCATCACGTTCGCGAGATGCACGCGGTCGCTCACCTGGATCACGAAGCGCAGCACCGTCGATTCGTGCGTCAGATCCTCGTCCATCGCGATGTGAACGATGTTCGCGTCCGCCGACGTGATATCCGCCGCGACACGCGCGAAGATGCCCTTCGTGTTCTTCACGAGCGCCTTCACCGCGACGTCGAACAGACGACCGGGCTGCGGCGCCCATTCGACGTCGATCCAGCGGCCCGGGTCGCGGCGATGGATGCGCTGCGCGACGCGGCAATCCGTCGTATGAATCGCCATCCCGAGGCCGATGCCGATATAGCCCATGATCGCGTCGCCCGGAATCGGCCGGCAGCACGCCGACAGCTGCACGGACATCCCTTCGGTGCCGGTAATCACGACCGGCGGCGCATTGTGCGCGGGATGCCGCTCGGACTTCGGCAGATCGTCGTCCGCATCCCGGCCGCTCATCAGCACCTCGATGCGCTTGGCCATCACCGCGGCGACGCGGCGGCCGAGGCCGATGTCCGCGAAGATTTCCTGGCGGCTCTTGTTGCCCGTCCACTGCACGAGCTTCTCCCACACTTCCGGCCCCACATCGGCCAGCGCGAGCCCGTAACCCTTCAGGCTCTGGTCGACGAGCCGCTCGCCGAGCTGCACCGACTCGTTCAGGCGCATCGTCTTCAGGTAGTGACGAATCGCCGAACGCGCCTTGCCGGTGCGCACGAAGCCGAGCCATGCGGGGTTCGGCTTCGAATACGGCGCGGTGATCACCTCGACGATGTCGCCGCTCTTCAGCTCGGTACGCAGCGGCAGCAACTCGTTGTTGATCTTCACGGCCACGCACTGGTTGCCGAGATCGCTGTGGATCGAATACGCGAAATCGAGCGCCGTCGCGCCACGCGGCAGCGCCATGATCTTCGACTTCGGCGTGAACACGTAGACCGCATCCGGGAACAGGTCGATCTTCACGTGTTCGAGGAACTCGCTCGAATCGCCGGCTTCGCTCTGGATGTCGAGCAGCGACTTCAGCCACTGGTGCGCGCGCTTCTGCACGTCGTTCAGGTCCGCGCCGCCGTTCTTGTACAGCCAGTGCGCGGCCACGCCGGCCTCGGCGATCTCGTGCATCTTGCGCGTGCGCACCTGGAACTCGATCGGCGCGCCGAACGGGCCGACGAGCGTCGTGTGCAGCGACTGATAGCCGTTGATCTTCGGGATCGCGATGTAGTCCTTGAACTTGCCGGGCACGGGCTTGTACAGCGCGTGCAGCGCGCCGATGCACGTGTAGCAGTCGAGCGGGCTCTCGACGACGACGCGAAAGCCGTACACGTCGAGCACCTGCGAGAACGACAGCTGCTTGTCGCGCATCTTGCGATAGATGCTGTAGATCGTCTTTTCGCGGCCGGTGATCTCGGCGTCGAGCTTCGCGTCGCCCATCGCGCGCTGGGCGGCCTCGAGGATCTTGCTGATCACTTCGCGGCGGTTGCCGCGCGCGGCCTTCACGGCCTTCTCGAGCGTCGCGTAGCGATGCGGGTTGAAGTTCGCGAAGCTCATGTCCTGCAGCTCGCGATACGTGTTGTTCAACCCGAGGCGGTGCGCGATCGGCGCATAGATGTCGAGCGTCTCGCGGGCGACGCGGCGGCGCTTTTCCATCGGCACCGCGCCGAGCGTGCGCATGTTGTGCAGACGGTCGGCGAGCTTGACGAGGATGACGCGCACGTCGCGCGCCATCGCGAGCAGCATCTTGCGGAAGTTTTCCGCCTGCGCTTCCTCGCGGCTGCGGAACTCCATCTTGTCGAGCTTCGACAGGCCGTCGACCAGTTCGGCGACCTTCGGGCCGAACCGTTCGGCCAGCTCGCTCTTGGTCACGCCCTGGTCTTCCATCACGTCGTGCAGCAGCGCCGCCATCACGGCTTGCGCGTCGAGCTTCCAGCCGGCGCAGATTTCCGCGACGGCGACGGGATGGGTGATGTAGGGTTCGCCGCTCTGGCGATATTGACCGAGGTGGGCTTCGTCGCTGAAATGGAACGCCGCCTTGACCTCTTTGATTTCTTCCGGAGGGAGATACTCGGCAAGCACGCCCGTCAGTTTCGCGATCGAAACGACGCCGTGCTTGCGCGGCTGCTCCGGCGTGGCGGTCGGCCCGAACAGGTGCCGAAAGGACTGTTCGAGGACCGCGTCGATGTACTGGCGCGCAGGCGACTGGGCCGTGGCTTCGGTGGTCGAATCCGCGGAGGCGGACGATGGGGTGGTGCTCATATTCGCCTCCAGGTCGAGTCGTTGCGCGCGTGGACTACATGGCTGGAACGGGCCGGATGCGCGTTACACCGGCACCTTCTTCAGCATCTCGACGCCGACCTGGCCGGAGGCGATCTCGCGCAGCGCGACGACGGTCGGCTTGTCGCGGCTCTCGATCTTCGGCGTATGGCCTTGCGCGAGCTGCCGCGCGCGGTAGGTGGCGGCGAGCGCCAGTTCGAAGCGGTTGGGGATTTGCTTCAGGCAGTCTTCGACGGTAATGCGAGCCATGTTGGAAATTCCTTCTGAATATAGTCGTTATTCTACCTTATGTCCCTCTACCCTCGCGTCATTCCGCGTGGGGCAGATGGATGCCGAGCTCGATGAACAGCTCCGCGTGTCGCGCGTACTGCGAAGCAAAGCGCAGGCGCGTGGCCGCGACGATGCATTCGAGTTCGGCGAGCGCACGATCGAAATTCTCGTTGATCACGACGTATTCCGCTTCCGACGCGTGCGCGATCTCGCTGCCGGCAGCCAGCAGGCGCCGCGTGATCACGTTCGGCTCGTCCTGGCCGCGCTTCTTCAGACGTTCCTCGAGCGCATCGAGCGACGGCGGCAGGATGAAGATGCCGACCGCGTTGCGGAACTGCTTCTTCACCTGTTGCGCGCCCTGCCAGTCGATCTCGAGCAGCACGTCGTGGCCGTTCATCATCTGCTCTTCGATCCAGACGCGCGACGTGCCGTAATAGTTGCCGTGCACTTCCGCGCTCTCGAGGAATTCGTGCGCGGCGTGGCGCGCGCGGAAATCCTCGACGCTCGTGAAGTGATAGTGCTGGCCGTCCTGCTCGCCCGGGCGCGGCTTGCGCGTCGTGTACGAAATCGACAGGCAGATGTCGCTGTCCTTCGACAGCAGCGCGTTCACGAGCGTCGACTTGCCGGCACCCGACGGCGCGATGACCATGAACAGGTTGCCGGGATAGACGCCCGCGTGAAGCGTATGTGCGTCGTGAGTGGGGTGGATCATCTTGCTTTACTCCAGGTTTTGCACTTGCTCACGCATCTGCTCGATCAACAGCTTGAGCGCCATCGATGCGTCGGCGAGTTCCTTCGCCGCCGCCTTCGAGCCGAGCGTGTTTGCTTCGCGATTCAGTTCCTGCATCATGAAGTCGAGACGCTTGCCGACGCGGCCGCCCTTCTCGATCACGTGACGCGTTTCGTTCAGGTGCGCGGTGAGTCGCGACAGCTCTTCCGCGATGTCGATCCGGATGCCGTACATCGTCACTTCCTGACGAATGCGTTCCGCGGCTTCCTCGCGCGTGACGATCGGCGCGCTGCCTTCGGGCGCCGCGATGCCGAGCGCTTCCTGCAGCCGCTCGACGATCTTCTGCTGATGCTTCGCGATCAGCTCCGGCACGAGCGGCGTGATGCGCGCGACGATCGCTTCCATTTCGGTGACGTTCGACAGCAGCATCGTCGCCAGCTGCGCGCCTTCGCGCGAACGCACGACGACGAGCTCGCCGATCGCTTCCTTGCCGCACGCGAGCACCGCGTCGCGGATCGCGTCCGCCGACACGCCGCTCTCGGCGATCACGCCCGGCCAGCGCAGGATTTCGCCCGCGCGCAGGCGGCCGACGCCCGGGAACGAATCGAGCACCGAACGCTCGAGCTCGGCCAGCTGGCCGAGCGCCGACTGGTTCAGCGCGCCCGCGCCGATGCTCTGCTCGCCGCGCTGCAGGTTGATGCGCACGTCGACCTTGCCGCGCGACAGCTTGTTCATCAGCATTTCGCGCAGCGCGGGTTCGCACGCGCGCACGTCGTCCGGCATGCGGAAATTCAGGTCGAGGAAGCGCGAGTTCACGGTGCGCAGTTCGACCGACACGCTGGTGCCGCCGTTGCCGGTGGCCGTCGCGAGTTCGCGCGTCGCGCTCGCATAGCCCGTCATGCTGTAGATCATGGTTCGTCTCGCCGTCTGGGTGCCCGTCACGGGCGGGAATATGTCGAGGCGCCCGGCGCATTGCAAGGCGCGGGGCGGGAAGCGCGCATTATCCCATTTTTGCGTCCCACCCCGCCGGGCACGCCTGCCGTTCGGCGCTAAAATCGGGGTTTCCTCTTCCGTCCACGATTCCCCTATGACGTCTTCCCTGTCCCGCCCGAGCGGCCGCCGCGCCGACGAACTGCGCAAGGTCGCCCTCACGCGCCACTACACGAAACACGCCGAAGGCTCGGTACTCGTCGAATTCGGCGATACCAAGGTGATCTGCACCGCGAGCGTCGCCGAGCGCGTGCCCGAATTCCTGCGCGATCGCGGCCAGGGCTGGCTGACGGCCGAATACGGGATGCTGCCGCGCGCGACGCACACGCGCAGCGACCGTGAAGCGGCGCGCGGCAAGCAGACGGGCCGCACGCAGGAAATTCAGCGCCTGATCGGCCGTGCGCTGCGCGCGGTGTTCGATCTGGAGGCGCTCGGCCCGCGCACGATCCACATCGACTGCGACGTGATCCAGGCCGATGGCGGCACGCGCACGGCCAGCATCACCGGCGCCTTCGTCGCCGCGCACGACGCCGTGTCGAAGCTGATCGCGGCCGGCAAGCTCGCGCGCTCGCCGATCACCGACCACGTCGCCGCGATCTCGGTCGGCGTGTACGAAGGCGCGCCGGTGCTCGATCTCGACTACGCCGAAGATTCGCAGTGCGATACCGACATGAACGTCGTGATGACGGGCGCCGGCGGCTTCGTCGAAGTCCAGGGCACCGCCGAAGGCGTGCCGTTCTCGCGCGCCGAGATGAACGCGCTGCTCGACCTCGCGCAAAGTGGGATCGGCCAGCTCGTGCAGTTGCAGAAGGACGTGCTGGGCGCCGGCCATGTCTGATGATCGCACCCTCGCGCCGCTGTCGCGCATCGTGCTCGCGTCGAACAACGCCGGCAAGCTGCGCGAATTCACCGCGCTGTTCTCGACGGTCGGCATCGAGATCGTGCCGCAGGGCGACCTGGCCGTGCCCGAGGCGGAAGAACCGTTCGGCACGTTCATCGAGAATGCGCTGACGAAAGCGCGGCACGCGTCGCGGCTCACCGGCCTGCCGGCGATCGCCGACGATTCGGGGCTGTGCGTGCGCGCGCTGCGCGGCGCACCGGGCGTCTATTCGGCGCGCTACGCGCAGCGCGCGGGCGGCGCCAAGGGCGACGCGGCCAACAATGCGTACCTCGTCGAGCAGCTGCGCGGCGTCGCAGACCGACGCGCATACTATTGCTGCGTGCTCGCGCTGGTGCGCCACGCGGACGATCCCGAACCGCTGTTCGCCGAAGGCCGCTGGGTGGGCGAGATCGTCGACACGCCGCGCGGCGAGCACGGATTCGGCTACGACCCGTATTTCCTCCTGCCGTCGCTCGGCGCGACGGCGGCCGAACTCGAGCCGGCCGTGAAGAACACGCACAGCCATCGCGCGCTCGCGCTGAAGGCGCTGCTCGCGCGGCTCGCGGAGGAACCGGCATGATCGTCCTCGTCACGCATTCGCAACCGGAGGCCGCATGAGCCAGGCGGCGGAAACCGGCGCGCGCGTCGTCGCGACCTTCACGTCGCCCGGGCAGGTACGGCTCACGTCGCTGCCGCCGCTCGCGCTGTACGTGCATTTTCCGTGGTGCGTGCGCAAGTGCCCGTACTGCGACTTCAACTCGCACGAGTGGAAAGGCGAGCGGTTTCCGGAAACCGAGTACCTCGATGCGCTGCGCGCCGATCTCGAACAGGCGCTGCCGCTCGTCTGGGGCCGACAGGTGCATACGGTGTTCATCGGCGGCGGCACGCCGAGCCTGCTGTCCGCGGCCGGCCTCGACCGGCTGCTGTCCGACGTGCGCGCGCTGCTGCCGCTCGATGCCGACGCCGAGATCACGCTCGAGGCGAACCCGGGCACGTTCGAGGCCGCGAAGTTCGCGCAATTCCGCGCGAGCGGCGTGAACCGCCTGTCGGTCGGCATCCAGAGCTTCAACGAAGGCCATCTGAAAGCGCTCGGCCGTATTCACGACACCGCGCAGGCGCGCGCGGCCGTCGAGATCGCCGCGAAGACGTTCGACAACTTCAACCTCGACCTGATGTTCGCGCTGCCGAACCAGACGCTCGACGAATGCCGGACCGACATCGAGACCGCGCTGTCGTACGCGCCGCCGCATCTGTCGCTGTATCACCTGACGCTCGAGCCGAACACGCTGTTCGCGAAGTTTCCGCCCGCGGTACCCGACGACGACGCGTCGGCCGACATGCAGGAATGGATCCACGCGCGCACGGCCGAGGCCGGCTACGACCGCTACGAAGTGTCGGCGTACGCGAAGCCGAATCATCAGTGCAAGCACAACCTGAACTACTGGCGCTTCGGCGACTATCTCGGGATCGGCGCGGGCGCGCACACGAAGCTGTCGTTCCCGAACCGGATCCTGCGACAGGCACGCTACAAGCATCCGGCCACCTTCATCGAACGGGCGATGGCCGGCACGCCGGTGCAGGAAGAGCGTGAAGTCGGGGCGCGCGACCTGCCGTTCGAATTCATGCTGAACACGCTGCGGCTCGTCGAGGGCTTTCCCGTGCACAGCTTCGTCGAACGCACGGGCTTGCCGATCGGCACGATCGAGCCGGCACTGAAGGAAGCGGAACGGCGCGGGCTGATCACGCGCGATTTCGCGCAGATCGCGCCGACGCCGCTCGGCCAGCGTTTCCTCAACGACTTGCAGGAATTGTTCCTGCGTGACGATTGAAGCGGAACGAGGCGGCATTTCGGTTACAATGCCGCCTCGTGTGGAAGCGTGGCCGAGCGGTTTAAGGCACCGGTCTTGAAAACCGGCGACGGGAAACTGTCCGTGAGTTCGAATCTCACCGCTTCCGCCAGGAAGTTCGCCCAACCCCGTCCATTCATCGAATGACGGGGTTTTTGTTTGTCCGCGGCGCGCACGCTGCCCGCCTCCGCCTGCCGACGCATCTCGCCCGATGCCGTTACAATCCGGCGCTCCGATTCGCGAAACGGGAAATCCACGTCATGAAGCCCTTCATCGCCTCGTCGCTCGTCGCCCTGCTGGCCACCATCGGCACGCACGCAGCGGCCGCCGATTCCGCCTCCGGCACCGACGCGCAAACACCGTCGTGCGCGATCGCGTACGTGAAGGGCGTCGGCGGCTCGCCGCGCGGCCTGCGCGAATATCTCGCAAGCCCGACGCCGTACAACTACCTGAAGGAAAACGAGCTCCAGTGCAAGGTATCGGATGACGGGCGCGCGACGAACTGCACCGGCGTGACCTACATCCGCAACGAGCAGGTCAGCGTGTACGACGATTCCGACCCGGCGACGCTGACGGTCGTCGCGCCGGTGGAACTCGAGCACGGCCAGAAGTATCCGGTGATCCTCGTGGTGCAGCGCAAGGACGCGCGCTGCACGCGGTAACACGCACCGCCTGCGACGCGCGCAGCCCTCACGGGCCGGGCCGCCATCGCCTAGAATTCGATCAGCACGGCGACACGACCGCCGCCGCGATTCGATGCCGCCCGCACCATCCGTGCGTGCGGCACACGGAGACCGCCATGACCGAACTGTCGACAGCGCCCGATCACGTCGATTACGAAGGCTTCGAGATCCATGTGGTGCCGGGCCTCGTCCCCGGCAGCGATGCGCGCTACACCTACACCGGCTATGTCTGCCATCCGGGCGTGAACCCCGCGCTGCCGGATCATGCCGTGCCGTTCCATGCGGACGGCGAAGAAAGCTTCGCGAGCGTCGAGGAAGCGGTGCATGAAGCCGTGCACATCGGCAAGACCATCATCGACGGCACGCATCCGGACCTGTCCGTTCTATCGCTCGTGACACACGGCTACTGAGCCGGTCGAGCACGCCGCTGCCGCTGCGTCCCGCACGCGCCGCGCGTGCGCAATCGTCGTGCCCGCATGGTCACGTGTCATGTCACATCGCGTCGCGATGCGCGCCGGAAGCCCCGCCGAATCGCCATCCTCCGCGAATCGGCACATCGCGCTTCGCGTGCTATGCGTTTGTCCCGATAACGCGCCGCGCGCAGACGCCTATCATTTTTTTATCGTCACCCTCCGGCACTCCCCCATGCCTTCTCTTCCCTGCCCGGGCGTCGACCGGCTGCGCATTGCCGCGCTGGTCGCCGCCGTCATGCTTGCCGCCTGCACGATCACGCCGCCCCCGTCGCTGCGCTCGATCCTGACGATCCCGTCGGTCATCCGCAGCGCGAATCGCGACCAGTACCGCGTGGAAGTCGCGCAGTGCGTCGCCGAGCACAATCCGTCCGCCGTGTCGCACGGGATGCCGCAGGCGATGCTGCGCTCGCTCGTCGTCGTCGCGTTCACCGTCGATCGCAGCGGCCAGCTCGTCAACGCATCCGTCTATCGCAGCAACGGCGACAGTGAAGCGGAAGCGCTCGCGCTCGCGTCGCTGCGCCGCTCGGCGCCACTGCCGCCACCGCCGTCGAAACTGCTGGACGGCAATGGCCGGCTCGAGATGATGGAAGGCTGGCTGTTCAACGACGACGGCCACTTCCAGTTGCAAAGCACCGCATCCGCGCAGGCGCAATCGATCGACTGAGCCCGCGCCCGCCCGCGTTTGCCGCCATGTCGCGGCGCTGGCTATAATTTTCCGCAATCGCGCGGCCACCCTCCCGCGCGCGTTCGCGCGCCGCACCCGGCATGCGAGCCGACCACGCCGGCACCGGGCGGCGGCGACCTATCCGTCTCCATCGTCGACCGGCGGGTGACGTCCGCGCCACGCCGCGCGTCCACGCCGCCGCCTCATCCGCTCGGCCGCTCCCGGCAGGCGTCCGCCTGCCCGAGCGCTCACCCGGCCGACCGCCCAACGACAAAACGGAGACATCCATGTCCGCATCCCCCCCGGCCGTTGCACACGCAACCGGTTCGGCCGGCGCCGTCAGCCACCGGCGCATCGTGTTCGCGAGCTTCATCGGCACCGCGATCGAGTTCTACGACTTCTACGTGTACGCGACCGCCGCGGCACTCGTCATCGGCCCCGTGTTCTTTCCGCACGGCTCCGCGACCGCCCAGGCGCTGTCCGCATTCGTCACGTTCGGCATCGCGTTCATCGCGCGGCCGATCGGCTCGTTCCTGTTCGGCCACTTCGGCGACCGCATCGGCCGCAAATCGACGCTCGTCGCGTCGCTGCTCGTGATGGGCGTGTCCACCACCGCGATCGGCTTCGTGCCCGGCTACGACACGATCGGTGCGCTCGCACCGGTGCTGCTGTGCGTGCTGCGCTTCGGCCAGGGGATCGGCCTCGGCGGCGAATGGGGCGGTGCGGCGCTGCTCGCGACCGAGCACGCGCCGCAAGGCAAGCGCGGCTGGTTCGGGATGTTCCCGCAGCTGGGCCCGTCGGTGGGCTTCCTGATGTCGAACGGGTTGTTCTTCGCGCTCGCGCTGTCGCTGTCCGACGAACAATTCCGCAGCTGGGGCTGGCGCATCCCGTTCCTTGTCAGCGCGGTGCTCGTCGCGCTCGGCCTGTACGTGCGGCTGAAGATCACCGAGACGCCGGCGTTCCAGGCCGCACTCGAGCGCAACGAGCGCGTGCGCGTGCCGGTCGCGACGCTCGTCTCGCAACACTGGCAGCCGACGCTGCTCGGCGCGCTCGCGATGGTGGTCTGCTACACGCTGTTCTATATCTCGACGGTGTTCTCGCTGTCGTACGGCGTGTCGACGCTGCATATTCCGCGCCAGAGCTTTCTCGGCCTGCTGTGCTTCGCGGTCGTGTTCATGGGGCTCGCGACGCCGCTGTCGGCGTGGGCCTCCGACCGCTTCGGCCGCAGGCCGGTGCTGGTCGTCGGCGCGATCGCCGCGCTGTCGTCCGGCTTCGCGATGGAGCCGCTGCTCGGCAGCGGCTCGATGCCGCTCGTCGCGTTGTTTTTGACGCTGGAGCTGTTCCTGATGGGCGTGACGTTCGCGCCGATGGGCGCGTTGCTGCCCGAATTGTTCCCGACCAACGTCCGCTATACGGGCGCGGGCGTCGCATACAACCTCGGCGGGATCCTCGGCGCGTCGATCGCGCCGTACATCGCGCAGCTGCTCGCCGCGCGCGGCGGCCTGTCGTGGGTCGGCGGCTACGTGTCGGTTGCGGCGGCAATCAGCCTGGTCGGCGTGCTGCTGATGCGCGAAACCCGCGACGCATCGCTCGTCTGAGCCCTCGGGGCGCCCCGGGTTGTGCGGCGGGGGGCGCCGCCTATACTCGATCCGGGGGCGCCGTCACACCCCCCGGATCCCTCCGCTGAAGGAGCCGCCGCAATGAACCTCCACCTCGGCAACGCCGACCTCGTCCTGATCCTGGCGCTCGCGCTGGGTGGCGCCCTGCTGCTCGCGGCGCGCTTCCGGCCGAAAACCTGGCGCGGGCTCCTGTTCGAGGCGCTTCTCGCCAACCTGGCCGCCGTCGCCGCGGTGATGACGGTCGAAGCGCTGCTCGCCTGAACGCGCGGCCCGCTTCCCCGGAGCCGATTCACCCCGATAACGGGCTCGCGCTGGCCCTAGGCCGTCAGCCGGTCACGCAGCGCGCCATAGGCCGGCCCGACCGCATCGATCGCATCGAGTGCCTGCGCAACCGACGGCGGCGCGCCCGGTTCGCCGATCGACAGCGCGTTCGGCGCGCCGCCGATGCCGCAATGGTGACGCGACGTCGCGACGAAAATCATCACGGTCGGCCGCTGCAGCGCGTGCGCCATATGCACGAACCCGGTATCGACTCCCACCACGAGCGCGGCCCGGCCGATGGCCGCACCCAGTTCGCGCACCGACATCGCCGGCAGCACGATCGCGCCCGACGCACGCGCGGCAATGTCCTGCGCAGCGTCGTGTTCGGCTGCCGATCCCCACGGCACGAGCACGCGCACGCCGCGCGCCATCATCTGCGTAGCCAGCTCGGCCCAGTGGTCGGCGGGCCATTGCTTGTCCGGATTGGACGTGGCGTGAAACAGCAGCATGAACGGCGCGCCGTCGGTCACGGCGGGCGGCAGGCTCGCATCCTGCGGCGGGACGATCCCGTAAGCGGCGCTGCCCTCGGGGACATAGCCCAGCGCCTCGCCGGCGCTCACGCGCATCCCGTGCCACGCGTCGCAGTCCGGCCGCGGGCCGAAGCGATGCGAGTAGGCGAAGCGGGCACCCGCCTCGCCGAGATCCTGCGTCTGATAGCCGACGCGGCGTGCGGCACGCGCGAGTGCCGAGATGATCGCGCTCTTGTAGACGCCGTGCAGGTCGATGACCGCATCGTAGCGGTGCGCGCGCAGCGCGCCGATTGACGCCGAGATCGCCTTCAGGTCGCCGCCGTTCCGGAGCTTCTTGAACCGCCGCAACGGCGCGCAAAGCACCTTGCTCACACCCGGATGCCAGCGCACGACCTCGGCACACGATTCGTCGACGGCCCAGTCGACCGTTACGCCCGGAAAGGCACGGTGGAGGTCCGCGACGACAGGCAGCGTCTGGACGACGTCGCCGAGCGACGTCACTTTCACGATGAGGATGCGTTTCACTTTTCTTATGATGAATGGGGTGGGCCGGCCATTTGGTGATGCTAACGACGGTTGCCGCGTTGATACATTACGCCGACATTACATTTGCAACAAAGTGCGACGCTTTGGTGAGGATTTGTCGAGCCCCGGCTGCATCAGGTTCTTTTTATAATGCGCTCTTTGCCCTCCCGGCTTCCGCCGATGCAACGCCCCGCCCTTCCTGCCCTGCTTTCCGGGTTGTTTCCCGCCCTCACCCGCCGCTCGCTGCGGATCTGGCGCCAGTACGGCGTGTTCTGGCTCGGCGCGATCGCCGTGGGCCTCGCGGCCGTGCTGTACGCGCGGCTGATCGACTGGGGCTACGACACGTTCCGCACGATGCGCGACCACGCCGCGTGGCTGCCGCTGCTGCTGACGCCGTCGATCGCCGCCGCGTCGGCATGGCTCACGCGCCGCTTCTTCCGCGGCGCCGAGGGCAGCGGGATCCCGCAGGTCATTGCGACGCTGCATGCGAGCCCGGGCGCGTTCGGCGCGCGGCTGCTGACCCTGCGCATCCTGTTCGGCAAGGTCCTGATCTCGTTCATGGGCATTCTCGGCGGCTTCACGATCGGACGCGAAGGCCCGACCGTGCAGGTCGGCGCGGCGCTGATGTTCAACCTGCGGCGCTTCTACCCGCGCTCGAACGCGCAGATCGAACGACAGCTCGTACTCGCCGGCGCGGCGGCCGGCCTGTCGGCCGCGTTCAATACGCCGCTCGCCGGGATCGTGTTCGCGATCGAGGAACTCACCCGCAGCTTCTCCGCCCGCGCAAGCGGCGTGCTGATCACCGCGATCATCCTCGCCGGCGTCGTCGCGTTGGGCCTGAACGGCAACTACACGTACTTCGGCACGATCGACGCCGGCCAGCATTTCCCGAAGATGCTCGCCGTCGCCGTGCTCGTCACCGCGCTCGTGACCGGCGTTGCGGGCGGCCTCTTCAGCTGGCTGCTGCTCAATACCGGGCGCTGGCTGCCCGCGCGCCTGCTCGGCCTGTATCGCGAGCGCCCGATCGCGTTCGCGGCGCTGTGCGGTTTCGTGATCGCCGTCGTCGGCCTCGTGTCGGGCGGGACGACGTTCGGCAGCGGCTATGCCGAGGCGCGCGGCCTGCTCGACGGCCATGAACGGCTGTCGGTGCTCTATCCGTTCCTGAAGATGGTGTCGATGGTCGCGTCGTACCTGCCGGGCATTCCGGGCGGGATCTTCGCGCCGTCGCTGTCGATTGGCGCCGGGTTCGGCAACCTGCTGCACCTCGTGTTCGGCGACATGAGCCTGCCGATGCTGATCGCGCTCGCGATGGTCGGCTACCTCGCGGCGGTCACGCAGTCGCCGATCACGTCGTTCGTGATCGTGATGGAGATGATCAACGGTCACGCGCTCGTGATTTCGCTGATGGCGACCGCGCTGGTGTCGAGCCGGATGGCGCGCTTCTTCGCGCCGCCGCTCTACGAAACACTCGCGCAGCGCTATCTCGCGCCGCCCGCGGCCGCCGCTGAACCCGCCGCGGCGCCGGCGGCTACGGCCGGCGTCGTCGAGCCGCAGGATGCGGCCGCCGCGCCCGCCGATCCGCTCGATACGCTGCGCGAACGGGACGGTGGCGAGCCGCAGGCCCCGGCGGCCGGCAACGCCGCCACACACACGCCCGCGACGTCGCACGACGACGGACCGTCCGCTTCCGGCACGACCGCTTCCGGCGCGACCGCTTCCGGCACGACTCCTTCCGGCACGAGCGGCCCGGCGCAGACGGGCCCGCGTACCCCTCAGTAGATCACCACCGGCGCGGGCCGATAGTAGACGGGCCGCGCCGGCACGACGATACAGCCGGCGAGCGTGATCGCGACGAGCGCAATGGCAAGGGCGGTTCGTTTCATCGCGCGCCTCCGTCAGGCCCAGTGGCCGCGCGTCCAGAACCAGTTCGGGCCGCGCTGATCCCAGTGGCCCGGCACCCAGTGCATGCCGATACGCTCGGTTTCCCAGCGGCCGCCGATCCAGACGTAGCGGCCATGATCCCAGTGCCAGTGACCGCGCTCCCACACATAGCCGACGCGTGCGTCGGGCACGACCTCGTAGCGCACCGGCGGCGGCGCGTTCGGCGCGACGACGACGATTTCCTCGGCGGGCGCGGCCACCGGTTCGGCGACGAGCATCCGGCCCGACTGCACCATCACCGGCGTACCGACGAGGATTTCGTCGGCGCGTGCGGCGAGCGGCGCGGCGACGGCTGACAGGCCCGCGGCGAACAGTACGAGCGAAACGATACGGCGTTGAACGGTAGAGACAGCCATCACGACCTCCTGATTGACAAATGACGCGAGCGTATTCGTTCAATGCGAGAGATCGACCAACGGCCGACAGACGCCGTGTTACGGCGCGCCCGAAAGTGCAACAGGGCGTAAGACGCGCACGGCGGCAGGCGCCACCGTGCGGGGGGACAGACAGCGGTCAGGCTTGCGGAATCTCGATCTTCACTTCGAGGACTTCGAGATCGTCCTGGCGCTCGAGGCTCACGCGGATGTCATCGTTCGAAATATGGACGTACTTCGAGATGACCGCGACCAGCTCCTTCTGCAGCGCCGGCAGGTAGTCGGCCGGCGGCCGGCCGCCGACCCGCTCGTGCGCGATGATGAGCTGCAGGCGCTCCTTCGCGACCGATGCGGACTTCTTCTTCTCGCCGAGGAGAAACGAAAGGATGGACATGGGCGGCCTCCGTTACTTGCTGCCGAAGAGGCGCTGCAGCAGGCCCGGCTTCTGATAATCGGTGAAGCGCAGCGGCTTGTCCTCGCCGAGGAAGCGCGCGACGACGTCCTTGTACGCTTCGGCGACGTCGGTGCCGTCGATGTGCACGGCCGGCAGGCCCTGGTTCGAGGCGTGCAGCACGGCTTCCGATTCCGGCACCACGCCGATCAGCTTGATGCGCAGGATCTCGCTGATGTCCTCGAGCGACAGCATTTCGCCTTCGCTCACGCGCTTCGGGCTGTAGCGCGTGATCAGCAGGTGTTCCTTGATCGGATCCTTGCCTTCGGCCGCGCGCTTCGTCTTCGACGACAGGATGCCGAGAATGCGGTCCGAGTCGCGCACCGACGACACTTCCGGGTTCGTGACGATCAGCGCTTCGTCCGCGAAGTACATCGCGTGCAGCGCGCCCGCCTCGATACCGGCCGGCGAGTCGCAGACGATGTATTCGAAGTCCATCGCGACCAGGTCGTTCAGCACCTTCTCGACGCCGTCACGCGTGAGCGCATCCTTGTCGCGCGTCTGCGATGCCGGCAGGATGAACAGGTTCTCGCACTTCTTGTCCTTGATCAGCGCCTGGTTCAGGTTCGCTTCGCCCTGGATCACGTTGACGAGGTCATACACCACGCGACGCTCGCAGCCCATGATGAGATCGAGGTTGCGCAGGCCGACGTCGAAGTCGATCACGGCCGTCTTGTGGCCGCGCAGCGCGAGGCCGGACGCGAAGCTCGCGCTGGTCGTCGTCTTGCCCACGCCGCCCTTGCCCGAAGTCACCACGATGATTTTTGCCATTTACCCAATACCCTGTGTTCGTCAATGAGAGCCGATCGACCCGGAGCGTGCCGCGTGAATCACGTCAGGCGCAGCGGTTCGATCATCAGTTTTTCCTCTTCGAGCCGGATCTGCACCGATTTGCCCAGTATGTCGGCGGGCAACGGGTTCTCGGTCGTTCGATAGATACCCGCGATCGAAATCAGTTCCGGCTCCAGACACGTGCAGAAAATGCGCGCGTCGTGATTGCCGTGCACGCCCGCGAGTGCGCGGCCGCGCAACGGCGCGTAGATGTGGATGTTGCCTTCCGCGATGATCTCGGCGCCGTGACTGACCGGCGCCAGCACCACGAGGTCTCCTTTCGCGTAAATCTGCTGCCCCGAACGCAGCGGCCGATCGATCACCAGCGTCTGGCCGCCCGCCGCAACCGGCGTCGGCGCAGGTTCCGGCGCCGGTTCGGCTGCCGCGGCAGCGGCCGGCGCTGCGACGGGCGTCGGCTCCGCTTCCTCGGCCGGCTTCGCGGCCGACACGCGGCGATCGCGCGCCTCGAGCAACGGCAGGCCGGCTTCCCCCGCCCAGCCCTGCGTGGCCAGCGCGACGACGCCCACCGGGCGCATCCGCACGTCGTTCAGCATCTGGCGGATGTCGGCGAGCGCGACGCGTTCGCCGTCCGCGAGGCGGCGGACGTCGATCGCGACGACATCGTCGGCGAAAAACTCGGGAGTCGCTTCGAAGCGCTTGACCAGTTCGGTACGCAACGCGTCGAGATCGGTCGTCTTCACGGTGAACAGCAACGTATCGACCGATCCGCTGCGCAGCTCGAAGAATGGCGATTTTTTAAGCGACATGGACACTCTGCAAAAAATTTTTGCGTATTTTACAGGCGTCCACGCGTGCGGCCATTATTTTTGGGGAGCCGGGGGGCGACGGTCGCGGCGAGCGCGCAACCGGCAGGCGGGCAGTCGGGCGGGCGGCCGGGCTTTCATCACGCCGTGCGGCCCGCGCATTCATGCGTCAGGGTGTGTTGAAGTGCGACACGAACAAGGACTTCATCGCGCCGGGCATCCGCGCGATCGGCGCATGCTCGCCCGTGTTGCCGAAGCCCGCGCGTTCGTAGAAACGGATCGCGTTGCGGTTCGCATCGGCGATCCATGCGTAGACGTCCCGCGCCCCGCGTTCGGCCAGCCACGCGGTAGCCGTTTCCAGCAACAGCACGCCGCCGCGCAGGTGGCGGACCGCATGCGCGACCCACAGCTCGCTGACGAACGCGCGCCGCTCGGGCGTCGTGTCGAAATACGCGCCGATCATGCCGGCCGGATGGCCTTCGGTGTACAGCAGGAAAGTCGTCGACTCGTCGGACGCGGCACGCAGCGCGGCGATGGCCGCCGCCGCGTCGGAATCGACGTTCAGCAATTCGGCCTCCGGCGCTTCACCGGGCGCGTAGGGCTCACGCAGCGATGCGGCGCGGAGTTCGCGATACACGCCGCCCTGATCGGCAGCGATACGACGAACGGTCAAGGTCGAACTCATGCAGGCACAGCCCCCTTCGGACAGCAAGTTACTAGCTTCAACCGAAAGCGGGGCATGAGTCAAATCGTAATTTTCAAATGCCAGCGCGGATCGAAAGGCAGCACGCGTCGCGCACGCGCGGGTGTGCGGGTGCAGCATCGACGCGTCGACGGGCCGCGACGCATGGCAGTCCGAACGGCGAAGTCGGACGCGTCGCCCCGCTCGCCTTGTCATGCGTGGCATTCATGTGGTCAGGGTCCGACGTTACCCTGCAGCGGCGCCGTAATGATCCGTAATATATGTATCCCAAAAAGCCGCGCCGCCACGCGATGTCGCGTCGCATTTATTGCATTGCAACATTCGTTGCGGACCCCGCCGCCGGATACTCGCGCGTGTGGCCTCACGTATTCATCCGACGAGAATACCGGCTGCGCGAGCGGATCGGGCCCGCTCCGGCCTGTTTCAATCACCGTGGCGCAGGGCCCTCCCGGCCCGCGTCCTGCACGGCCCGCCGTTTGGAGTTGCCCGCCTAGCGGCGGGGTTTGGAAAGCGCGCGCGACGGTCGTATAACTGGCACAACCGGACCACCGATCCGGTGCCGCGCGCCGTGCCGCGGACCCACGACGATTCGACCGACGACAAGCGCGTCACTCGGCCGCCGCACCCGCACACGCGGGAGCCGGCCCCGAAAAGGAGGGAGACAATGGCAATGACCGACGCATCGGCCTCGGGCTGGTCGGATGGCAAACGTTATCTGTGGCTGCTCGGCGCGGTGACGATCACGCTGCCGATCCTCTCGGCCCAGCTCGCGCTGTCGACGGGCCTCCACGTGTTCTGGTGGTTCGGCCCGCTGTTCGCGTTCGGCGTGATCCCGGTCCTGGACACGCTGATCGGCGACGATCGCGACAATCCGCCCGAAGCCGTCGTCCCGCATCTCGAACGCGAGCGCTACTACCGCTGCATCGTCTATCTCGCGACGCTGGTCGAATACATCGCGTTCTTCGTGTGCGTGCGGATCGTCGGCACGCATGCGCTCGCGTGGTACGACTACGTCGGCTTCGCGCTGTCGCTCGGCGCCGCAACGGGCATCTCGATCAACACCGCGCACGAACTCGGGCACAAGACCAGCCGCTTCGAGCGCTGGCTCGCGAAAGTCACGCTCGCGCCGGTGGCGTACGGGCACTTCTTCGTCGAGCACAACCGCGGCCATCACGTGCGCGTCGCGACGGCCGAGGATCCGGCGAGCGCGCGCTACGGCGAATCGTTCTGGGCCTTCCTGCCGCGCACGGTGACGGGCAGCATCCGCTCGGCGTGGCGGCTCGAGAAGGCACGCCTCGAGCGGCTCGGGCATTCGCCGTGGACCTGGCGCAACGAGGTGCTGCACGCGTGGGCGATGACCGTCGTCGTGTGGGCCATCGCGATCGCGATGGCCGGCAAGATCGTGATCCCGTTCCTCGTGATCCAGGCCGTGTACGGCGCGTCGCTGCTCGAAGTCGTCAACTACGTCGAGCACTACGGGCTCGGCCGCCGCAAGCTGCCGAGCGGCCGCTACGAGCGCTGCACGCCGCAGCATTCGTGGAACAGCAATCACGTCGTCACCAACCTGTTCCTGTACCAGTTGCAGCGGCACGCCGACCATCACGCGAACCCGACGCGCTCGTACCAGGCGCTGCGACACTTCGACGACTCGCCGCAACTGCCGGCCGGTTACGCGACGATGATCCTGTTCGCCTATGTGCCGCCGCTCTGGTATCGCGTGATGAATCCGCGTGTCGTCGCGCACTATGGCGGCAACATGGCGCAATCGAACATCAAGCCATCGATCCGCGCTCGCGTGCTCGCGCAGTATTCGGCCGCGGGGTGACGCAGGACGGCGCGGTTGCGGTTGCGGTTGCGGTTGCGGTTGCGGTTGCGGTTGCGGTCGCGGTCGCGGTCGCGGTCGCGGTCGCGGTCGCGGTCGCGGTCGCGGTCGCGGTCGCGGTCGCGGTCGGCAATATCGTCACGCGGCCTGCGGCAGCCTGAACACGGCGACCGCGTGCCGCAGCGCGCTCGCCTGCTCGGCCAGCGCCTGCGTCGCCGCCGACGCCTGTTCGACCAGCGCCGCATTGCGCTGCGTCGCTTCATCCATCTGCGTGACCGCGACGTTCACCTGCTGGATGCCGCCGCTTTGCTCCTGCGAAGCGGACGAGATCTCGCCGACGATCGACGTGACCCGCTGCACCGCGCCGACGATCTCGTGGATCGATTCGCCCGCGCGCGCGATCAGCACGGCGCCCTCGTCGACCCGCCGCGTCGATTGCTCGATCAGCGTTTTGATCTCCTTGGCGGCGGCCGCGCTGCGCTGCGCGAGCGTGCGCACCTCCGACGCGACGACCGCGAAGCCGCGCCCCTGCTCGCCCGCGCGCGCCGCCTCGACGGCCGCGTTCAGCGCGAGGATGTTGGTCTGGAATGCGATGCCGTCGATGACCGCGATGATCTCGCCGACCTTCGCCGCGCTGGCGGCAATCCCGCTCATCGTGCCGACCGCGTCCGTCATCACGCCACCGCCCGCGGACGCGATGTCCGATGCGTCGCGTGCGAGCTGCGCCGCATGCTGCGCGTGTTCGGCCGACTGGCGCACGATGCCCGTCAGTTCGGTCATGCTGGCCGCGGTTTCCTCGAGCGACGCAGCCTGCGCCTCGGTGCGCGACGACAGGTCGTGATTGCCCGCCGCGATCTGCGCACTCGCGGTCGCGACGGCTTCGGCATGCGTACGCACCTCGAGCACGACACCCGACAGGCTCGCCTGCATCGTCTTCAATGCGCGCAGCAGATCGGCGATCTCGTCGCGGCCGGCCGCGTCGACGTCGCGCGTCAGGTCGCCGCCGGCCACCGCCTGTGCACAGGCCACGGCGCGATCGAGCGGCCGCAGGATCGCGCGGCTGAACAGGAATGCACCGATCATCGCGATGCCGAGCACGATCAGCATCAGCACGACGCTCGCCGCGGTCGCGTGACGCGCATCGCGGCTCGCTTGCGCCGACACGGCAGCACTCTCGTCGGCGATCGCCTTCGCCGCGCGCTCGAGCAGCGCGGCGGGCGCCCGGTCGACGCCCGCCACGGCCGCGTCCCCGGCCGTCGGCTCGAAGCCCGCGGCCTTGAACGCGTCGAACCCGCGCCGGTAGCCGTCGCCCATCGCCGCATGCGCGCGCATGAACTGCTCGACGAGCGTCCGGCTCTCTCCGGGCGGCAGCTCGCCGACGAGTTGCGCGGCGAGCGTGTCGACCGTGCGCTCGCGCGTCTGGAATGCCTGCCAGTACTTGTCGAGCTTGTCGGGCTGCTTGCCGCGCAGCAGCGTGTCCTTCCATTCCTGCACCTGCAGCTTGAACTGCACGAGCGTGGCCGATACGAGCCGTTCGTCGGCAACGTGCGTCTGCACGTCGTTCGCGAACGTGTCGATCGAGCGATTGAGAATGCGGATGCCGTACAGCGCGCCGCAGAACATCAGCAGCAGCGCAATGGCGAATGCGAGGGGAATCTTGTAGCTCAGCTTCATGGGACCTTGGATCGTCGGAGAACGGCGACCGCGCACAAAGCGCGAGCCGCCGACCGCTCTGTTAACGGCGCGCGAGGTCAAGGCTGAAGCGGGCAAGCGGCGGCGGGAACCGTGCGGGTCGAGCACGAAGCCCGTGGCGATCCGTCGGCGGCGGGAACCGAGGCAACAACGCCCAAGCGGGTGCCGGCCGATCGGTACGCGCGCGCGTACCGCACATCGCATCCACGCTCGCCACCGGGCGACCAAAACGAAAAACCCCGTGATCCTTCCGGATCACGGGGCTTCGTATTTTGGCGGAGAGGGTGGGATTCGAACCCACGGTACGGGGAAACCGTACGCCTGATTTCGAGTCAGGTACATTCGACCACTCTGCCACCTCTCCTTCCTTGCTGCTTCATTTCCCGGTTGGTCGCGTCCGAGAAAGAAAAGATTATAGAACGATCTCTTCGGAACTCACAAGCGTTTTTTGCAAAAATTTTTGCGAGCCCGTCGAAGACCGATCGCGCAGCGATCTCACGACGCCTGCGCAGGCGCTTCGATTCGCTCCATGCCGCCCATGTACGGACGCAGCGCCTCGGGCACCGTGACCGAACCGTCGGCATTCTGGTAGTTCTCCAGCACTGCGACGAGCGTGCGGCCGACCGCGAGGCCGGAGCCGTTCAGCGTATGCACGAGTTCCGGCTTGCCCTGCGCGTTGCGGAAACGCGCCTGCATCCGGCGCGCCTGGAACGCCTCGGTGTTCGAGCAGCTCGAGATCTCGCGATAGGTGTTCTGCGCGGGCAGCCACACTTCGAGGTCGAACGTCTTCGCGGCCGAGAAGCCCATGTCGCCCGTGCACAGCGTGATCACGCGGTACGGCAGGCCGAGCTTCTGCAGGATCGCCTCCGCGTGGCCGACCATCTCGTCGAGTGCCGCATACGACGCGTCCGGCGCGACGACCTGCACCATCTCGACCTTGTCGAACTGGTGCTGGCGGATCATCCCGCGCGTGTCGCGGCCATACGAGCCGGCTTCCGAGCGAAAGCACGGCGAATGCGCGGTCAGCTTGATCGGCAGCGCGGAGCCTTCGACGATCGACTCGCGCACGGTGTTCGTCAGCGAAATCTCGGACGTGGAGATCAGGTACTGCGTGATCGTGTTTTCAGCGCCGCCCTTCTCGACGCGGAACATGTCGTCCGCGAACTTCGGCAGCTGGCCCGTACCGTACAGGATCTCGGGATTCACGATGTACGGCGTGTACGTCTCGCTGTAGCCGTGCTGCAGCGTGTGCGTGTCGATCATGAACTGCGCGAGCGCGCGGTGCAGGCGTGCGATTGAGCCGCGCAGCATCGTGAAGCGTGCGCCGGCGAGCTTCGCGCCGGTTTCGAAATCGAGGCCGAGCGGCGTGCCGACGTCGACGTGATCCTTCACCTCGAAGTCGAACTGGCGCGGCGTGCCCCAGCGGCGCACTTCGACGTTGTCGGCTTCGTCCTTGCCGACCGGCACGCTTTCGTGCGCGATGTTCGGCATGCCCAGCATCAGGTCGGACAGGCGCGTCTGGATCTCGCCGAGCTTGGCCTCCGACGCCTTCATTTCGTCGCCGATCCCGCCGACTTCGGCCATGACGGCCGACGTGTCCTCGCCCTTCCCCTTCATCGCGCCGATCTGCTTCGACAGGCTGTTGCGGCGCGCCTGAAGCTCTTCGGTACGGGTCTGGATCGCACGGCGTTCCGCTTCGAGGGCGGAGAACGCGGCGACGTCGAGGGTGTAGCCGCGATCGGCGAGGCGCTTCGCGACGCCGTCGAGGTCTTTGCGCAGCAACTGGATGTCGAGCATGGGAGGACTTGGAAAATCGTTGTGTAAGACGGGAATTCTAACGCACCGCGGGGCCGCCACGGCATTGGCCGGATGGACAGTGCCGCAAACGCGCGACGGGCGTGGCAGTATCGCATTGCCGGCCTGCGCGCCCGCAGCCGGCGAAGCGCGTTGCGCGACGCCGCGGCGCAGCGCGCGACAGCCGCCCCGGCCGGGCGCAACGCGGCGGGCAACGCACCCGTCTTCGCATCACCATCACCCGAGGGAACCCGATGGCCATCGAACTGGACAAGGATGTCCGCGACCGCGCGATCGCGTCGCTGCAACGGTATTTCACAGAAAACATGGACGAGCCGATCGGCAACATCCAGGCCGGAGCGCTGCTGCATTTCTTCGTCGAGGAAATCGCGCCGGCAATCTACAACCTCGCGATCGCCGATGCGCAGGAGCGCCTGCACGCACGGGTCGCCGAGCTCGACATCGACTGCCACGAGGAGCCGTTCGAGTACTGGAAGAAGCAGCCGGGCCGCCGGCGCTGACACGCCCCAGGCAGCGCCGGCCGTCGCGCCGCGCTCGGCCGGTCAGTCCTTCTTGCCGGCCTCGCGGTCGAGCTCGCGCAGCCACGCGAGCTTGTCGGCGATCTTCGATTCGAGCCCGCGCGGCACCGGCTTGTACCAGCGCGGTTCGCGCATCCCTTCCGGAAGATACGACTCGCCGGCCGCATAGGCATTCGGCTCGTCGTGTGCGTAGCGATACGCGTGGCCGTAGCCGAGTTCCTTCATCAGCTTGGTCGGCGCATTGCGCAGATGCACGGGCACCTCGCGCGACTTGTCCTGCTTCACGAACGCCATCGCCTGGTTGAACGCGTTGTAGCCCGCGTTGCTCTTCGCCGCGCACGCGAGATAGATCACCGCCTGCCCGAGCGCCAGCTCGCCTTCGGGCGAGCCGAGCCGCTCGTAGGTCTCGGCCGCGTCGTTCGCCACCTGCAGCGCGCGCGGATCGGCGAGGCCGATGTCTTCCCACGCCATCCGCACGATGCGCCGCGCGAGATATTTCGGATCCGCGCCGCCGTCGATCATCCGGCAGAACCAGTACAGCGCGCCGTCCGGGCTCGAACCGCGCACCGACTTGTGCAGCGCCGAGATCTGGTCGTAGAAGTTGTCGCCGCCCTTGTCGAAGCGCCGCGCGTTCAGCGTCATCGCGCTGCTGACGAACTCGGCATCGATGGTCGTGACCTTGGCCGAGGCTGCGGCCGTCTGCGCCTGCTCGAGCAGGTTCAGGAAGCGCCGCGCGTCGCCGTCTGCATAACCGATGAGCGTATCGATCGCCTTGTCGTCGAACGCGAGCCCGTCGAGCGCGATTTCCTGCGCGCGCTTGAGCAGCTGACGCATCTCGTCGTCGTTCAGCGACTGCAGCACGTACACCTGCGCCCGCGACAGCAGCGCCGAGTTGACTTCGAAGCTCGGGTTCTCGGTCGTCGCGCCGATGAAGGTCACGAGCCCCGACTCGACGAACGGCAGCAGCGCATCCTGCTGCCCCTTGTTGAAGCGGTGGATTTCGTCGACGAACAGGATCGTGTGGCGGCCGGTGCGATTCAGCGTGTCCTTCGCCTGCTCCATCGACTCGCGGATGTCCTTCACGCCGCCGAGCACCGCGGACAGCGCGATGAACTCGCAGTCGAACGCGAGCGCGGTGAGGCGCGCGAGCGTCGTCTTGCCGACGCCGGGCGGCCCCCACAGGATCATCGAATGCGGCTTGCCGGATTCGAACGCGAGCCGCAGCGGCTTGCCTTCGCCCAGCAGATGCGTCTGGCCGATCACCTCGGCGAGCGTCTTCGGCCGCAGCGCCTCGGCGAGCGGCCGGCGCGGCTCGACTTGAAACAGGTCGGACATGAACCCTCGCTCCAGATCAAACGATGGCGGCCGAACGGGCCGCCGGACCTGACATTATGACAGCCGCGCGACTGCACCGCCGCGCCTGGTGCTTGGTGCTTGGTGCTTGGTGCTTGGTGCTTGGTGCTTGGTGCCTAATGCTTAGTGCCTGCGCCTGCGCCTGCGCCCGCGCCCGATGCCCGCGCCCCAAAACAACACGGGCCTGCCGTCGCCGGCAGGCCCGTGTCGGGAAAACGGCGTGGTGCCGGTCAGCCGTTGATCACGTCCGCGCCCTTCGGCACGACGAACTTGAACGTATCGCTCTTGAGCGGCGGGTTCGTCTGGATGTTCGTGAACGTGAGCAGCGTGACGTTGCCGAACACGTCGTGCAATTCCATCGCCGCGAGCGTGCCGTTGCGGAAGCCGATGCCGATCCGCTGGAATTGCGTGTCCTGCGCCTTCGGCAGCATCTCGAGCCACTCGATGCCGCCCTTCTCGCCGGCATCGCGCAGCGTGTAGTTCTTGTCGAGATCGTTGCTGCCGAACAGGATCGCGGCCGGGCTCGCGCCCAGCGCGCCGTTCAGCTTGCGTTCGGTGACCTGGTTCAGGTCGCGGTCGTACACGTAGAGCTTGTCGCCGTCGGCCTGCAGCACCTGCTGGTACGGCTTCTGGTACGTCCAGATGAACTTGCCCGGACGCGAGAACACGAACGTGCCGCTCGAATTGTCGTTCGGCTTCGGCGCGGCCTGCACGGCGCTCGCGCCCTTGGCCGGCGCCTTGACGATCTGCTGCGTGAAATCGCCTTTCGCCGAGCGCACCTGCGACACGAAGGCCTTCAGCTGCTCGGTGCCGCCCGCGAACGCGTGCGTCGCCGCGAGCATCAGCGATGCGCCGGCGAGCGCCGCGCCGAGCCAGCGCCGCGTCGAACGAAGGGACACTGCGAACGAATGTTGCTGCATATTGCGGTTTTCTCCCTGGGTGGCCGGCGCTGCGGGCGCCGCGGACTCATTCCGCGTCGCGCGCCGGCACAAGAATTTCGCGGTTGCCGCTCGACGACATCGCCGACACGAGCCCCGACTGTTCCATCTGTTCGAGCAGCCGCGCCGCACGGTTGTAGCCGATCCGCAGATGGCGCTGCACGAGCGAAATCGACGCGCGGCGGTTCTTGATGACGATCTCGACCGCCTGGTCGTACAGCGGATCAGACTCCTCGCCGCCTTCGCCGGTTCCCGCGCCGGCCGAGCCCTCGTCGCCGTCGGCCGTGCCGCCTTCGAGCAGCCCCTCGACGTAGTTCGGCTCGCCCTGCTCCTTGAGCTTCTCGACGACGCGATGCACTTCGTCGTCGGCGACGAACGCGCCGTGCACGCGCACCGGCAGCCCGGTGCCCGGCGGCAGGTACAGCATGTCGCCCATCCCGAGCAGCGACTCGGCGCCCATCTGGTCGAGAATCGTGCGCGAGTCGATCTTCGACGACACCTGGAACGCGATCCGCGTCGGCACGTTCGCCTTGATCAGGCCGGTAATCACGTCGACGGATGGACGCTGCGTCGCGAGGATCAGGTGGATGCCGGCCGCGCGCGCCTTCTGCGCGATCCGCGCGATCAGTTCCTCGACCTTCTTGCCGACGACCATCATCAGGTCGGCCAGCTCGTCGATCACGACGACGATGTTCGGCAGGCGGCCGAGCGGTTCAGGATCGTCCGGCGTCAGGCTGAACGGATTCGGAATCTTTTCTTCACGCTTCGCCGCGTCGTCGATCTTGTTGTTGTAGCCCGCGAGGTTGCGCACGCCGAGCTTGCTCATCAGCTTGTAGCGGCGCTCCATCTCCGCGACCGTCCAGTTCAGCGCGTGGCCGGCCTGGCGCATGTCGGTGACGACCGGGCACAGCAGGTGCGGAATGCCTTCGTAGACGCTCATTTCGAGCATCTTCGGATCGATCAGGATCAGGCGCACCTGCTCGGCGGTGGCCTTGTACAGCAGCGACAGGATCATCGCGTTGATCCCGACCGACTTGCCCGAACCGGTCGTGCCGGCCACCAGCAGGTGCGGCATCTTCGCGAGGTCCGCGCATACCGGCTTGCCGCCGATGTCCTTGCCGAGGCTCAGCGTCAGCGCCGACGACGCGGCCGCATAGACTTCCGAGCCGATGATCTCGGAGAGGTGGACCGTCTGGCGGCGCTGGTTCGGCAGCTCGAGCGCCATGTAGTTCTTGCCGGGGATCGTCTCGACCACGCGGATCGACACGAGCGACAGCGAACGCGCGAGATCCTTCGCGAGGTTGACGATCTGGCTGCCCTTCACGCCGGTGGCCGGCTCGATCTCGTAGCGCGTGACGACCGGGCCCGGATACGCGGCGACGACGCTCGCCTCGACGCCGAAGTCCTTCAGCTTCTTCTCGATCAGGCGCGACGTGAATTCGAGCGTATCGGCAGAAATCGCTTCCTGCGTCTTCGGCGCGGGATCGAGCAGCGACACCGGCGGCAGCGTCGAATCGCCCGGCAGGTCGGTGAAAAGCGGCACCTGGCGCTCGCGCTCGACGCGCTCGGACTTCGCCGGCGTGACGACCGGCGGCACGATCGTCACGGGTTCGTGATCCTCGATGCGCACACGCTCCTCTTCGACCTTGCCTTCGCGGCGCACGGCCGCGGCCTCGCCGAGCTTGCGGTCGCGCTCGGCCTCGCGGCGCAGCTTCGCGACGTTGACGGCGGACAGGATCGCCCCGCCCACGCGCTCGGCGACCGACAGCCACGAGAAGCGGAAATACAGCGACAGGCCGATCGCGAGCAGGATCAGCAGCAGCAGCGTGCCGCCGGTGAAGCCGAACGCGTGCGACATCGCGCCCGCCACGGCCTCGCCGATCACGCCGCCCGGTGCGCGCGGCAGCTGCACCTTCAGCGACCACATGCGCAGCGCCTCGATGCCGTCGCACGCGAGCACGACGAGCACGAACGCCAGGATCTCGGTGAGCCAGCCGATCGGCCGCTCGGGTTCGTCGGCGACCGCCTCGTGACGCGTGATGCGCCGGTAGTTGACCGCGATGCGCCGCCCGAGCGGCACGATCAGCCAGTAGGCCGACAGGCCGAACAGCAGCAGGATGATGTCGGCCGTCCACGCGCCGACGCGGCCGGCCCAGTTCGAGATGTGGTCCACCTGCGCGGCGTGCGTCCAGCTCGGATCGCGCCGGCTGTAGCTCAACAGGGCCATCACCAGAAAAGCGCAGAGCGCGACCTGGAGAATCCAGCGGATCTCCGTGAGGAGCTTCGACATCCGGTGCGGCAACGCCTGTGCCTGGGCGGAATAAGGAGCTTTTGCCATGAATCCGTATAAAGAGGACGGGCCGCGCGCCCGCCTGTCGTTCGATCGCGCTTATTGTAAACGCTGCACCGGGGCGCCAAGTGTAAATGACGGTTACATAAGAGGGTCGGGGCGGCCGAAGCCGATACCCGCGCATGCGATCCGGCCCGTGACGCCGGGCCGCGGCAATGCGCCGCCACGGGCGGCAGCCGCCCGCGCCCCACCCCGACCAGCCCGTCCGACCTGCCCCGCGGCTACGGGCGCCCCACCGAGGAACGCTATCGCCACGATTGAAACTCTCGTTCGGCAGCGCAGCAACGGGGCCTTTATAATGCGCGTCTGATACCCATCTACGACGGCATCCCGGTCAACCCAGACCGTCCGGCGAGCCTTACCCCGCCCGCCGCGGCCGCCCTTTACGGATTCGCACATGTCCACGCCCAAACACGCCAAAGTCCTGATTCTCGGTTCCGGCCCCGCCGGCTACACGGCTGCCGTCTATGCGGCTCGCGCCAACCTGTCCCCGGTGCTGATCACCGGCATCGCGCAGGGCGGCCAGCTGATGACCACGACCGACGTCGAAAACTGGCCGGCGGACGCGAAGGGTGTGCAAGGCCCGGAACTGATGGCGCGCTTCCTCGAGCACGCCGAGCGTTTCAACACCGAAATCGTCTTCGACCACATCCACACCGCGAAACTGCACGAAAAGCCGATCCGGCTGATCGGCGATTCGGGTGAATACACGTGCGACTCGCTGATCATCGCGACCGGCGCATCCGCGCAGTATCTCGGCCTGCCGTCCGAAGAATTGTTCATGGGCAAGGGCGTGTCGGCCTGCGCGACCTGCGACGGCTTCTTCTACCGCAACCAGGAAGTCGCGGTGATCGGCGGCGGCAACACGGCGGTCGAGGAAGCGCTCTACCTGACGGGCATCGCGAAGAAGGTCACGGTGATCCACCGCCGCGACAAGTTCCGCGCCGAGCCGATCCTGATCGACCGCCTGCTGGAGAAGGAAAAGGAAGGCGTCGTCGACATCAAGTGGGATCACGTGCTCGACGAAGTGACGGGCGAGGATTCGGGCGTCACGGGCCTGCGCATCAAGAACGTGAAGACCGGCGAGAAACAGGACCTCACCGTGCAGGGCGTGTTCGTCGCGATCGGCCACAAGCCGAATACCGACCTGTTCCAGGGCCAGCTCGAGATGAAGGACGGCTACATCCTGACGAAGAGCGGCCTGCAGGGCAACGCGACGTCGACCAGCGTGCCGGGCGTGTTCGCCGCCGGCGACGTGCAGGACAACGTGTACCGCCAGGCGATCACGAGCGCCGGCACGGGCTGCATGGCCGCGCTCGACGCGCAGCGCTACCTCGAAAGCCTGCACGACAAGAAGTAAGCGTCGAGCCTTCGCGCGCCGGGCGCTACAATGGCGTCCGCTGCCGCGAAGCGGGCTTGACCGGAAAGCCGCTGCCGTCGCGCAGCGGCTTTTTTGTGCCCGCGCGCCCGAACGCGCCTGCCCGGTTACCGAATCATGGCGAAGAACCAGCCCCATCCGAGCGATCCCGCGAAGCGGAAGATCGCCGCCCGTCCCGCGAACCCCGCGCCGGCCGCCCCGCCGCCCGCGCCCGATCCGGCCGCATTGCGCGGCCAGGGCCTGGCCGGCCTCGGCGCGTTGCGCAAGGCGCTGCAAGGCGAAGCCGATCGCCGCGACCGCGAGCGCATCGAAACCGCGAAGGCCGAACGCAAGGCCGAAGCCGACGCGAACCTGTTCCGCAACGAAATCGGCGCGATCCAGCAGCTCAACGCGCCGCCGCGCGCGAAATCCGGCCGTACGCCGCCCGACCCGGTGCCGAAGCAGACGCAGCGCGACGAGGAAGCCGTGCTGAACGCGACGCTGTCCGACGAATTCGATCCCGAGACGCTGCTCGACAGCGACGAATCGCTGTACTACCACCGCCCCGGCATCAGTCGCGACGTCGTGCGCAAGCTGAGGAGCGGCGCGTGGATCGTGCAGGCGCAGATCGACCTGCACGGGATGCGACGCGACGAGGCGCGCGATGCGCTCGCCGAATTCATCCGCGAAGCCGGCAAGAAGGGGCTGCGCTGCCTGCGCGTGATCCATGGCAAGGGGCTCGGCTCGATCGGCAAGGAACCCGTGCTGAAAGGCAAGGTGCGCGCGTGGCTCGTGCAGAAGGAAGAAGTGATCGCGTTCTGCGAGGCGCGCAGCCACGACGGCGGCGCGGGCGCGGTGCTCGTGCTGCTGCAGCCGCTCGCGGCGCCCGCCGATCGGGGGCCGCGTGCCGCATCCTAGGCTGACGCTCGCGATCGCGGTACTGGAGGCGATCGCGACGCTGGCGTTCGCAATCTCGGGCTTCATCGAGGCGCGCAAGAACCGTCTCGACTCGGTCGGCACGTTCGTCGTCGCACTCGCCACCGCATTCGGCGGCGGCACGCTGCGCGACATCCTGCTCGAACGCCGCCCGTTCTACTGGGTCGTGCACGACGACTACGTGATCGCGATCTTCGTGCTCGCGCTGTTCGCGCCGTTCGTGTTGCGGATGCTGTCGCGGCTGTCGGCCGAGCGGCTGCTGCTGGTGGCCGACGCGATCGGGCTCGGCATCTTCAGCATCTCGGGCACCGCGATCGCGCTCGATGCCGAGATGCCGCGCTTCATCGCGGTGATGATGGGCGTGATCACGGGCGTGGTCGGCGGGATCATCCGCGACGTGCTGTGCAACGACATCCCGCTGATCCTGCGCGATTCGCGGCCGTACGCGACCTGCGCGTTCGTCGGTTGCTGGTTCTACCTGCTGCTCGCATGGCTGCAGTTCGACTCGGTGTACAGCGTACTGCTCGCGACCGGCTTCATCCTCGTCGCGCGGCTCGCGACCTTCAAGTTCGACGTGCGGTTGCCGCACTGAGCGCCGCCGCGACACCAGACGCACCGCCAGAAACAAAAGGGGCCGCTCCTTCGAGACGGCCCCTTCTTCATTCAGCGCAACCGCGGCCTCACGCGATCCGCTCTTCCGACGCCGGATCGAACAGCACCGCCTTCGACACGTCGAACAGCAGCGACTGCGTCTGCCCCGGCTGCGGGTTCGCGGCCGGATGCACGCGGCTCACGATCCGCTTTCCGTTGACCTGCGCGAACACGTGCGTGTCCGGCCCGGTCGGCTCGGTCACGTCGACGCGCACGTCGATCGGCTGCAGCTTCGACGCCTCGCCGTGGTGCGCATTGCGCGCGTCGGTGATGCGCTCCGGACGCAGGCCGAGGATCACCTCGCGGCCCACGTGCCCGTTCATCCGCTTCGCGTCGAACGGCAGGTTCAGCGCGCTGCGCGCGAGGCCCGTGTCGATCTCGAGCGCGATCCCGCTGCCCTGCTCGACCAGCTTGCCATTGATGAAGTTCATCGGCGGCGCGCCGATGAAGCCCGCGACGAACAGGTTCGACGGCGAATCGTAGATTTCCTGCGGCGCACCGAACTGCTGGACCACGCCGTCCTTCATCACCGCGATCCGGTCGCCGAGCGTCATCGCCTCGATCTGGTCGTGCGTCACGTAGACGATCGTCGTGCCGAGGCGCTGGTGCAGCAGCTTGATTTCCGCGCGCATCTCGATGCGCAACTTCGCGTCGAGGTTCGACAGCGGCTCGTCGAACAGGAACAGCGACGGATCGCGCGCCAGTGCACGGCCCATCGCGACGCGCTGGCGCTGGCCGCCCGACAGCTGGCCCGGCTTGCGGTCGAGCAGATGCTGGATCTGCAGCATCGCCGACACGCGCTCGACGATCTGCTGCTGCTCGCTCTTCGGCACCTTGCGGATGTTCAGGCCGAACGAGATGTTCTCGCGCACCGTCATCGACGGGTACAGCGCGTACGACTGGAACACCATCGCGATGTCGCGATCCTTCGGCGACAGGTCGTTGACGACCTTGCCGTCGATGCAGATCTCGCCGCTCGTCACGGTCTCGAGACCGGCGATCATGTTGAGCAGCGTCGACTTCCCGCAGCCCGAGCCGCCGACCAGGATCAGGAACTGTCCGTCCTCGATCTCGATGTCGACACCCTTCAGGACCGGCACCCCGTTCGGGTAGGTCTTGTACACGTCACGGATGGAAAGGCTTGCCATGCTGTGAATCCTCTGTCTCGTCTCGCGCGGCGCTACGGCGCCGCGTCGGGTTCGTTTCGATGCGCCGCGCGTCGTGCGCGGCCGGTTCGTCGTATCGGATGAAGCCGCGCTTACCCCTTCACCGCGCCCGCCGTCAGCCCGCGCACGAAGTAGCGGCCGGCGACCACGTAGACGAGCAGCGTCGGCAGCGCGGCGATGATCGCGCCGGCCATGTCGACGTTGTATTCCTTCACGCCCGTCGACGTATTGACGAGGTTGTTCAGCGCAACCGTGATCGGCATCGAGTCGACGCCGGAGAACACGATCCCGAACAGGAAGTCGTTCCAGATCTGCGTGAATTGCCAGATCAGGCACACCATGAAGATCGGCAGCGACACCGGCAGCAGGATCTTCGTGAAGATCGTGAAGAAACCCGCGCCGTCGATGCGCGCGGCCTTCACGAGCTCGGCCGGCACGCTCACGTAGAAGTTGCGGAAGAACATCGTCGTAAACGCGATGCCGTACACGACGTGCACGAACACCAGGCCCGGAATCGTGTTGGCGAGGCCGAGCATCCCCTGCAGGCGCGCCATCGGCAGCAGGATCACCTGGAACGGGATGAAGCAGCCGACCAGCATCATCGTGAACAGCGCATCCGCGCCGCGAAAGCGCCAGTGTGTGAGCACGTAGCCGTTGAACGCGCCGATCAGCGACGAGATCAGCACGGCCGGAATCACCATCTGCAGCGAGTTCAGGAAGAACGGCTTCATGCCGTCGCAGCGCACGCCGGTACACGCGCCGCTCCACGCCTTCACCCACGGATCGAAGGTCCAGTGCGTCGGCGGCGTCAACAGGTTGCCGGTGCGCAGCTGGTCGAGGTCCTTGAAGGAGGTCGACAGCATCACGTAGATCGGGAACAGGAAATACAGCGCGAACAGGATCAGCGCCGCATAGATCACTGCCCGGCTGATCGTCACTTTAGGCTGCATTGCGGGTGCTCCTCGATTCCATATACATCAGCGGCACCAGCACCGCGACCACGGTCGCGAGCATCATCACCGACGACGCCGCGCCGAGCCCGAGCTGGCCGCGGTTGAACGAAAACGTGTACATGAACATGGCCGGCAGCGACGACGACGTGCCGGGGCCGCCCGCCGTCAGCGCGACGACCAGGTCGAAGGTCTTGATCGTGATGTGGCAGAGGATCAGCAGCACCGAGAAGAACACCGGGCGCATGCTCGGGATCACGATCTTGCGGTAGATGGTCGGCAGCGTCGCGCCGTCGACCTGCGCGGCCTTGAAGATCTCCGCATCGACGCCGCGCAGCCCGGCGAGGAACAGCGCCATCACGAAGCCGGTCGACTGCCACACGGCGGCGATCACGATACAGAAGATCGCCTTGTCCGGGTCGTCGAGCCAGCCGAACGAGAAGCTCGTCCAGCCCCAGTCGTGCATCACCTTCTCCAGGCCGAGGCCCGGGTTCAGGATCCACTGCCATGCGGTGCCCGTGACGATGAACGACAGCGCCATCGGATACAGGAAGATCGCGCGCAGCGCGCCTTCGTTGCGGATCCGCTGGTCGAGCAGGATCGCGAGGAACAGCCCGAGCGCGACGCAGATCGCGATGAACGGAATCCCGAACCAGCCGAGGTTCGCGGCGGATGTCCACCACACGTCGTTCTGGAACAGGTCCGAGTAACGGCCGAAGCCGTCGAATTCGTAGTTCGGCAACAGCCGCGAATTGGTCAGCGACAGATAGCCGGTAATCAGGATGAAGCCGTAGATGAACACCACGGCGATCGCGAGGCTCGGCGCGAGCACGAGCTTCGGAATCCAGCGATCGGCGAAGGCCGACATCGGCGACGTGCGCCGTGCGGCGGCAGCGCCGGATCCGTTTCCGCTAAGAGGGGCAGCCACTTGATTCGACTCCTGGAACGAGGGTGACGCAGGCCGGGCCGGCGCCGGGTACGGCACGGGCCCGCGAGCGAGCCCGTTTGCTGCACATGCAGGAACGCCCGGCCGATCCTGCGTTTCCGGCCGGGCGCCGGTCGCGCTTTACTTCACCTTCGCGGCCTTCGCGAGCGCGGCGACCGCGCTCTTCGAATCCTGCTGCGAGTTCATGAACTTCGTCACGACGTCGGTGATCGCGCCGGCCGTTGCATCGCCCTGCGCCATCCCGTGCGCGAGCGACGGCACGAAGCCGCCCGACTTGATCGCGGTCTGCTCGTCGGCATACGACTTCTTCGCGCAGTCGTCGAACTTGTCCATCTTCACGCCGAGGCGCACCGGCACCGAGCCCTTCAGCAGGCTGAACTGCTCCTGGAAGTCCGGCGTCATGATCGTCTTCGCGAGTGCGACCTGGCCCGGCGTCGCGTCCTTCTGCCCCTTCTGCTGGAAGAACACGAACGAGTCGACGTTGAACGTGTACGAATTCGCGGTGCCCGGCACCGCCGCGCAGATGTAGTCCTTGCCCGCCTTCTTGCCGGCGTTCTCGAACTCGCCCTTCGCCCAGTCGCCCATGAACTGCATGCCGGCCTTGCCGTTGATCACCATCGCGGTCGCGAGGTTCCAGTCCCGGCCGTTGCGGCCCGTGTCGAAGTAGCCCTGGATCTTGCGCACCGTGTCGAACACCGACAGCATCTGCGGCGACGTCAGCGTGGCCTGGTCGAGATCGACGAGCGCCTTCCTGTAGAACGCCGGACCCTGCGACAGCACGACGTCTTCCCACAGCGTCAGGTCCTGCCACGGCTGGCCGCCCATCGCGACCGGCTGGATGCCGGCAGCCTTCAGCTTGTCGGCCACCGCGAAGAATTCGGGCCAGGTGGTCGGCACCTTCGCGCCGACCTTGTCGAGCGCGGCCTTGTTGATATAGAGCCAGTTCACGCGATGCACCGAGAACGGCGCGGCGACGGTGTGGCCCTTGTACTTGATGATCTTGTCGATTTCCGGCGGCAGGTTCTGCTTCCAGTCGCCGGCGGCGGAATCGATGTTGACGAGCACGCCCTGGTCGGCCCAGTCCTGGATCAGCGGGCCCTTGATCTGCGCGGCCGACGGTGCGTCGCCGCTGATCACCTTGGTCTTCAGCGCGGTCATCGCCGCGGCGCCGGCGCCGCCCGCGACCGCGAAGTCCTTCCACACGTAACCCTGCTTCTGCACGTCGTCCTTCAGCACGCCGACGGCCTTCGACTCGCCGCCCGAGGTCCACCAGTGCAGCACGGTTACGTTCTCGGCCGCCTGCGCCGCCACGGCGCCAGCCATCAGACCCGCGGCGCAGAGCGCGCCCATGATCGAGCGAACTTTCATTACTTATCTCCTCCAGACTGAATCAACTCGTGAGGTTCCCTGACGGGGAACCGGCTTCTTGATAAACGACGGGGAAATCGAGCCGCGGGACGCATTGCAGCGTACGGGGCCGATGACCGGCCGGGCTCTTACAGAAAGCGTGAATCGAGATTCAACGGCGTGTCTCCTCTTTGTGTTTCTGGCCCGCCGCGATGCCGCGGCGCGAGCCCGGGGGCGACGATGCGCGGACGATGCGCACCGTCAATGTCCGATAACATTCGGCACAAGGCGCTCCCGAAGGCGAAGCTCGCGCAGTTCATCGACCGCGCTTCTTTTTTTCTTCGCCCAGGTGCTACCCCTTGCGGCGGATTGTAGTTAAACTACAATTCAGTGTCAAAAATATTTTTATCGCACTACGGATCGCTTCCCAGCACCCCCAATCGGCGGAGACACATGCATACCGATTCCAGCTTTACCTTCGTACTTTTCGGCGGCACCGGCGACCTGTCGATGCGCAAGATCCTGCCCGCGCTGTTCGAAGCGCACCGCGGCAACATGCTTGCGGAAAGCGGCCGGATCGTTGCCGTCGCGCGGCACGAATCGGATCGGGCCGGCTATCTCGAGTGGGTCGACACGCACGTGAAGCCGCATGCGGCGAAGGCGGCCGGCAAGGCATTCGACGAAAGCGTGTGGAAATCCTTCCTCGAGCGCATCGAATACGTGAAGCTCGACCTCGGCCGCGCGGAGGATTACGTCGTGCTGCGCGACGCGGTCGCGCAGCTGTCCGGCATCCGCGTGTTCTATCTCGCCACGGGGCCGTCGCTGTTCGTGCCGATCTGCAAGGCGCTCGCGTCGGTCGGCCTGAACGAGGGCGCGCGCATCGTGCTCGAGAAGCCGCTCGGCTACGACCTGAAATCGTCGAACGCGATCAACGACGCGGTCGGCGAGATCTTCGCGGAAGACCAGATCTACCGGATCGACCACTACCTCGGGAAGGAGCCGGTACAGAACCTGCTCGCGCTGCGCTTCGGCAATGCGCTGTTCGAGCCGCTGTGGCGCCGCGAATGGGTCGAGAGCATCCAGATCACGATCGCCGAGGAGCTCGGCGTCGAGGCGCGCGGCGATTTCTACGACAATACGGGCGCACTGCGCGACATGGTGCAGAACCACCTGCTGCAGCTGCTGTCGATCGTCGCGATGGAGCCGCCGCACTCGATGGATTCCGACGCGGTGCGCGACGAGAAGCTGCGCGTGCTGCGTGCGCTGAAGCCCATCGATCCGCGCGACATCGGCAAGGTCGCGGTGCGCGGCCAGTATCATGCGGGCGTGATCAAGGGCGCGCAGGTGCCGGCCTATGCCACCGAACCCGGCGTGAAACCCGACAGCCCGACCGAAACCTTCGTCGCGCTGAAGGTGGAGATCGAGAACTGGCGCTGGGCCGGCGTGCCGTTCTTCCTGCGCACCGGCAAGCGTCTGGCCGACCGCGTCGCGGAGATCGTCGTGAACTTCCGGCCGGTGCCGCACTCGGCGCTGGGCCCGACCGCGCTGCGCCCCGGTTCGAACCGCCTCGTGATCCGGCTGCAGCCGAACGAGACGATTCGCCTGTACTGCCTCGCGAAGCAGCCCGGCGAAGGGATGAACCTCGCGAGCGTGCACCTCGACCTCGCGTTCGACCAGTTCTTCAAGGAAGGGCAGATGGAGGCGTACCAGCGCCTGCTGCTCGACGTGATCAACGGCCGCCTCGCCCTCTTCGTGCGTCGTGACGAGCAGGAAGCCGCGTGGCGCTGGGTCGAGCCGATCCTGAACGAATGGGCACGCTCGCTGAAACCGCCGAAGCCGTACGCGGCAGGCACGTGGGGGCCGGCCGCGGCGAGCGCGATGCTCGCGCAGCACGGCACCTGCTGGCTCGAAGAAGAAAACTGATGCAAACCGTTGTCGTGCGCGCCAGCGCGCGGCGACGTGCCCCACGATTCGCACGAATTGAACAGACAAAGCAGTCCGGAGGAGATGTGATCGAGATCCACGCTTTCGACACCCAGGAAGCGCAAAGCGAAGCGCTCGCGCGCGCCGTCGGCGATGCGCTGCGCGCCGCGCTCGCCGGCCCCGCGCGCCCGACGCTCGCGGTGTCCGGCGGCACGAGCCCGCGCCCGTTCCTGCACACGCTGTCGCACGCAGCGCTCGACTGGGCCGGCGTCGACGTCACGCTGGTCGACGACCGCTGGGTGCCGGAGAACGATGCGGCCAGCAACGCGCAGCTCGTGCGCGACACGCTGCTGCAGCACGCGGCGGCCCCTGCCCGCTTCCTGCCGCTCGTCGACACGCGCGCATCGCTCGATGCGCACGTCGCCGCGCTCAACGCCAACGCCGACTACCGCGTGCCGAACGTCGCGGTGCTCGGCATGGGCGAGGACGGCCACACGGCGTCGATCTTCGCGGACGCGCCCGAATGGGACCACGCGATCACGACGCCCGAGCGCTTCGTCGCCGTGCATCCCGGCGCCGCGCCGCATGCGCGCGTGAGCTTTTCGCTCGATGCGCTGAAGCGCGTCGACCGGCTGTTCCTGTTGATCGCGGGCAGCCGCAAGCGCGACGTCCTCGACGCCGCGGCCGCGACGCTGCAGAAGAACGCGATTTCCCAACTGGCCAACGACAAGGGGACCCAGCTCGATGTCTACTGGTGCGCAAAGTAAGGCTGTCGTCGCGGGCCAGCATGCCGACGGCCCGCGCCTGCTCGCGGACGTCGGTGGCACCAACGCGCGATTCGCGCTGGAAACCGGCCCCGGCGAGATCACGCAGATCCGCGTCTATCCCGGCGCCGACTACCCGACGCTCACCGACGCGATCCGCAAGTATCTGAAGGACGTGAAGATCAGCCGCGTGAACCACGCGGCGATCGCGATCGCGAACCCGGTCGACGGCGACCAGGTGACGATGACCAATCACGACTGGAGCTTCTCGATCGAGGCGACGCGTCGCGCGCTCGGCTTCGACACGCTGCTCGTCGTCAACGACTTCACCGCGCTCGCGATGGCGCTGCCGGGCCTGACCGATGCGCAGCGCGTGCAGATCGGCGGCGGCGCGCGCCGCCAGAACAGCGTGATCGGGCTGCTCGGGCCCGGCACCGGGCTCGGCGTGTCCGGCCTGATTCCGGCGGACGACCGCTGGATCGCGCTCGGCAGCGAAGGCGGTCACGCGTCGTTCGCGCCGCAGGACGAGCGCGAGGATCTCGTGCTGCAGTACGCGCGCAAGAAGTTTCCGCACGTGTCGTTCGAGCGCGTCTGTGCCGGCCCCGGCATCGAGATCATCTATCGTGCGCTCGCCGCGCGCGACAAGAAGCGCGTCGCCGCGACCGTCGACACGGCCGAGATCGTCGAACGCGCGCATGCGGGCGACGCGCTCGCGCTCGAGACGGTCGAATGCTTCTGCGGGATCCTCGGCGCGTTCGCGGGCAGCGTCGCGCTGACGCTCGGCGCGCTCGGTGGCGTGTACATCGGCGGCGGCGTCGCGCTGAAGCTCGGCGAACTGTTCACGCGCTCGTCGTTCCGCGCACGCTTCGAGGCGAAGGGCCGCTTCACGCAGTATCTCCAGAACATCCCGACCTACCTGATCACCGCCGAATATCCGGCGTTCCTCGGGGTATCGGCGATCCTCGCGGAGCAGCTGTCGAACCGTTCGGGCGGCGCGTCGTCGGCCGTGTTCGAGCGGATCCGCCAGATGCGCGACGCGCTGACGCCGGCCGAGCGCCGCGTCGCCGATCTCGCGCTGAACCATCCGCGCTCGATCATCAACGACCCGATCGTCGACATCGCGCGCAAGGCGGACGTGAGCCAGCCGACGGTGATCCGCTTCTGCCGCTCGCTCGGCTGCCAGGGGCTGTCGGACTTCAAGCTGAAGCTCGCGACCGGCCTCACCGGCACGATTCCGATGAGCCACAGCCAGGTCCATCTCGGCGACACGGCCACCGACTTCGGCGCGAAGGTGCTCGACAACACGGTGTCCGCGATCCTGCAGCTGCGCGAACACCTGAACTTCGAGCACGTCGAGAACGCGATCGAGATCCTGAACGGCGCGCGCCGCATCGAGTTCTATGGGCTCGGCAACTCGAACATCGTCGCGCAGGACGCGCACTACAAGTTCTTCCGCTTCGGAATCCCGACGATTGCGTACGGCGACCTGTACATGCAGGCCGCATCGGCCGCGCTGCTCGGCAAGGGCGACGTGATCGTCGCGGTGTCGAAGTCGGGACGCGCGCCGGAACTGTTGCGTGTGCTGGAGGTCGCGATGCAGGCCGGCGCGAAGGTGATCGCGATCACGTCGAGCAACACGCCGCTCGCGAAGCGCGCGACCGTCGCGCTCGAGACCGATCACATCGAGATGCGCGAATCGCAGCTGTCGATGATCTCGCGGATCCTGCATCTGCTGATGATCGACATCCTCGCGGTCGGCGTCGCGATCCGTCGCGCGTCGACCAACGGCGAGCTGCCGGAGGCCGTCGCGCAGGCGCGCGCGCGGGCGAGCGACGACGAAACGGCCGACGTGCTCGACTGGCTGAGCCACGGTGCGTCGCCGGCGGCGAAGGACGTCGCGCGGGATTGATGCTTCGGCGAAACGCCGTCGATACACGACACCCCGAATGCTGGATTCAAGCCCGGCGTTCGGGGTGTTTCGCATGAGCGGCATCGCCCCGCACCACAGCGGCCCGGCAGGCATCGACGATGCCGTCTGCCGAGGACTGCGCGTGACTCATACGTTCGTACACGCCCCTATTTTCGAACAAGTCCAATTGTCAGCAGTTGCCCAGGCTCGGTAACTTCCTTCGCTCCGCGTGATGCGACCATCCGCGCTTGTCAAGCCGGAGGACAAGGTGTTCTGATGAGCCAATTTACATGGAACGAGTTTGAGGATTTTGTGAGAAGGGAGACCGGTGTTAGTCCCCAAAAAATTCTCACAAAAGGTCATGCCGTCGAGGGTGATTTGGATATCACTGGCGACGATGCGATCCAGTTTATGGAGAGCTTCTTCGACAGGTTTCCGGTGCAGGTTGGCGATTTTGAGTTCAGTCGCTACTTCTCAGGAGAGGGCTTCAGCTTGATTGAAGTGGCGCGGATGGCTTTCTCCAGAAAACGCCGAGAAAAATATGACAAAATGCCACTGACTCTAGGCATGCTCTATCAGGCTATTTTGGATGGAGAGTGGAACAATCAGCGCTTGGAAAGTCTGCCGCGCTGATCGTACCTCGCCAAATAGACCGGTTTATTTTT
>NZ_CAJPGY010000011.1:0-205886 GCF_905339915.1 Burkholderia sp. BCC1985
CTCGACGTGAAATACCACCTGCTGCTGCCGTCGGTGTCGCACGTGGGCACGATCCTCGATACCAACCACTGGGAATCGATCCTGCGGTCGGTCGAGGCAAACAACTCGTACCGCTGGGTGTACGGTGTGCAGTACAAGCCGCTGAACATCGCGGACTACCTGGTCCTGAACGGCCGCATGCCGCGCTCGCTGCGCTATTGCTACGGACGCGTCATGTCGAGTCTCAACTTGCTCGTGAAAGAGCATGGCATCGCTCACGCGTGCCACGGCACCGCCGCACAGACGCTCACGATGCTTTCCGACAGTACGATCGAACGAGTCTTCAAGAACGGCCTGCACGAGTTCCTGACCGGCTTCATTCGGCGCAACCAGCGACTTGGGCTCGAAATCGCCCAGGCCTACAACTTCGATTGAGCACTGCAATGCATATCGGGATCACCCATACCCTGCGTTATACCGTCGACGAGCCGTTGCAGCTGGCATTGCAGCGCCTTCGACTGCGACCGTCGTCGAATCCCGGTCAGACGGTCGGGTACTGGGAATTGCTTGCAAACGACATGCAGCCGGAATTGTCGTACATCGACGGATTCGGCAACCATGTCGACCTTGTGTGTCGCCCAAACGACCGCAACGAGATCGTCATCGTTTCACGCGGCGAAGTGAAGACGCACAACAAGGATGGTGTGATCGGCACTGCAGACGATCGTACGAATCCGTGGCTGTTCCTGCGCGAGTCGCCTCTCACGCGTCCCGGGGACTCGCTGATGGAGCTTGCTTCCGCCCTGAAGAGCACGCAAAACCGTCTTCTGCAACTACACGAGTTGATGGACATCGTGCACGATCGTCTCGCACCCGGGCCGGAGAATTGCGACGACGCCACCGATGCAGAAGCTGCGTGGATCAGTTCCCACGGGACCTGTCGCGACCATGCTCATGTATTCATCGCCGTGGCCCGTCGGCTCGGCATTCCCGCGCGCTTCACTTCCGGCTATCTGATAGGCGACGACGACGGAATCCGGGCAGTTGATCATGCGTGGGCTGAAGTCTACGTCGACCATCTCGGTTGGATCGGCTTCGATCCGGCGAATAATCTCTGTCCCGACCAACACTATGTGAAACTGGCGACTGGCATCGACGCTTGCGGCGCCGCGCCGGTCACCTGCATCCAGTCGAACTCGGGCGCTGAAACGCTGACCGCGGAGATTGCGGTCACGCTGTCGGCCCGGTGAGTTGATCGACGGAAATTTCAGTACTCGCACCGATGACGCAAACGACCCGCAGCCTGCTATCGGGCTGCGACTTGCCGGATTCGATCGACGCTATCGACTGCTATCGCGCACCCGCGCTCGACAAGGGTCTCGACATTCTCGAACGCCTGGCGTCGGCTACCGGTTGTAACGCGCCTTGCCCCCCCGTGAGCAGGACCAACGCGCTGCTTCGCTATTCAGCGAGTGAGCGACGAAGCAAATGACGTCAGAACAAGAGCCCCAGCATTGCCGCCTTGACCGCGGCCTCGGTCTTGTTGGCCGAATTCAATTTGCGCATTGCATTGACGAGGTGAAATTTCACGGTCCGCTCGTCGACAGACATGATCTTGCCAATCTCGGAGTAGGTTTTTCCCGCGGCGGACCATTGCAACGCCTCGCGCTCGCGTGCCGTCAACTCGACGGCATATTCGGGCGCAAGCTGCGCGAGCAGATGCATGCTCATTGCGCAATTGGCGGTGTTCGCGAGCCATGACATCTGGTATCCCTTTTCCGCGAGTTCACTCTCCTCGATCGGCTCGCCTGATCGCACCATGGTCACGAGTCCGATCGCCCCGGTGCGGCTGATGGATGGCATGCACCAGCCGTGGCGCAAGCCGAAGTGCTCCGCTTCGTCCCAGAATTCGACGTTTTGTGTCTGGCTGTCGGCGCGCCAGATCAGGGGTGTCAGGTGACTGAGCCCATGCCGGACCGTCGGATCGACGGCAAAATAGTTTTGGCTCACATAGCGCTCGACCCACGTCTCCGGATAGTTGGACTGCAGCATGAACCGCGGATGACTCACCGGCAACGGAACGCGCAGACCGAACGAACAGTACTCGAATCCAAGTGCTCGCACGTCTGCCGTGAACTCCAGAAACACGTCAGCCACGGATTTTGCCTCGGCGTATCCATTCAGATACTTCTCTCTCCAGGCCTGCATATCATTACCTTTTTGGTCAATCTTGTCCCTAAAGGGGCTGTATTTCGTGGTTGGTGCGCTGATCGATTTTTTATAAATTATTCAAGGATCGTCGTCAATATTTGAGATATCGAGCGGCAAGCATGGTGTCGGGTGCTGAATTGTTATCCGGCGGCGGATTTCGAGGTGGCGTCCGCGCTCGCCATTGATCGATTGAGTTGGGGAATTTGCATGTCGGCATGCGTATTCGTACATCAGCCAGGTTTCGATGCCGAAAATTGCGACGAGTCCGAAAATCCTGGAATTGCACAATGATCGAGCACCGTCAGGCAATCACCGCTCACGGGGCCGTACGTCATCTTGATAATGCGATGGTGTTCTCCGGGTGATTGTGATATTCGTAAAAAACAGGCGCGTGATCTACCGGCTATCACAAATCACAAGCAGGCATGCCACGAGTGTTGGAAGGGTGTGCGCCTAGCCGGTCGCCGCGAATCTTGCCAAACTATGCGGTATCAATTTTAACAGGTGCCACATCGAGAGAACGGACATGCCTAAAAAACTGAACGACGGATACGTACGATTGACTTTGCCCGCGTTCTACGCGCTGCGCTTCCATCAACATATGTGCCAGCAAACCCTGAACTTGTTGCATGACTTATGGGGCGAGGGCATTAGCGCCGTCAATGCCGGCTACTACGAGCTGGTCTGCACCGAAACGCGGCCGGCCGTGAGCGTAGGCTGCGTATGGCATGTGGCCGTGGGCCAGTCTGAGGTGAAGGTCGGGAAGGACGACGTCAGCAGCAACGTCATGCTTCTCAACATGAACGGTGACGATTACGGCGCGCAATACAGCCAAGAGTTGATCCAGAACTGGCTGTGCTCGGGAACGCGTCAACGCGAACTTGAATCGGCCATCTTCGCCGGTCACTGATTTCGTGTTCAGTGAATATAACTAGATTAAAAAGGCCTACGCGTCGTGACAAATCTTGTGTGCCGCGCCGCCGCCAATTTCCGTTGATCTTCCTGATCGGACTGGCAATGGCGCGATGTCCGCTACGATCATTTATGCCGTGACGCCGTGGCTCGGGATGGTTGCTTCGGGCCGTCGCTGATCAAGCGCGCTCCAAATCGTCCCTCCGTCCGACTCGCGTAGCGATCGCCGGTCGAATTCCAAAAAACCCCGTTTGTCCGTCGCAGTGTCCCGTCGCACTCGGCGCGACGAGTCTCGTCCAGACGCCTGCCCCCCTGCCCATTCGGGCAGCTTTTTTGTCTTTTCAATTTCGGGTCCAATCGCGCCTAACAATTCTGAAGATAAGAGAGAGGGCATTCGCGATGCTGACTTTATTGTCGGGAAAAAGCGCTGATTTGAGTCGCGAGACGATGTATCGACTTGCGAAGTTTCGGCATAAGGTCTTCATACAGGAACTCGGCTGGTCGTTGCCCACCGACGATGGCATCGAATTTGACGACTTCGATCACGCGGACACCCTTTATGTCGTCGCTTTCGACCGCAGCGACGAAATCGTCGGTTGCGGCCGGTTGTTGCCGACCGACGAGCCTTATCTGCTGGGTGAGGTTTTTCCGGATTTGATGGGTGGTGCCTCCCTTCCCAGTACGCGCAATGTGTGGGAACTGTCCCGCTTCGCGATGAGCATGCCGAGCGGCGAGCCGTTGACGGCGGAAGAATCGTGGCAAAACACGCGCTCCCTGATGTCCGAAATCGTCCGTGTCGCGCATGCACATGGCGCCGACCGTCTCATTGCATTCTCGGTGCTCGGCAACGAACGGCTTCTGAAGCGCATGGGCGTCAATGTGCATCGCGCTGCGCCACCGCAAATGATCGAAGGCAAGCCGACCTTGCCGTTCTGGATCGAGATAGATCAACAAACGCGCGCAGCGCTGAACCTCGACGCGTTGGAGTACGACGTGCCGCTCAACATGTCGAGCAGTGAGCATGTGTCGCACGCGTTCTGACGAGCGCAGCGAATTCGCGACGCGCATCGGGAAGGTCCAGGGTCCGCCGCGAGTCGGGCGGCCCCGGCTCTCTCCTGAAGTGGCTCGGCGCAATACAGCATTACTAAAGGTGTGCCTGAAGATGAACGGCTTTAACGATGTGGGTCAGCTGGTCCTGGTCCGTGAGGGGAAGGTGAAATGACGCTTCGAGTGGTGGTAACCGGTATTGGCATTGTGTCCCCGCTGGGTTGCGGTAAGGAATTGGTGTGGCAGCGCCTGATCGGAGGCGGCTCCGGGCTTCGCCGGCTCGGTGACGACATCGTCGGTGAACTGTCCGCCAAGGTCGGCGGGACCGTCCAGGGGAAGGCCGACGATCCCGACGGCGGTTTCGATCCGGAACTCTCGGTGCCGAACAAGGAACTGAGGAAGATGGACCGCTTCATCCAGATGGCGATGGTTGCGGCAGACGAGGCGCTCACGGAAGCCGGATGGGCTCCGCAAGCCGAGCATCAGCGCGAGCGGACAGCGACGGTCGTAGCGTCGGGCATCGGTGGGTTTCCCGGGCTGGCGGAGGCGGTCAGGATCGGCGAGACGCGTGGCGTGCGGCGGTTGTCGCCGTTCACCATTCCGTTCTTTCTCTCGAATCTGGCGGCCGGCCAGATTTCGATCAAGCATCAGTTCCGTGGGCCCCTCGGCTGTCCGGTGACGGCCTGTGCGGCGAGCGTGCAGGCGATCGGCGACGCGATGCGCATGATCCGGACCGGTGAGGCCGATGTCGTGCTGGCGGGCGGTGCCGAAGCCGCATTCGACAAGGTCAGCCTGGGCGGATTCGCGGCGGCGCGAGCGTTGTCGACCGGCTTCGGCGATCAGCCGATTCGCGCTTCGCGCCCGTTCGACCGCGATCGTGACGGATTTGTCATGGGCGAGGGAGCGGCCATGCTCGTGGTCGAGTCCCTGGACCATGCCCTCGCACGTGGCGCCCGACCGATCGCGGAAATCATCGGGTACGGAACCACGGCGGACGCCTATCACATGACCGCCGGTCCCGACGACGGATCCGGCGCGATGCGAGCGATGAAGCTGGCCCTGGCGATGGGCGAAATCGCCCCGGAGCAGGTCGACTACGTCAATGCGCATGCGACATCGACGCCGGTCGGCGACGCCGGCGAAATCGAGGCGCTGAAGACTGTCTTCGGCGTGGGCGCAGGCCCGGCGATTTCCTCGACCAAGTCGGCAACCGGGCATTTGCTCGGGGCGGCGGGCGCCATCGAAGCGGCGTTTTCCATTCTCGCGCTCCGGGATGGCGTGTTGCCCGGAACGCTGAATCTCGAGCACCCCGACGAAGCCGCGGCCGGACTTGACCTGATCGGGCCTTCCGCACGGCGCGTTCCCGTCGAGATCGCACTGTCCAACGGGTTCGGGTTTGGCGGCGTCAATGCATCGGTGCTGTTTAAACGCTACCCGCCGGATAGATCAGCAGGGTCGCATTGACTGCACGCCCACCTGGTTCGAACACGCTCCTGATTTCGTAAGTATCACGAATCGTTGGCCTTCGGCGCCATGCCATGGCGCCGACGGCGCTCCATCGGTTCGATGGCGAGTCGCGTCATGTGCAATCCGAGTTCCAGTCGTTATCCAAAGGGAATCTTTCAGTGTTAGACACCGTCATCGCAGGTGCCAGCTGCGCGAGCGCCGCGCTCGCGATTCATCTGGCGCGCAGGTACGCGCGTTCTGGCTTTCAAGCCGTGGCGGCGCACGTCCGCCAATCACCGGCCCTGCGCCGCGTAAGCCGAGGAGAGAGGCTATGACCATCGAAGCCCCGTTGGACAGCGACGTCGCATTCTCGCGGCTCAAGCTGCCGCGACACTTTCATCGGATCAGTTCCGTCGCCACGATCCTCTATCTGGCGCACGCGCTCGCATTCTTCCTGATCCCGGCCGCGGTGGCGTTCGCCATCGTCGATATACCGGCGTCGACGCCAGCCCGTATCGCGATGGCGATCGTCCTGGGCTTGATCGGCGGGCACGGCATGCACCTGCTGACCTTCGTCGGGCATGAGGGGATGCACACGAACCTGCATCGTAACAAGTACGTGAGCGCCGCGCTGTCGCTCATCTGCTCGTCGCTGGTGCCCGGCTTCCTGATCGTGGGATTCAGCATGACCCACTGGAAGCACCATCGCTTCACCGGTCAGGACATCGACCCGGATGTCCAGATCTATTCGCAGTACCGCACCTTCTGGTCGCGCTTCTTTCTCGCGCGCTCCAGGGGCGTGCGGATCTACACGAAGAACGCCGTGCGCATGGCGGCCGGTCTGCCCTGGCCGGAGAACACGCGTTTGCCCTTCAGCCAGCGCGAAATGCGCTGGATCTCCCGGATCAACATCGCGCTGAACCTATGCGCGGTGACGGCCTACGGGTTTATCTGGCATCGCTCGTTGTGGCTCGGTTTCACGGTCATGCTGATTCCGTATATCGGGGTGTACGTGTTCAGCACCATCCGCGCGTACATCGAGCACACGGATACCGTGCCGGGGCGATATCGCGATAGTCGCAGCTATACGTCGCCGATCTATACCGCGCTGTTCTTCGGCAGCAACTTCCATCTTGAACACCACCAGTATCCGGCGGTGCCGTGTTACCGGTTGCCCGCGCTCCACGCGTACCTGGCGTCGCATGGGCTGCTCGAGGCGGCAGGCGCGCCGGTCGAGCCGTCGTTCCTTGGCGCGCTGCGTTATACGACGGGGCGCTTCCAGTATCCCTGCGTCAATCTGCAGTCCGCGACCGACGACTTCCTCGAGCAGATGGCAGAGGGTCGTCTCGATCGCGAAGCGTCCACGGCGGAGACCCGGGACGAAGACGCGTTGGTCGCCGTCGTGCGCAAGTAGAAACGATCCAGAAGGCATACGCCCGCTCGCGTTCGCGTCGGGTGTGTCACAACGCCGCCCATGTAGCAAAGTGAGGAACAATGTTCATCGAGAATGCGTGGTACGCAGCAGCACTTTCCGCGGAAGTCCAGAGGGAGCCCTTTGCCCGGACGATCCTGAACCAGAAGATCGTCATGTACCGTACGTCGGCGAACCATATCGTCGCGCTTGAGGATCGATGCCCGCATCGACAGGTTCCGTTGTCCCGGGGGCGCGTTGTCGGCGACGAGATCCAGTGCTGGTACCACGGGCTCAGGTACGACTGCTCGGGCGTGTGCGTCAGTATTCCGAGCCAGAGCACGATCCCGAAGGGCGCACGCGTGCGGACGTTCCCTGCTGTCGAGAAATACGGCTTGATCTGGCTGTGGGCCGGCGAGCCGAACCAGGCCGACGAGGCGACGATCCCGAACCATTGGGTGTGTTCGGCACCCGAGCTTGCGGGGACGATGAGCTACTGCACCATCGCCTGTAGCTACCTGTTCGGCATCGACAACATTCTCGACATCTCGCACGCCGCGTTCGTGCACGCGAAGACGCTGGGTTCGCTCGACATCGTCGAGACGCCGCCCGAAATCGTGATCAACGACGACGAAGTGCGCGTGCGCCGCTACCTGCGCCGCGAGAAGACGCCGCCGCTCTACACCCATATCCTGAAGCTCGACTACATCGACCGCTTCCAGGAGGTCGTTTACTGGCCCATCGGCAACACGCGGGTCGAAACGAGGGCCCACGCCTGTGACGATGCCAGCGGCCAGGTCTTCCACGTCTACACGACGACGATCTTCACGCCCGCCACGGACGGCACGACTCATGTCTTCGTGGGCATGCACCGCGATTTCGACGTCGACAACCATCGGTTTACCGAATTCACCGCGAAGGAAGTGTTCGCGACGGTCATGGAGGACAAGGACGTCGCGGAAAGCCTTCAGGCGAACTGGAGCCCGACGGCGCCGATGATCGACATCCAGCTCGATCGACCGGCGTTTGCCGCGCGGCGGATATTGGAGCGAATGGGCGCGAACGCATCCATTCGGGCGGCCGTATGACGCAGGGCGAGACGGCAAGCCTGCCGCATGCAGACGCACAAACGACGATGACGGGGAAGGAAACGACGATGAATCACCAAGGACACGCCGGTCTCTATGTCGACGAGTTGCTGCGCGAACTCGAGACGTCGGAGCAGGACGAGGTGGGTTTGCGGCATCCGATGACGTTCGGAGAAATCGTCGGTCGCGGCCGGGTCGAGCGCCTCGCGGCTGCGGCCGGGAGCATCTTCTCCGAGGTCGAGCCGAAACATGCGTGGAGCGGCGCCGATATCGGCGCGCGCGAATGGCACGGCCGCTTCAAGGACCGCCAGATTCGCGGCGTGACGGTGGCGCGCCGGTCAGGCAAACGCGTACAGGTCGACATCTTCCTCGGCTCGTTTCCCGCGCCGGTTCGCCGGGCGCTGTACGACGCGAGTCGCGATCTCGTCGACGCCGACGCGTGGACGCTGCCGCCGGAGATCGATACCGCGTTGCCGCCGATACCCGACGACGAAGTACTGGACGCCAAGTTGCCGTTCGGCCTCGCCGACGAGATGTTTATGACCAGTCCGGTGGCCTGCAAGCCGATTCGTGGCCGCGCCGACGTCGAACGCGTTTGCGGCCACTCGATCGCGGTCTACGGGGGCCGCGCGAGCGGGCCGCGTCTGTCGGCCGGTGCCACGACGCTGAGCCTCTGGACAGGGGAGGTCGGCGGGTTGCCGCTGGAAGTGGCGAACGTCATCCACTGGGAAGATGCCCGGAATGCCAAGGTCATGGCAATGGCGATGCGTCCTTGGCCCGTCGTTGCGCTGTTTCAAGCGCGGATGCGGGCGCGAACGCTCCCGTTTCTCGATGCGTCGTATTTCGAATCCGAATCGGGCGACGGCGTGACGCCGCCTCAGCTTGGCGAAAGTACCTGAACGGACGCCGCACGCCGGCTTTGCACGCGCAGTCGAGTGCCATCTCGCGGTGGCCGGTTTTCCGTATCGCAAGTGGGGCGGAGTTCCTCGTCTGCTGGTGACCGGAGCCTGATATCCACGGCGGCGGGCATCTGGTTCGCGCTGGTGCCCGGGGCGATCCTGACTATGTGCACGCGTGGCTTCCGGGGGGCAATGCGCACCGGGCTGGCTGTGGGCATGGTCACGCCTTCGCTGTCGGCGGCCGCCGTTGCGCATCTGCCGCCGGCGCGATTCGGCGTGGGCTCTGCCGTGAACCAGGCGATACGCCAGATGGGGGCGGTGTTCGGCGTGGCGCTGACGGTCGCGATAACAGGTAACGCGATAGTGCGCCTGGCCGGATTACATGCCGTTTGCTACCTGCGGATTGCGCTCGACCTGGCCACCGCATCTCGGGCGCGCCGGTGGATACGCGACCGAGAGCGCTTGCCCCCGCGGCGGCGCACTGATGGCCGCGTGGCGTTCAGTGCCTGTTCGCGCATGAAATTTTCATCAAAACAAAACTGACAATCCGAGGGTCTCATGATGGCCGGTAGCTTTTCCCCCTCTGCCCTGCCGGCGGAGCGCAGGACCTTGTCTCTGCTCGATATTCTTCGAGAGCGTGCCGAGCAAACGCCGGAGCGGATCGCATTCCATTTTCTTCGCGACGGCGAGGACGATGTCGTGAGCTGGTCATATGGCCAGCTCGCCGCCGCTGCCATCCAGATGCGCGACAGGGTGCTGCAGCACGCGCTGCACGAACGGCGCGTTCTGCTGCTGCTCGAACCCGGTCTGAGTTACGTCGCCGCGCTGTTCGGGATCCTGCTGGCGGGCGCCACCGCGGTGCCTTCGTTTCCGCCTGTCGGCTCTCGCGCGGTTGCACGCTTCGCATCGATCTGTCGCGACGCCGATCCCGATGTGGTCATTGCCGGCAAGCTTCACCGCTCGCTGCAGCCACAGCTCGACGCGCTCTACGGCGGCCAGCGTGCCGCGCCTGCGTTGCTGACGATCGACGAAAGCGCCTTCGACGATATCGAAGCATCGGCGGACGACGTCCGGAACCTGCCGGAGCAGGGTGTCGGCCTGGATCGGCCAGCGCTGCTCCAGTACACGTCGGGATCGACGGGCGAGCCCAAGGGCGTGGTCGTCACGCACGAGAATCTCGTCAGCAACTGCGCGGTGATCGCCGAACGGCTCGGCATCGATCAGGACCGCGTCGGCTGCACGTGGCTGCCGCCGTATCACGACATGGGGTTGATGGGCGCGCTGCTGCTTGCGGTGTTCAGCGGCTTTCCGCTCGTGATCCTGTCGCCGCAGCATTTCGTCCAGCGTCCGTATCGCTGGCTCAAGGCGATCACCGACTACCGCGTGACCACGAGCGTCGCACCGAATTTCGCGTTCGACCTGTGCGTCGACAACATCAGCGAAGAAGAAGCGGCCACGCTCGATCTCGGCTCGCTGCAGCACGTATTCTGCGGCGCCGAGCCGGTGAACCACGCGACGCTCGAACGCTTCTTCGCGCGCTTCGGCCGGCACGGCTTCGAGCGCCGTGCCGTGGTGCCCTGCTACGGAATGGCGGAGGCGACGCTCTACGTATCCGGCAAAGTGGGCCGTTCGCCGGTCACGCTGATCGAGGTCGACAAGGATGCGCTTGCTCGCGGCCTGTGCATGCCGCACAACCCGGAATCCGACGTGCGCGCACGCACCACGCTGGTCGGCTGCGGGCCGGTGGCGGTCGGCCATCGACTGCTGATCGTCGATCCTGAGACGAAGCGCGTGCTGCCGGAGCGGGCGATCGGCGAAATCTGGTTCAGCGGCCCGAACGTCGCAGCCGGCTATCTGAACCGCGCGGACAGCGACGACATCTTCGCGGCGACGATCGGCGACGGAGACGGCGACGACGATTCGGACCGTTACCTGCGCACCGGGGACCTCGGCTTTCTGGAGCGCGGCGAGCTGTTCGTGACGGGCCGGATCAAGGACGTCGTGATCGTCGCCGGACGCAATCTCTATCCGACCGACATCGAGGAGTCGGTGCAATCGGCGCACGAGGCGATTCGCACGAACGGCGTGGTGGCGTTTTCGATCGACGGCGGCGCCAGGGAGTCGCTCGTCATCGTCGCGGAGCTCAAGCGCTCGCGCCGTCTGAATCCGGAGCAAATGCGCGAGGTGCGAGCAGCGATCACGCTGGCGGTCACGCGCGACCACGGGGTTGCGCCGACGGTGGTGCACCTTGGGCCGACCGGCGCGATTCCGCTCACCACGAGCGGCAAGGTGCGCCGGCAAGCGTGCAAGCAAGCGTTCCTGCAAGGCAGCTTGAGCATGCTCGAGGCGCGCGCGTAAGCGGTTCGCACGAACTGCATCCTCGATTTTCATTGTCGCTGTCTTTCTTCGGAGTCAGTCATGGCTGAAGCGGATTCTTTGTCTTCGCGAACACCGGCGGCCGCTTCTGCGGCGCAAGCCGACACCGACGTGCGCGCACGCCGGCTCGCTTATCTGACCGTGGGCATACCCGCGCTCGGTTTCGCACTGGCGATTGCCTACACGTGGATATACGGGGTGCGCGCAACCGACTTCGTGCTGCTGGCGGTCATGTATTTCTCGACCGCGATCGGCGTCGAAACCGGCATGCACCGGTATTTCTCGCACCGCTCGTTCAAGGGGCGACCGGCCGTCACCGTGATGCTCGGCGTGCTCGGCAGCATGGCCGCCCAGGGGCCGATCCTGTTCTGGGCGGCCACGCATCGGATGCATCACGCGTTCACCGATCAGGACGGCGATCCTCATTCGCCGCGCCCGCGCGCGAACCGGCACGGCAAGCTGAGCCGGTTCGCGGGACTTTGGCACGGCCACGTGGGCTGGCTGTTCACGGTGCGCCGCGAGAACTGGAGCGCGTATGCCGCGGACCTGCTGCGCGACCGCCTGATCGTCAATCTCAATCTGCGCTACGGGTGGTGGGTGCTGCTCGGCCTCGCGATTCCCGCGCTCGCCGGCGCGTTGCTCGCACCCGCCGGGCAGGCCTGGCTCGGGGCCTCCGGCGGCTTCCTGTGGGGCGGACTCGCGCGGATCTTCCTGCTCGATCAGTCGACCTGGGCCGTCAATTCGCTGTGCCACACCATCGGCACCCGTCCGCACGCGACGCGCGACCACAGCCGCAACCTGGGCCTGCTCGCGATCGTTTCGGTGGGCGGCGCATGGCACAACAACCATCATGCGCAGCCGGCCTTCGCCAACAACGATCACGCGTTCTGGCAGCTCGATCCCTCCGCGTGGATCATCCGCCTGCTCGACGCGCTGGGTCTTGTCACGGAGGTGCGCTATGCCCCGAAGCGCGGCGCTGCGGCTCCGTCAATCTCGCCGTAATCCTCATTAGCGTTTGGAGAATCCTATGAATTCATCGATTCAGGTTGCACCCGGCGTGACTGCCGCGGGCGGGCTGTCGGCCGCCGACGGGCAGATCCCCGGCGTTTCGCCGCTAAAGGGCAGTGGAGCTCGCGTCAAACGCTATACCGCCCTGGCCGTGATGCTGGTGCCGCTTGCCGGGTTCGCGCTGGCGGTGCGTCAACTCGCGCTGGGCGACTTCGCCGTCACCGATCTCGTGCTGTTCGCGGTGTTCTATTTTCTGCACATGGGCGGGATCACGATGGGTTTCCATCGGTATCTTGCGCACAAGACGTTCCGGACATCGAAGTGGTTCGAGGGGCTGCTGCTGATCTGCGGTTCGATGGCTGCGCAAGGACCGATCATGTTCTGGGTGACGACGCATCGCCGCCATCACCTGTACAGCGACCAGAAAGGCGATCCGCATTCGCCGAACCAGGCCAGCGCGGGCCTGTTCGCGAAGCTGCGCGGCCTCTGGTATGCGCACATGCCGTGGATGCTGGCCCCGGACGTATCGGGCTGGACGTTCTTTGCCCCGGACGTGTTGCGCGATCGCCGCCTGTTTTTCTATCACCGCACCTACGCCTGGTGGATCGTGCTCGGCCTCGTGCTGCCCGCCGCGATCGGCGGCGCCGTCAGCGGCTCCTGGCACGGCGCGTGGAACGGCCTGCTGTTCGGCGGCTTCGCGCGAATATTCCTGGCCAATCAGGCTGCCTGGTGCGTGGGTTCGATTTGCCACATGTTCGGCGGACGGCCGTTCAAGACCGACGACAACAGCGCGAACAACTGGACGGTCGCCGTGCTCACGTTCGGCGAAGGCCTGCAGAACAACCACCACGCGTTCCCCGCGTCGTATCGCCACTCGGTGAAGTGGTACGAGCCGGATCTCAGCGCGTGGGTGCTCTGGACGCTCGGCAAGGCGGGCGTCGTCTGGGACCTGCGCTTGCCGGGGCCGGAGGCGATCCGCAAGCTCGCCAAGAAACCGTATTGAAAGTTGCCGTCGTGATTTCGTTCAACACCCTTGTATAGAAGGATCATTCATCATGTCTGAAGCTGGATTCCTGGGCGGCCTGTTCGGCCGCAAGAAAGCGGTGGCCGCCGACGTCGGCCCGCTGACGGAAGCGTCGATCCGCAGCTGGCTGGTCGACCGGCTCGCCAAGCAGTTGAAGGTGGACCGGGCGGCCATCGATCCCGCCAAGCGCTTCGACGAGTACGGGCTCGATTCGATCGTCGCGGTGCAGGTGTCGGGCGATCTGGAGAAGGTCGTCGAGCAGCGGCTGTCCCCGGCGCTGCTGTTCGAATACAACAGCATCAACGAGTTGGCGCACCACCTCTCGACCGAGCTCGGTCTGCAGGCTGCATAAGCGGGAGATCGACATGGCGAAAACTTACACCGTTCCGAGCGCGCCGCCCGCGCGTTTCGACGAATTCCTGCAGAAGTCCAAGGCGCTCGAGGGCGTGCGGCTGACCGACGCGATCCCGAAGTCGCTGTACGAGCCGCGTGCGTGGCGCGGCGTTCTCGGCTTCGTGGTGAGCTATGCGGCGTACATCGGGGCGATCGTCGGCATTGCGTATGCGCCGCACTGGCTGCTCTACATTCCGTTGTGGCTCGTCGCAGGTCTGGGCGGCTGGGGATTGCATTGCATCGCGCACGATTGCGGGCACAACTCGTTCTCCCGCTCGCGTCGGTTCAACCTGGTGATCGGGCACCTGTCGCTTCTGCCGCTGCTGTATCCGTTCCACGCCTGGCGCCACACGCACAACCTGCACCACGCGAACACCAACAACCTCGAGCTCGACACCGACTGGCGGCCGATTCCCGCGCCGCTTTACGACCGCATGTCGCTGCTCAAGCGCCTCGAGTACGCCGGTACCCGCAAGTGGCTGTTCTGGGTGGGCACGGTGAGCTACTGGAAGGAATCGGGCTTCCGTCCCGGCTTCTATCCGAAGCGCGAGATGCGACGCGACGTGAAGCGCTCGATCGGCTTCGTGGCGATCGTGTCGGCGCTCTATTTCCCGGCGCTGATCTACTTCACCGGCATCACGGGCCTGTTCCTGTACTTCGTCGCGCCATGGCTCATGATTCATGCGTGGTTCAGCGCCACGACGCTGATGCACCACACGTCGGACGACATCCCGTTCCTGCCCTCGCAGCACTGGACGCCGAACGCGAGTCGCCTGCTGGTGACGACCGACTACCGGTATCCGAAGTGGCTGCACTTCATGACTCACAACATTTCGGTGCACACGGCGCACCACGTCGCGCCGATCGTGCCGTTCTACAACCTGCCGAAGGCGCAGGCGGCGCTCAAGGAAGCGTTTCCGGGGATGATCCGCGAAAAGGACTTCACGTTCGGCGATCTGTGGCACGTGATCCGTCACTGCCACTTCTACGACACCGAGTCGGGCTACTACCGGAGCCTGTCCCGGGAGGCAGTGCCCGTCGGCGCGCGCGCGGCGACGGAGGGCCGGTGATGGCGAGCGTGAAGGACACCGAAGTCTCGCCGATCATACGGCGGACGGCGAAGGCGCCATCGTTGCGCGTGCGGCTCGGCCGTCGCGCGTTCCGGTTGCTGAACACCTTCGCGCCGCGCGCCGCGGGGCGGCGCGCGGCAGACGCGTTCGGCTTCACGCGCGGCTACGGGCTGCCTGTCAGCGATCGTGTACCGCTCGGCGCGAAGGTGACGCCGATCGAGGGCAATGCGGACCTCGACCGGGCGTATTACTGGGAGGGCGGCGCGGCGCGGGCGCTGCTCGTGCACGGCTGGGGCACCGACAGCAGCAGCATGCTGGGCTTCGTGAAGCCGATGCAGGCGCTGGGCTTCTCGGTGGCGACGTTCGACGCACCGGCGCACGGCCGTTCGCCGGGCAAGCATACGACGATGACGCAGTTCACCCGGGCGACGGGCGCGGTGCTGGATGCGATCGAAGGCGCGCAAGTGGTGATCGCGCATTCGCTCGGGTCGATCGCGGCGATCTCGGCGCTCGCGGAGCGCTCGCGCCGTGCGTCGTTGCGCTGCATCGTGCTGCTCGCGCCGACGGGCGCGCTGACCGAGGTGCTGGAGCGCTGGGCGAGCCGCGACATGGCGTTCCCGCGTCCGGTGGTCGAGCGCATCTATGCGGAGCTGCAGCTCCGCAACGGCGTGCCGGTCAGCCACTGGGACATTCTCGCGCGCGGCGCGTCGCTCGATGTCCCGGTGCTGGTCGTGCACGATCCGGCCGATCCCGTCGTGCCGTACTGCGAGGCACAGCGGGTCGTGGCGGGGCTGCCCGACGCGACCCTGTGGCCGGCGCCGGGCACGGGGCATGGGCGGATCCTGTCGGATGCGAGGGTACGCGAGCAGGTGCGCGAATTTGTGACGCGACAGATGTCGAATTTTGGAGAGTTGGCGAGATGAGCACGACAGCAACGGAGATGCGCACATTGATGTGTCTGGTGTGCGGCTGGATTTACTCGGAAGAAAACGGTGCGCCGGACGACGGCATTGCGCCGGGTACGCGCTGGGAAGACATTCCCGCGAAATGGAAGTGTCCGGAGTGCGGCGTCGGCAAGGAAGATTTCGAAATGGTGTCGATCTGACGCGATCCCTGCGGTGCCTGCCCCGCACGCAGGCAGCCCGTGGGTCGCGAGGTGGTCGCCGGCACGTAGTGCGTAGTCGCATGCCTTTCGGCAGGCAGGTCGCGCCGGTACGGTGGCGTCCGTTCACGCGGAACTGAACTTTGAATGGAGTGTTGAAATGGTTGCTCGACAAGTAGTGATCTGCAGTCCTGTAAGAACGCCCATCGGGGCGTTTGGCGGTGCGTTGAAGGACGTTGCCGCGACGGCGCTGGGCGCAGTCGCAGTGCGCGAAGCGGTCCGCCGCAGCAAGGTCGATCCGGCAGCGTTGGCTTCGGTCGTGATGGGCAACGTCATTCAGGCCGGCAACAAGATGAATCCCGCGCGTCAGGCAGCCGTCGGGGGCGGCATTCCGGTGGACGTGCCTGCGCTGACGGTGAATCGCGTGTGCGGCTCGGGTGCTCAGGCCATCGTGAGTGCGGCCCAGGAAATCTGGCTTGGATTCGGTGAGGTCGCGGTGGCGGGTGGCATGGAAAACATGGACCGTGCCCCGTATCTGCTGGAAAGTGGTCGATGGGGTCATCGCATGGGGAATGCCGAGATCGTCGACAGCATGCTCGCGGACGGCCTCGTCGACGCGTTTTCCAACCGCCATTCCGGATGGCATACGGAAGATCTCGTTGCGAGGATGGGAATGACGCGCGAGCAGCAGGACCGTTGGGCGGAACGTTCGCAGAAGCGCTTCGCGCAGGCTCAAGGGCGCGGGGCGTTCGACGCCGAGCTTGTCGCGGTCGATATCGAGGGGCGGAAACAACCCGTCAGATTCGAGCGCGACGAGCAGGTGCGACCGGACACGACGATCGAGTCGCTTGCCAAATTGAAACCCGCGTTCCGGTCCGACGGCACCATCACGGCCGGCAATGCGCCGGGATTGAACAGCGGTGCGGCGGCGATGGTCGTGGCGGAGCGACAGTATGCCGAGGCACGTGGAATCGAGCCGATCGCAACGCTCGTTTCCTACGGCGTGGGTGCGGTCGAGCCAGGCATGTTCGGACTCGGGCCCGTGCCGGCAGTCAAGATGGCGCTCGCGCGCGCCGGATGGTCGTTGAACGACGTGGAGCGTTTCGAGATCAACGAGGCTTTTGCTGCCGTGCCGATCGCGGTCATTCGGGAACTCGGCATCGACGAGCAGCGGGTGAATGTCGAAGGCGGAGCGATCGCGCACGGTCATGCCATTGGTGCGACCGGTGCCGTCTTGACGGCCCGTCTTGCGCATTCGATGCGTCGTGATGGCGTGAAGCGCGGCATCGTGACTTTGTGCATTGGCGGCGGTCAGGGCATCGCCCTCGCCCTGGAAGCCGTCTGACGGCGTCCTGATACCGAGAGCGGCCGGCAACGTTCCGAACATCGGCATCCACGGAGAAGACATGGATCAGCGTTCAGCACTGGAAAACCTGTATGCCCTTGCCGCCACCGGGCACACGACAACGCAGACGGAGCTTGCGCACAACTGGCTGACCTATTTCGGTGCCGACCGCGTGCAAGACCTCGACCTCGGCATGCTGGAGGCGATTGCCTGCTATGTCGGGAAGGGAATATCCCCTCCGATTGAATAGCTCGCCATTGTTCGTGCCTCCATTGCGTGTCGATTGGTGTGGCGGGCCGGAGCAAGGGCGGCGGCGCGGCGGAGCGTACGCTGGATGCGGGCCGATCCAGTCGTGCGCCAGCCGTCTCGCCGTCGCGCTCCGCGACAGCCGATCGGAGGTCGGCATGGCCGCGTCGGCGAGCGAATGGGACAGGAACTGAAATCAAAAAGGGCCCCGACAATGGCCGTGAAACTTGCCGGGGCTAACGAACCATGCAAATTGCATGGGACGAGGAAGTATCGCGTCCATCGTATAGCCGCCAATGATTGAGCAGCACCACCGAGTTCCGACGAATTCTCATCGGGTTCAGCCAAGATCCTGCTCAAGGAACGCGGATGTCCTCCACCGACAAGCGTCACGCCCATGCGCTGTCTCTCGCCACTTTCTGCACGAGATGCACTGGCGGCGATCGGAATCTTCCAAAGACGGTTTTTCCGGGAATTTTCGTAACGGACGCTTTTCCCGAGACCGGCAAAGTGCACCCGTCTTAAAAAATGCCAAAGCGTTTTGACCGCTGCCCCGCTCGCCGTTTTCGACGTATCAATTCGTGAGCTTGTGTTGCGGTAGGACCCACAGCATCCGACCGACCGCTTCAGCCTGATTCCGCGAGTGGGTCTTTTCATAGATCGCACGCAACTGGCTGCGAACCGTCGCAAGCGACACGCCGGCGCTCGCCGCACATTCGTCGGGCGTCTTGCCGCTGATCAACGCTTCCGCGACCGCGGCTTCGGCGCTCGACAAGCCGAACGATTGCCGCAGCTGTTGTGCGACGACGAGCGGGGCGCCGCTGCGTCGCCTGACCGTGATCAGTATCGTCGCATCGCCGAACGTGGCATGGAGCGCCTGTCCGGACAATGCCGCGATGCCGAGAAAAATCTCGTGCGCCGCGGCCAACGTGCCGGACAGGGCAAGGCTCTCGCTCTTGCGGGTCTTCGCGACGCGCGCCAACGCCGCCTTGAGCGCCTCGTTCTGGGGCGCGCTCGTCGCGCTCAGGTGCCCGTTCTCGAGCTTGAGGCAGGTGGTGGCGCGCAGCATCGACTCGGCCGCCCGGTTGACGAACTGGACGCGCGCGTGCCGGTCCAGCGCAAAGACGGCGAGGCCCAGCTCCTCCATCAGTTCGGCGCCGAGCGTGGCGTCGCGATGCAGCACTCGCGCGTCTTGCCACAGGTTGATCGAGCGCTGCAGATGCCCGGCCATACCGGTCAGGGTCGCGCGTTCTTCTGAAGAATAGGGTGTGCGGCCGTGCGCGCGCAGTAACCCGAGCAGAATGTTGTCGCTGCCGGGGCGCGCGAAGCGAATCCCCATCAGGTAGCGAAATCCAGACGGAATCTGATAGTCCTGGAAGAACTCGCTGCGTTCGACGTCGCGCTCGGTCAGATGATCCTGACAACAAACGAATTCGCCGAGCGGTGCGTTTTCGACGAAGCCGCGGCGCGGATCGAGCGCGCCGTAATACTGATCGTAGAGCGCGATGATCTCGTCGAATTCCGCGCGCGGCGAATAGATCGAGAATTTCGGGGCATTGCGCGCGACGTCCCAACTGAACATGTGAAATACGTCTGCGCCGAGCGATTCGGATACCCGGTGAAAAACTTCCAGAAAACCGTCCGGATGCAGCGCGGCCTCATAGAGGTCCCCGATGAGTTGGTCTCGTTGCATGTGTTCACCCCGTCGCTTCGCGATCTTCGTATTCTGATTTTGTCTGACGATATTGCTTCGAATACCGAATTTTTTTCAGGCTAACACAGGTTATTTGCATTTCATGCCCTGTTATTTCCCGATTTTCATCCACCTGAATGATGATCGAGAAAATCGTCTTTGCGAGAATCCTCGCCATTCAGCGTGCACGCGCAATGTATGTGACACGCATCAACCAGAAGGGGCTCGGGGGAAACGCAATGAAACTCACACCTGTCGTATCCGGTATTGCAGTGCTTGTCCTGTCGGCTTGTGGCGGCGGCAGCGATTCCTCCTCGCCACCCGCACCGCCCGCCGCGCAGACGGTCAGCGGGGTCGCGGCCGCCGGCGCCGCGATGCAGGCCGCCACCGTGAAACTGGTCGATGCGACCGGCAAAGCGGTCGACTGCCCGGCCGATGCGTCCACCGGCGCGTTTCAATGCACGGTGACCGGCCTGAGCGCGCCTTTCGCGTTGTCCGCATACGGCAACGTCGCCGACTCGCAGGCCACGCTGATCGCGCTCAGCGCCACGGCCGGCACGCAGACGATCAACATCACGCCGATCACGAACGCGATCGCCGCCACGATCGTCGGCGACAACCCGACCAAGCTGCTGGCCGACACCGGTTTGCTGCAAAGCAAGGTCACGGCCCAGGCCGTCGCCAGCACGGTGCAAGCCTATTCGTCGGCGCTGGCCGACCTGCTGGCCGCCACCGGCAATGCGGGCGTCGACCTGATTTCCGGCCCGTTGACGGCGGGCGCGCCGGGTCTCGACCGGCTGCTCGACCAGATCAAGATCAACGTCCTGCCGGATGGCGGCGTCCAGATCAGCTCGGTGGCGGGCGCGTCCAGCGATACGCCGGTGCAGCTTCAGCTCGCGCCCGGCGTCGCGCCGCAGGCGAGCGACAAGGCCAGCCTGCCGGCCGCCGCGACCATCAATGGCGCGGTGGTGTCGAACCTGCCGAGCGCCAGCGATCTGGCGGCATTGCAGAGCGCGCTCAACCAGTGCTTCGCCGGTTCGACCGGCGCTGCGCGCACGGGCGGCAGCGTATCGGCATGCGGCCGGATCTTCGTCGACGACGTCGCGTCCGGCGCGCTGAATGCAGGCGTGCCTTCCGCGTACCTCAACAACGGGATGTCGGTCGACCAGGAGTTCGGCGCGCCGGCAGGCGGCACGCCGGGCATCGTGGCCGACGATGCGATGAACAACGCGAGTTTCAGCCTGCCGGAAGTCATCCGCGTCGTTGCCAGCGACACGATGTGGGTCAAGCTCGCGTGGACGCGCAGCGACGGGATTCGCGACGGCATGCAGCAGCATGTACAGCTCGCGGTGCGGGCGGGCAGTCTCGCGAACGGCGATACCGGCTGGCGCGTGGTCGGCAATCAGCGCGCGGTGCTGAGCAAGGTCAATGCGAACGCACAGAAGTGGGACTGGCTGAATCCGGCCAATCCGTCGACGGGGACCAACGCGTTCGTCGATTCGCTCAACCTGCAGGTGGGTGCCGTCGACGCGGCCGGCACCGCGGTGGACTTCGCGATCGTCAACGGCCCCGGCTTGCGCAACGGCGTGTTTCTCCAGCCGTCGAGCGGGACCTGCGACACGCTGAACATCCGCGCGCAGATCGCAAGCGGGCAGACGCCGGCGCAACTCGCCGCACTGGCGAAGAACCCGCAGTGCCGCAACAACTTCCGTCTGGCCGGCGTCGCGCAGGATCCGGCCAACCAGGGCCTGTTCACGTGGCCCGGCGACGCGCCGCGCAACAATACCGCATGGGCGAAGCCGCAACTGAGCACCGCGGAGCTGGCCGACATCAAGCCGTTCAGCGCCTATACGATCGACATCTACCAGAACGGCAACACGTCGACGCCGGCCCGGCACTACACGGTCCGGCTGCGTACGCCGTCGCCGTCGCCCGACGCGCTGCGCCAGTACGCGTGGCACGATCTGGCGCAGTCCACGCGCGACAAGCTGACGCCGGGCTCCGCCAACACGTTCGCGGGCGGCGCGACCTTCCCGCTGGGCTGGACGTCGAAATCGGGTCTGCCGTTCGTCAAACGCGGCAACGTGCAGATTCGCGCAACCGCGGCCGGGCAGCCGGCGGCGACGTTCGTCAACGGTTCGGCATCGGCGTCGCCGGTCCAGCCGGGCGCCTCGGTCACGCTCAACGTGCCGGGCGACCAGGGCGTCGCGTTCCCGTCGGTGGCCGGCTGGACGGGCAGCGCGGACTTCTCGTTCGTGAACTTGAGCTGGTCCGACCCGGTCGACACGCTCTTCACCGAGGCCTTCGAGTACGACCGGTAACAGGCAGCCGGGCGAATGCGTCCGGCGAGCATTGGCCGGCGGGGCGATGCGTCGTCCCGCCGGCGGGCAACGATCGGCCTGGCCGAGCGCGACGTGTTTTCGTTCGACGGAGAACGCCGCGACCGGATCGTGGGCGGCGTGCCGGCGAGAATCGGTTCGGCCTGACGCGCGGCGGCGCCGACAACCGACAGGCTGCCGATCGTGTCAAATCGAACCGGACGAGATACTGCGCGACGACGGATGCCGCCGATCATGCTCGCCCGTTACGTTCCTGCACCCGGCGGCACCGGGCTGGCCGGCTTTGCCGCGCTCGCGGCTTCCATCACGCGCAGCACCGGCCGGCCGCCGACATCCTTCAGCGGGAAATACGAGCGATGCGTGCCCGGATCGACAGCGACGACGTGCGCGTTCGGCCCGAGCCGGCCTTCGCCGATCTTGGCAACGCTCCGGCCCCGGACGCTGAACATCGAAACGATGCCGGCTTCACCCGCAACATAGAGCACGTCCGACGCCGAATCGAACGCCAGCACATCCGGGCCGCCGCCGAGGTCGAACGTGCGGACGACGTGCCGTGCGCGCATATCGAAGACGAGGAGCGCGTCGTTGTCCTCGCACGCGATGAAGGCGAGGCCGGCGCGCGGCTCGATCAGCAATCCGTGATTGCCTTTCGCACCCGGCAAGTCGAACCGGTCGACGACACGGTCCGTCGCCGGATCGATTTCGACGAGCTGGCGCCGCGTCTGGACGTTCACGAAGATGTGTCGGGAAACCGGGTCGTACTGCGTGTTGCCGGCTTCGCCGTCGAGCGGGATCGTCGCGACGCGCCGGTTGCTCCGGACATCGATGACCGTCTCCGTTTTTCCGTATTCGTCGGATACGTACAGCTTGTGCAGGTCGGCCGCATAGGCCATGCCGTCGGGATAATGCCCGCCCGGCATGCGCGCGACGATTTTCAGCGTCGCGGCGTCGATCGCGACGATCTCGTCGGAGCCGGTCGCAGACGCGTAGATGCGCGACAGCGCCGGCACGGCAAGCACGCCATGTACCGACGATACGCCTGCGATCCGGGCGGTCACGCGCGATGCATGCGTATCGAAAGCGATCACTTCGCCGTCGCCGAGGTGAGCGATGAAGAGCAGGTTGCGGCTCGGGTCCAGGCTTGCGTAGTCGAGTCGTGTCGCGCGGCCCGGCAACGCGATGTCCGCGACATGCTTCAGCGGCAGGGCGCCGGTCGAGGCGTCTTCGCCCGCGGCGAAGACCCGGTGAATCGGCAGGCCCGACGTGCCGAGCCCGCCTAATAGCGCGACGAGCAGCGGCAGGCCGTAGCGCCAGCGTCCAGGATCCTTCATGATTGCCTCCCGCGACGGCCGCCACCGCATTGGCGCGGCGGCATCGCTTTGCACGGTTCCCCGCTCGTTCGCTGTTCGACGGTGGCCGCGCTTACCGTGCCCGGCCGTCGTCCGGTTCGACGTGGCGAAACGCTGCGAGCAGCGAAAGGTCGTACGCGATCTTCAGCGCGCCGCATGCGACCAGCGGCGCACCGAGCCAGCCGAGACCGAACAGGCCGCCGGCCAAGGTCGGCGCGACAGCGGCCGCGAGGCTGCGCGGGACGGATGTAAAGCTGGCCGCTGCCGGTCGCTCCGCCGGCGTGACGACCGCCATCACATAGGCGGTTCGGGTCGGGACATCCATTTGCGACAGCGCGCTTCGCATCAGCAACAGCGTCAACGTCAGCGGCAACGACGGCGCGAGCGCGGCGCCGATCAGGCAGACGCTCGACGGAATATGCGTGAACACCATCGTGTTCAGCAGGCCGATCCTGCGCGACAGCGGCGCGGCCGCGAGCTGCGAGCCGGCCGACAGCAGGCCCGCCCAGAAGAAGAACTGGCCGGCAGCCGCGATCGAGAGCCCGAAGCGCTGCATCAACCACAGCGACAGCAGCGAGTTGACGACGAGACCGCCCGCGAATGCGTCGACGCTGAACAGCATTGCCAGCCGCACGACGATCGGGCGTGACGGGCCGAGCGGGGGCGCTGCCTGCGCCGCGCGAACTGCCTGGCGCGGCAGCCGCCGATACAGCATGCAGACGACGACACCGGTGGCCGCATAGACCAGAAACATGCCGCGCATCGCGCCCAGCGTCGAGATTCCGGTATGTGACGCAACCGCGATCGGCAGGCCTGCCGCGAGGGATCCGAACGCTGCCGATACGGCCCCGACGAGGCTGTAGCGGGCGAACAGCGCCGTGCGAGCGTCGCCGTCGGCGGCTTGCGCCAGGCGCGACTGTTCGAGCGGCAGAAACACGCTGACGTCGCCGGAACTCGGATTGAGCGTGCCGGCGAAGGCGATGACGAACAGCGGCCACCACGTGGAGACGCTCGCGAAGCCGATGCCCGTCGCCGCCATCAGTGCCGCCGCGAGCGTCAGCATGCGGCGCTGCGTGAAGCGGCTCGCGAGCATGCCGACCGCGATCGTCGCGATCGCGGAACCCGTCAACGTCGTGGTGCCGATCAGGCCGACATCCAGTTGCGACAGCCCGAGCGACAGCAGATACGCGGGCAGCAGCACGGCAATGAAGCCATCGCAGAAACCGCGCATGCCGCGGCTGGCGAGGATCAGCCATGCGGCCTTGTCCGCGCCCGCCGGCAGCATCCGGCTGGCGAGCGTCGACGCGCGGCGGCTGCTAGGGACGTGCATCACGCCGGCACCACGCGTAGAGCGCGTCGTACATCACCATGCCGTGCCGCAGTTGCTCGTGATCGTCGGCGAAGTGTCCGGACAGGCCGATCGAGATCGCGTACAGCCCGGCCGATTCCGGCGCGAGATCGAGCCGTCCGGTATCGGCGCCGCGCACGATCGCGGCGAGCTTGAGCAGCGCCGGGGCGTCGAGCCGGTAGCGGTCGAGAAACGCATCGAAGCTGCAGCGTTCACCGTGGTGGCCCAGCTCGACGCCCGGCACGTCGTAGGGCACCGCGCCCGTTTCGTCCGCCAGTCGCAGGACGTCCGGACCCGGGACGTAGAGAAATTCCGGCGCATCGTCGATGAACCGCGCAATCAGCCACGGACATGCGATGCGGTCGACCTTCGGCCGTTCGCGCGTAATCCATTTCACGGCACGCCTCCTGTATGGCGGACGAACGTCGTCCGATGCGTCACGGCCGCCTCCCGGCAATGCGGCTCAATGATGGAGCAGCGGGTAGGCCACGAGCCCGACGAGCGCGGCAGCCGTGACGACGACCGGCTCCTGCAACTTCTTGAAACGCCACAGCAGCAGCACGGTCGCGATCGCGAGCAGTGCGGTCGGCAGGTCGACAATCGAGCGTTTCGCGATGACTAGGACGGAGCCGGTGATCGCCCCGACGGCGGCGGCGGTGATGCCGTCGACGAACGCCTTGACGCCCGGACGGTGCCCGTACTTCTTCACGTACGGCGCGGGAATGACGGTGAACAGATAGCAAGGCAGGAACGTGCCGAGTGCGGCGACGAGTGCGCCCGGGAAGCCCGCCACCAGATACCCGATGAAGCCGACCGTGATCACGACCGGGCCGGGCGTGATCATCGCGACCGCCACGGCATCCACGAACTGCTTGTCGTTCAGCCAGTGATGTTCGGTGACGACGCCGCCATAAAGGAACGGCACGATCGCCAGCCCGGAGCCGAACACGAACGCGCCGGCCTTCATGAAGAACGCGCCGATCTGAACGAGCTGCGGCAGGTCGATGCCGCTCAATATGCCGCTGGCTGCCGGCAGGTTGGCGGCGGCAACCGCGTTCAGCCCGCCGCGCTGCAGCCACTTGGGCGGGGCACGCCACAGCCAGCCGACCAGGCCCGCGACCACGAACAGCCACGCGATTTCCGATTCCGTGATGAAGGTCACGGCGGCAAGCGTGACGAAGATCGCCCAGAGCAGCTTGTCGTGGCCGACGGTTTTCGTCGTGAGCTTGTAGGCGCTCATCGCGATGATGCCGACCACCGCGGCGCCGACGCCGTAGAAGACGGCCTGCATCCAGGACAGCCCGCCGAAATGTGAGTACGCGAAGCCGAGCGCAACCACCATCAGGAACGACGGCAGCACGAACGCGAAGCCGACGAGCGTCGCGCCGAGCAGGCGGTAGTGCACGAAGCCCAGATAGATCGCGAGCTGGGCCGCCATCGGCCCCGGTGCGAGCTGGGCCAGCGTGAGCCCTTCCTTGTAGTCGGCTTCCGTGATCCAGCCGCGACGTTCGACCAGGTCTCGACGCATGTAGCCTGCGAGCGCGACCGGCCCGCCGAAGCCGAACGTGCCGAGACGCAGCATGTAGGCGACCAGCTGGCCAAGCGAGTAGGTCGGTTCGGTGGTGGCGATGGAGGTGGTCATGATCTGGCCGCGGTTTGGTTTTTGCCATTCGACGTGAAGTGTGCGTACAGGGCGTCGAGCACGGCGCCCATCTGCTCGAGCAACCGGTCGTCGTTCTCTGCCTGCTGGCGCGTGCCGGCCATCACGGCCTCGAAGCCGATCGCTTCGGGCGCCGCGGGGCCGCCCACGTCGAGCGCATGCACGATTTCGCCGAGCCGCATCAGCGCGGGGTCGTTGTCGAGCCCGAAACTCGCCAGCAGCACCTCGAACGTCACGCGCTCGCCGACATGCGTAAACGTCGCGCCGTCGAAATCGAAGCCCAGCGCGTCGGCCGGGCAATCCGCCGGCGACGCGAGCCAGACGAAGCGGGCGCGTGCGTCGATGAAGCGGCGGATCAGCCAGGCACTGGCGACGCGATCGACCCACATTCGCTGCCGCGTCGCCCAGGTGCGGCCCTGAAATTCGCCGATCGCCAGCGGCCGGATCGCGCGGTCCGCGGCGTGCGGTTCGCCCGGCGACAGCACGGTGTCGACCAGCGCGACGAAATCCTGCAGCGCGACTTCGGCGCGGGTGGCCGAGTCGCCCGGGAAATAGTCGATCGCACGGATGGCGTCGAAATCCTTGCGCATGCGGCGCAGCAAGCGCGTCAGTTCCGAGGCCGACTGTCCGGCGAGGGTCTTGCGGGCGGCCGCAAGGGCCTGGATAAAGGCGGCGTCGTCTTCCCCGCGATCGAAGAGCGCGCGGAATTCCCGCTCCTGCGACGCATCGAGACTCGGCGCGCGCAACAGGTGAGCGCTGCCGCCGCTGTCGGCAATCGCGTCCGCGAGCTCGCGCAGCATCCGTTCATGCGCTTCCGACTGGGGCAGCAGGTAGACGCCGTCGCGCAGCACCGCGCAGCCTTTCGCCTTGAGCGCGCGCCAGAACCGCATGCGCGCCGTCGCGTTCTGCGTGGGAAGGGTCAGCACGAGGAGCGACCATGTCGTGAGTGAATTCATGTAGCAAATGCTACTCACACGTTACGACTTCTACAAGTTAACTTTGGCGGCGGCTGCGGTGACTGGCGGCGGGGCGGCCGGCGAGGCGCGCGTCATTTGTCTGGTTTTTTCCGGAAAATACCCCCTCCCCCTATATGGAAACGTGATTTGATATATAGTCCCCCCCGGTATATGAAGGGATCACCATGAGCCACACCATCCAGGAAAAGCAGAAGCTGCTGAACCGTGTCCGCCGGATCAAAGGGCAGGTCGAAGCGATCGAACGCGCGCTCGAGGACGAGCGCGGTTGCAACGAAATCCTCCGCCTCATCACGAGCGGTCGCGGCGCAATGAACGGCCTGCTCGCGGTCGTGCTCGAGGATCACATCCGCAGCCATCTGGTCGACGCCGAAGGTCACGACGACGAAGGCAGCGCGACCGAACAGCTGATCGAAGTCGTGCACAGCTACTTCAAGTAACCGGAGGCGGAATGAACAGCTTCAGCAATGACGCCTTCGGCGCAGGGCACGACCACATCTTTCTCGGCGCCGCGCACGAGCAGAACGAACGCCGGACCTGGATGGTCATCGCGCTGTGCGCGGCGATGATGGTGGCGGAGATTGTCGGCGGGTCCCTGTTCGGTTCGCTGGCACTGGTCGCGGACGGCCTGCACATGTCGACGCACGCGGGCGCGATGCTGATCGCCGCGCTCGCCTATACCTATGCGCGCAAGCATGCGCGCGACCCGCGCTTCGTGTTCGGCACGGGCAAGCTCGGCGATCTCGCGGGTTTCACGAGCGCGATCGTGCTCGCAATGATCGCGCTGCTGATCGGGTACGAGGCGGTCGCACGCCTGCTCGCGCCGGTCCCGATTCATTTCGGCGAGGCGATTCCGATCGCGGTGGCCGGCTTGCTCGTCAACATCGCGAGCGTGTGGCTGCTGAGCGGCGACCATCATGGCCACGGTCATGGTCATCATCACGGTCATCATCACGGGCATGGTCATGACGATCACGACGATCACGCGCACGACCACGAAGCGGAAGCGCACCAGATCTTCGATCAGCAGGGCGTATTCGTCGTGTCGGTGTTCGAGGAGGGCGTTCCGCCGGTGTTCCGCGTCGCGCCTGCGACGCACGAGACGAAGCTCGTCGATGCGAGCGCGGTGTCGGTGACGACGATCCGCCCGGACGGCAGCCGTCAGGTGTTCGCGATGCAAAGTCGCGGCGGCTATCTGGAGTCGACAGAAGCCATTCCCGAACCGCATGAATTCAACGCGATCGTCCGGCTGAACGGCCGCGAGCACGAACTGGCGTTCGAGGAGCACGACCACGGCACGTCCGCGGTGGCGGCGCGCGATCACAACATGCGCTCCGCGTACATCCACGTGATCGCCGACGCGGCCGTCTCCGTCCTGACGATCGTCGGGCTGCTGCTCGCGCGGGCGTTCGGCTGGGTCTGGATGGATCCGCTGGCCGGCATCATCGGCGCGCTGGTGATCGCGAACTGGTCGTACGGCCTGATGCGCGATACGGGCGGGATCCTGCTCGACATGAATTCGGATCGCCGCCTGACGGACAACGTGCGCGGTGCGATCGAAGGCACGGGCGACCGGGTCGGCGACCTGCATGTGTGGCGGCTCGGGCCGGGACACATGAGCGCGGTCGTGTCGGTGGTGACGGACGATCCGCAGCGCGATGCGCGCTTCTATCACGACGTGCTGCAGCGGTTCAGGAACCTGTCGCACGTGACCGTCGAAGTCGTGCCCGCGACGCGAGGGCGATGAGCATGGCGGTCAAGTCCCCTTGCGTCGACGTGTGTTCGTTCGACGGTCGCACCGGCTATTGCGTGGCATGCCTGCGAACGCGCGACGAAGCGCGCGACTGGAAGAAGATGACGGATCACCGGCGCCATCAGATCGTGAACGACCGCGCGCGGCGGCATGCGAAGCTGACGCGGGCTTGAAGTCGAGGTATGCTCGAAGTCGCGCGTACGGCTGCAGCAGATTGAACGCGCGGCGGACGGGACGAAGGATCGGGGCGATGCGCGTGCCGACCGCGTCGCTTGCTTCAACCGGCCCCGCCACGCCGGTGCATTCCCGACGAACGCGTTTGCCGGACGATGTACGCACGTCCGCGTGCCGTCACGCGGATCAGGACGCTCGTGATCCGGTATTGCCGAGGCGGCGGTCGGAGACGGTCGTCGATCCGCCCGGCACGCCTCGTCGGGACTGCGCCGCTTCTACATCTCGTATCGCAACGTCGCCATGACGCTGCGCGGCGCCCCCGGCATGTTGAGGTTCGGGTTCGAGCCGTGGGCCGACACGATGTAGCCCTTGTTGAACAGGTTGTAGAGGTTCAACTGGAGCGACATCGGCCCGTGCGCATACCAGGCCATCATGTCGGCCGTCACGTAACCCGGCAGCGTCACCGTGTTCTGCGGATCGGCCATGCGCGCGCCGACGAGGTTCAGGCCGCCTCCAACGCCGAAGCCGCTGCCGAGATTCTTGGTGAGCCACAGGTTGCCGGAGTGGCGCGGGGTCAGGGTAGCGCGCTTGCCCTGCAACGCGGCCGTCGACTGGGTGACGGTGGCATCCAGGTAGGCATAGCCCGCGAGCACGCGCCAGCCGTGGCCGAGTTCCGCCGCCCCGCTGAGTTCCACGCCGTCGGTCCGTTGCTCGCCGATCGGAATCAGCGCCGTGTTGCTTGCATTGGCGACCTTGATGTTGCTGCGGTCCAGCCGGAACACCGAGATCGTCGTGGTGGCCTTGCCGCCGAGCCAGTCGTACTTCGCGCCGATCTCGGTGTTGGTCGTGGTTTCCGGAGCGAGTTCGGCATTGTTGGCCGCCAGCGAGAACGCTTCGCCGGAAGGCTGGAACGAGCGGCTCCACGACACGTAGTACGACTGCGTTCGGGTGGGCTGCCAGACGAGACCCACGCGCGGGCTCCACGCCGTATCGGTGCGCGACAGGCCCGGCTGCTTCGGACGGCGGTCGAGCGTCTCCTGCTCGAAGCGATCGTAGCGGATGCCGAGCAGCGCCTTCCACTGCTCGTTGAAGCTGATCAGGTCCTGCGTGTAGAACCCGAGGGTCTTGAAGATGCCGAGGTTGTTGGCCGTCGGCGTGGTCGACGTGTGCAGCGGCAGCGTCGGAAGGGCGGGCGCGAACAGGTCGAAATTCATCGGCTTGCCGTTCGCGCCGGTGACGGGCGCCGAGTAGCTGACGAGATCCTTGTTCTGCTGGCCGAATTCCATCCCGTACAGCAATTCGTGCTTCATGCCGAACAACGTGGCCTTCTGCGTGAGATCGGTCTGGTTGAACCAGCCGTGTTCCTCGCGATAGACGTTGCCGTGATTCAGCGTGAACGTCCGCGCCGCCTCGTTGACGCTGCCGACCAGCGTGTTGTTCCGGTCGAGCGAGTAGTGATAGTAGCGGGTGGCGTTCCGGATCGACCATTGGTCGTTGAACTCGTGCTTGATCGTCGCGGTACTCGAATAGACCCGCGATCGCGTATAGTCCACGTCGCCGGCGTTCGCCGCGCCGTAATACGCGGATGCCGGCACGTCGACCGGTCGTCCGTGATAGGCCGGAATGCCGAAGTCCGTCACGCGACGATCTTCGAGGTAGTCCGCCTGCAGCAGGACGGTCGTCTTCGGCGCGATGCGAAACTCGAACGACGGCGCGACCGCCGTGCGATTCAGGAACTGTTGCGAGCGATAGCTCTTCGCTTCCTCGTGTGCCCCGGTGATCCGGAAGGCGGCCGCGCCGTTCGCGAGGACGCGCCCGACGTCGGCTTCAACTCGGCGATCGGCCCACGAACCGTAGCTGATCCCGAAGTTGGTCACGTCGATCCCGGGTTTTTTCGTCACGCGATTGATCAGTCCACCTGACGATCCGCGGCCGTAAAGAACGGCAGCCGGGCCCTTGACCACTTCCACCCGGTCGACGTTCGAGAGATCCCGGAAATACAGGGCATCGTCGCGAATGCCGTCGACGAACTGGTCGGCAATCGCGGAGAAGCCGCGAATGGTGACCTGGTCGCGCTGACCGTCGCCGGTCGAGAACCCGACGCCCGCGACGTTCTTCAGCACGTCCTGCAGCGAGTTCGCATGCTGGTCGCGCATCACTTCGGCCGTGACCACGTTCACCGTCTGCGGGATATCGCGCAGCGGCGCGTCGATCCTGGTGGCGCTGACCGCATTCGTCGGGTTGTAGCCTTCGCCCGGATCGCGGAGCGCGCTGGCGTTCACCGATACCGCCGGCAACACGTCGGTGGCCGTGCTGGTCGGTGCACTTGCGTTTTCCTGTGCGAAGGCCGCGCCGACCATGATCGGCTGGCACGCGATGGCGGCCAGAATGGCCCGTCGCGCCGGGTGCAACACGTGTTTCATTTCCCAACCTGCCATGTGTAATGATTCGTAATCTCGAAACGCGACGCATTATCATTTGAAAGGAAGTAAGGGTCAACAAGCGTTGCGCGATAACCGGGATTCTTGTTTTTGTCTGATGTTTGCTGACGCCGAAGGATGCGTTCGTGCCGGATCCGGACGAGCACGGCGTGCGGCCAGGCAATGACGGCGACTGAAGCGCCAGCGGGGCGCGTCGCGCGGGGAGGTTCGTCGGGATTGATCCGGCACGGTCATCGAACCGTTCGGTGTTGCGACTCTGTCGATCCGACTACGAGGTGGTGACCGGCGGGGCGGCGCGCGTGCCGGTCTGGCATGGCGCGCTGTATCCTGAAATCTTCCGGCGGCCGTGGCATCTCGTCACGGTCGGTGTCACGAAGCGGTCGGATACTGCCGGCGTGCGCGGCCTGACGGAACGGGCAGCGGCCGCGCCGCGTGTCGAGGTGGCGGACGGCCGGCAATCGGCACCGTCACGCGAGTCCTGCCGCGCGGTGTGCCGATTACCGGCGCTGACGTGTTCCCGCGCCGCGGCGCGCCTGTCCTGTCGGGACAGGGAACCCCGTGGCAAGTCGCACCGCCCGCAACCTCGATGCAGACCGATCATGAGCGCTCCAACCCCGATTGCCGGCAAGCCTGCGATTCCACGGACCGTGTGGGCCCTGGGCCTCGTGAGCCTCTTCATGGACCTGTCGTCCGAACTGATCCATGCGCTGTTGCCGATCTATCTGGTGTCGACGATGGGCATGAGCGTCGCCGCGCTCGGCGTGCTCGAAGGGGCGGCCGAAGCGACGGCGATGATCGTCAAGGTGTTCTCCGGCGCGATCAGCGACTGGCTCGGGCGCCGCAAGGGGCTGCTGCTGATCGGCTATGGCCTCGCGGCGCTGACCAAGCCGTTGTTTCCGCTGGCGTCCACGCCGGCCGTGGTCGTGACGGCCCGTCTGCTCGACCGCGTCGGCAAGGGAATACGCGGCGCGCCGCGCGACGCGCTCGTGGCCGACGTCGCACCGCCCGAAATCCGCGGCGCCTGCTTCGGCCTGCGTCAGTCGATGGATACCGTGGGCGCGTTTCTCGGGCCGATGCTCGCGATCGTGCTGATGCTCGGGTTCGAGGACCGCATCCGAACCGTGCTGTGGTTCGCCGTGGTGCCGGCCTTCGTCGCGATCGCATTGATCGTCTTCGGCGTACGTGAGCCCGAGCAGTCGAAACCGGACCGGCGCTTTCGCTCGCCGTTGCGCTGGAACGCGCTGCGCGAGTTTCCCCGCGGTTACTGGTTCGTCGTCGCGGCCGGCGCGACGTTTACGCTCGCGCGCTTCAGCGAGGCATTCCTGGTGCTGCGTGCGCAGCAGACTGGGCTCGATGCGGCGTGGATTCCGGGCGTGATGGTCGCGATGAGCGTCGCTTATTCGGCGTCCGCCTGGCCGGTCGGCATTTTGTCGGACCGGCTCGATCGCCGCGTACTGCTCGCGGCCGGCATGGTGCTGCTGATCGCGGCCGACCTGCTGCTCGGCATCGGCACGTCGACGCTCTCGATGTTCGCCGGCGTGGCCGTGTGGGGGCTGCACATGGGCTTCACGCAGGGCATCCTCGCCGCGATGGTGTCGGAAACCTCGCCGGCCACGCTGCGCGGGACCGCGTTCGGCATGTTCAACCTGGTGAGCGGCATCTGCATGCTGCTCGCGAGCAGCATCGCCGGCGCGCTGTGGGCGCGTTTCGGCGCGTCGGCCACGTTTCTCGCCGGCGCGGCGCTGGTCGTGGTGCCGCTGTGCCTGTGCCGGTTCATGCCGCGACCCGGCACGTCGCCGGCGTGATGCGTCACGCCGCGGGCTCGCCGACGCCCCGCGCAAGGCCGAACTGACGGGCGGGCGCGCAGGTGCCCGAAGCCTGACGCCCGAGGCCCGAGGCCCGAAGCCTGAAGCCTGAGGCCCGAAGCCTGAAGCCTGAAGCCCGAGGCCCGAAGCCCGAAGCCCGAAGCCCCAGACCGGCGAAGGCCCACTCCGCCTAGTTCCGCGCGTCGCGTTCCGCCCTTAGCTTTCAGATTTGAAAGATTGTCCGGCGTTTGCGATAGAATGCCCCCCCTGTTCGCCGTGGCCATGCCCACGGACGGGCTCCGGCATTCGAAAACGGCGCGCACCGCGCTCGCGGAATTCCATCCCCGTTTCAATGCCGGCGATCGACCTGCCGTTGGAAACACCCGTTCTGTAATTTGGATTGCTAATGAAGAAGAAGCACAACATCACCAAGTACATCGTCATCGCGATGGTGCTTGGCATTGCCGTGGGCTACGCCTGTCATAGCGCGTTTCCCGACCCGAAAATGGCCAGGGAAGTCGCCGGCTACGTGTCGCTGCTGTCCGACGTGTTCCTGCGCCTGATCAAGATGATCATCGCGCCGCTGGTCTTCGCGACGCTGACGGTCGGCATCGCGCAGATGGGCGACAGCGGGTCGGTCGGCCGCGTCGGTGTGAAGGCGTTCGGCTGGTTCTTCATCGCGTCGTTCACGTCGCTGCTGCTCGGCCTGATCACCGCGACGATCCTGAAGCCGGGCAGTCACCTGAGCCTGCCGCTGCCGGCCGCCGATGCGGCGCTGAACCTGAAGACGGGCGCATTCACGCTGAAGGATTTCGTCGTCCACCTGGTGCCGAAATCGATCGCCGAGGCGATGGCGAACAACGAGATCCTGCAGATCGTCGTGTTCTCGATCTTCTTCGGTACCGCGCTGTCCGCGCTCGGCGACGCCGGCAAGCGCCTGACCGGCGTGATCGACGATCTTGCACAGGTCATGCTCAAGGTGACGGGCGCGGTGATGTGGTTCGCGCCGGTCGCGGTGTTCGCGGCGCTGGCGTCGACGATCACGACGGAAGGGCTCGGCATCCTGCTCACGTTCGCGAAGTTCATGGCGAGCTTCTACCTGGCGCTGGCGCTGCTGTGGGGCGTGCTGACGCTCGCTGGCGTGGCGTTCCTCGGCAAGCGCGCGTTCACGCTGATCCGCCTGATCCGCGAGCCGTTCCTGCTGTCGTTCGCGACGGCGAGCTCGGAAGCCGCGTATCCGAAGCTGCTCGACGCGCTCGACCGGTTCGGCGTGAATCGCAGGATCTCGAGCTTCGTGCTGCCGATCGGATACTCGTTCAACCTCGACGGCTCGATGATGTACTGCACGTTCGCGGTGCTGTTCATCTCGCAGGTGTACGGCATCGACCTGCCGCTCGGCACGCAGATCACGATGCTGTTGATGCTGATGGTGACGTCGAAGGGGATGGCGGGCGTGCCGCGCGCATCGCTCGTCGTGATCGCGGCGACGCTCGGCCAGTTCCATCTGCCGGAAGCCGGACTGCTGCTGATCATGGGCGTCGACATGTTCCTCGACATGGGGCGCTCGGCCACCAACGCGGTCGGCAACTCGATCGCGGCTGCGGTGGTCGCGAAGTGGGAAGGCCAGCTCGGCGATTCGCGCGACGACACGGATCCGGACGGCGGCGGCGAGATCAGGCAGGCGGAAGTGCGGGAGACGGCAACGTCCGCGTGATTTCCCCGTTTCAAATGAAATGATCTGCACCGGCCTGGATTTGACCTGGATACAGGCCGGTGCAATATCTGCCGGCAATACCTGCCGGCAATACCCGCCAGCAGTCGTTCTTTTACCTGCCTCCGGCGATTTTCCCGATCCGCCGAAAAACCTCCCCATTCCCGATCCGCCGCATTCGAACCCGCGGTGATATTCCCGTCGGCGAACGCCGGATTTCCTCGATATCAAAGTACGCGCGTAAGTGGTCATTCACTCTCGCGCAATCGCGTGCGCCGTCTGCGCCATCGGTCCGCAATTTTTTTCGATTTATATAACGCTATTCTCGCTGCAGCCGATTATCGAATGCGCGCGCGATGTAATACCGACTGCACCGGATGATTTAAGCGGCAGTATTTACGCACTGCCGATTTCAAACCATCCGGCCGCCCCCTCATGTGAATGATTCCACCATTCAGGAGAGCATCAGCCATGGTCGCCGGAAAACCGATTCAGGCCGTGCTGCTCGCCGCCGCGATCGCCTCGATTGCGCCGGCCGGATACGCGAGCAACACCACCGACTGGCTGGCGAACACGTACGGCACGCTCGCCGCGCACGTCGGCAACGTCGCGCGTTCGATGTGGGTCGCGCCCGAAGGCGTGATCTACACCGCGTCGATGTGGGACGAGGACGAGGGCGGCGTCGCGATCTACCAGAACGGCAAGAGCGCCGGCTCGATCGGCACGCATTCCGAATTCCAGGGCAGCGCGATCACGGGCAACGCGACGTCGCTGTTCGTCGCGCTGCAGCCCGGCAACGGATACGGCAGCGGCGCGGTCGGGCGCTACAACCGCGCGACGCGGTTCCGCGACAAGATGATTCAGGTCACGGCGGCGACCAACCAGCCGCGCATCGACGTCGTCACCGGGCTCGCCACGGCCGGCTCGCTGCTCTATGCGAGCGACTTCTACGGCAATCGCGTGCGGGTGTTTACGACCGACGGCGTGTGGCAGCGTGACATCGGCGTATCGGCGCCGGGCGCGCTCGCCGTCGACGGTGCGGGCAACGTCTGGGTCGCGCAGAAGAGCGCGGGCGCGGTCGTCGAATTCAGCCCGGCCGGTGCGCTGCTGAACACGATCCGGCTGGCCGCCGGGTCGCAGCCGTCTGCGCTCTGTTTCGATGCGGCGACGGGGCAGCTGATGGTCGGCGACGAAGGCCCCGACATGAACATCAAGCGCTATACCGTCGCGGGCCGGCCCGCGCTGGCCGGCACGTTCGGCGTGCGCGGCGGCTATCTCGACACGACGACCGGCACCAAGGGGCAAGTCGGCGCGCAGCGCTTCACCCGCGTGGCCGGCATCGGCAAGGACACGGCCGGCAACCTGTACGTGCTCAACAACCCGTGGGGCGGCAGCTGGGATCTCGGCCGCAACGGCGCGACCGACATTCACGCGTACGGCAGCACCGGCAGCCTGCGGTGGACGCTGCAGTCGCTGAACTTCGAAGGCATCGCCGCACCGGACCCGGTCACCGACGGCGCGCTGTTCTACAGCGGCACGCACGTCTACAGCGGCACCGCGGGCGGCACCTTCGTCGCGAACACCGTCGATCCGTTCACGTATCCGTCGGACCCGCGCATCAATATGGGCGACACGCAGCGCGACGAGCACTTCGGGCTGCTGACGTCGGTCGGCACGAACCGGATCCTCGTCGCGGCGGGGCAGAATCCGCCGGTCTACTATTTCTTCCACTTCAACGCGGCCAACGGCTACGTCGCGATTCCGGACGGATCGATCCCCGGGCCCGCGTTCAACACGACCCGGCGCGTGTCGGCCGGCTTCAGCCTCGACAGCAACGGCGGCGTATGGGCCGGCCTCGACAAGACCGGCGCCATTTATCACTATCCGCTGACCGGTTTCGATGCGAGCGGCAAGCCGTCGTGGGGGCCGGGCGTGCCGACGCCGGTGCCGGCCAGCATCCAGCCGCTCACGCGCATCGTCTATCTCGCCGACAGCGACACGATGGTGCTCGCGCAGGGCGTCGTCGGCAGTACCGACTGGACGTCGATCGGCACGCGCATCGAGGTGTATCACGGCTGGCGCGCGGGCAACACGACGAAGCCGAACCCGGTGATCACGCTGCCGCACAGCGGCGCGAAGTCGATCGATGCGGCCGGCAACCACCTGTTCGTCGGCTACTGGTTCAGCAGCAGCGGGCCGCTGTGGCCGAACATCGACGCATTCAATCTCGACACCGGCAATCTCGACACGACGCTCGTCAACGCGAGCCCGGCGACCGTGGATACCAGCAGCGCGATCGATGCGATGTACAGCGTGCGCGCATACCGTCGTGCGAACGGCGAGTACGTGGTGACGAAGAACAACGTGAAAGGGAACAGCATCACCGTTTACCGGTGGACGCCTTGACGGCGAGGCCGCACGGCCACGATGACGCCGCGATGGCTGTCATCGAAATGCCTTCGCTGTAACGATGTGTAAGAAGCCGGCCCGCAACGGAGCCGGTCATCCGCTTGACATTGGGCGGCGATGTAATGCCGGCACGTCGGCGATCGTCGACGCAATGCACTCGATCGATTGGCAAAGGCCCTCGCCACCGCGCGACACGGGCAGACAACGCCAGGATCATGCCGGACACGTCAGACGGTAATCGCCCCATCAGTACAGAGGATTCCTATGAAAAATAGCCAGGTCAAGCGCGCGCTCCGGCTCGGAGCCGTCATGTCGGCCGTGTTGCTTGCGTCGCACGCGCATGCGGACGGTTTCGACGCAGCCGATGCCGCCCGCGTGCCGAGCGGTCAGTTCGTCACGCCGCTCGCCGTGCGCGGCGCAGTCCAGCAATTCCTGAATCCCGGGCTGCCGGCCTATCCGCATTTCGTCGCGGGAGAAGCCGTGCGCTCGCAACTGAGCCCGGACGGCAAGACGCTGGCGATCATCACCGCCGGCCAGAACTCGCTGTACAAGCCGGACGGTTCGGTCGACACCGCGGCCTCGACGCAATTCATCTTCCTGTACGACGTCGCGGGCGCGAACAAGACGCGCCCGGTGCTCAGGCAGGTGCTTCAGCAGACCAACGCGTTCGTCGGCCTGGCGTTTTCGCATGACGGGAGCACGCTCTATGCGACCGGCGGCAGCGACGATGCGGTCTACGTCTACGCGCAGCAGGGCGGCGCGTGGGCGCTGTCGACGACGATCGCGCTCGGCCACGCCGGCAAGGGCGTCGGCATTCGCGTGCAGCCGAACGCGGCCGGGCTCGCGCTGTCGGCCGACGGCAGGACGCTCGTCGTCGCGAACAACTACAACGACTCGATCAGCGTGATCGATACCGCGACCCGCAACGTGCGCTACGAGCACGACCTGCGGCCGTTCTTCTCCGGCAACGAAGGCCGCAGCGGCGATGCCGGCGGCACGTTCCCGTTCGCGGTCGCGATGAAGGGCAACGGTATCGCGTACGTGTCGTCGGATCGCGATCGCGAGATCGTCGCGATCGACGTGTCGTCGCCGTCCCGCGGCCGCCTGCTCAAGCGCATCAAGCTGGACGGCAATGCGCTCGGCATGACGCTCGACGCGTCGCAATCGAGGCTGTTCGTCGCGCAGGACAACGCCGACCAGGTCGCGGTGATCGATACGAACACCAACGCGGTCGTGACCCGGATCGACGCGCGCGCGCCGGCCGGCGTGCTGGCGCACGGCCAGGCGCACACGGGCGCGGCGACGTACGCGGTCACGCTGTCGCGCGATGGCCGCACGCTGTATGCGACCAATGCCGGCGCGAACGAAATCGCCGTGATCCCGCTCGTCGGCGAGCGCGCGTATCGCGTCACCGGCCTGATTCCGACCGCGTTCGAGCCGCACGACGTGACGTTCAGCGCCGACGGCACGTGGATGTACGTGGTGAACGGCAAGAGCACCACCGGCCCGAACCCCGACCACCTGTTCGGCGCGACGCCCGCGCAGGCCGCCGCGTCGCGCGCGTCGAACGAATACCAGTTCCAGCTCGAGCGCGCGTCGCTCGTGAGCGCGCCGGTGCCGGCGGCCCACGAGTTGCCGACGCTGACGCAGCAGGCCGCGCGCAACAACTTCTATCGCCCGGAAGACAACGACAGGGACAACGAAGTGATGGGCTTCCTGCGCCGTCACATCAAGCACGTGATCTACGTCGTGAAGGAGAACCGCACGTTCGACCAGGTGCTCGGCGACATCGGCAACGGCGCCAACGGCGATCCGAAGCTCGCCCAGTTCGGCCGGAACATCACGCCGAACTTCCATCGCCTGGCGAGCCAGTTCGTGACGCTCGACAACTTCATGAACCCGGGCGACGGCAGCATGGACGGCTGGTCGTGGGCGCTGCAGGGGCGCGTCACCAACACCGAGACGATCACCCAGCAGATCAACTACGCGGCGGTCAATCGCGGCCTGTCGTACGAGAGCGAAGGCACGAACCGCAACGTGCCGGTGAACTGGGAGACGGTGCAGCAGCGCGATGCGGCGGCCGGCCCGGCCGGCACCACGAACTACAGCAACGCGGCCGCCGCCCTGCCGGGCGGCGCGGCGAACCTGCTGCCCGGCACCGGCAACCATGCGTCGTCCGACGCGCCGTTCGGCCGCCAGCGCGGCTACATCTTCGACGCGGTGCTGGCCGGCGGCGGCACGGTACGCAACTACGGTTTCCTCGTGAACAACATCGGCAGCATCGGCACGGCCGCGAACCCGATCGTCGATCCGCACGCGGCCGGCGTCGTCCAGGCCGCGGCGCTCGACCCGCGGCTCGCGTCGATGACGGACGTGTATTTCCGCGGGTTCGACCAGAACTATCCGGACCAGTGGCGCCTCGACGAGTGGAAACGCGAGTTCGACCAGTACGTCGCGGGCGGCAACCTGCCGACACTGTCGCTGGTGCGCCTGTCGCACGATCACATGGGGGCTTTCGGTACGGCGCTCGCCGGCGTGAACACGCCGGAGACGCAGCAGGCGGACAACGACCTGGCGGTCGGCCGGCTGGTCGAAGCCGTCGCGAAAAGCCCGTATGCGAACGACACGCTGATCGTCGTGACCGAGGACGACGTGCAGGACGGCCCCGACCACGTGGATTCGCATCGCGGGCCCGCGTACATCGTCGGGCCGTACGTGAAGCAGGGCGCGGTGATCCGGACGCGCTACAGCCAGGTCAATGCGCTGCGCACCATCGAGGACGTGCTCGGCACGCAGCACATGAACCTGAATACCGCGTACCAGCGGCCGATGACCGACGTGTTCGACGTGCACGGCCCGGCGTCGTGGACCTACACGGCCGTGGCGTCGACGGCGCTGAAGGGCACCGGGCTGCGCCTGGCCGACGGGGCGGGCGAGAACCTGCTGCATTACGCGGCCGGGCCGGACGTCACGCCGAAGCATGACGCGGCGTACTGGGCGAAGGTGACGGCGAAGTTCGACTTCGACGATGCCGACGAGGTGCCGGCGGATCAGTTCAACCGCGTGTTGTGGAAGGGCATGATGGGATCGCAGCCGTATCCGAAGCTCAGGGGCGTGACGCAGAAGGTGGCGAGCCGCGACGACGACTGATCGTCCGGCTGGACGGTCTGCAAGTGGGCCCTCCCGGCGGGAGGGCCCGTGTTTTTTGCGAGGTGTGCGGCGGGGGGCTGCGTCGGCGGCATTCGGTGCGCCACGTGAGTGGCTGGCCGGGCCGCGCGGCGTCATGCGTGCCATATCAGGTTCGCGCTGCTGTCCGTTTCGGAAAGGAGCCGGAACCCGAGCCGCTCGTAGAGGCGCCGAGCCGGGTTGCCGTGCAGCACGCTGAGCGATACGGGCACGGGCTCGCGCGCGGCTTCGCTCAGCAGTTCGCGCAGCACGGCTTCGCCGATGCCTCGGCCTTGTCGCGACGGGAGAATCTGGATCTGGTGGACGTGCCATTCGCCGGCGGCGCGCGTCACCTTCAGCAAGCCGATCGAGTCGGCATCGGCGTTCGTGCCTTCGCAGACGATCATCGCATCGTCGAAATTCGCCACGATGCGCTGGTGGTGCGCTGCGTCGTCGGTGGGTGCGCCGACGCGTTGCAGATGCTCGGTCATCGTGAGCCGGCGCAGCCTCAGCAGGAACGGCAGGTCGGCGGCAGACGCCGGGCGCAGGCGGATCGCAGGGGGCATGGTCGGAGCGCGTTCGAGAGCGGGTTCGATGGCATGCAGCGCATGATTCACGAGCGCGGCATGCCGGTCAAAGGCCGGGCAACTGGATTTGCCGCGCGGCCGGACGATGCTCGAGGACGTTCGTGACCTCGTATTCGGTCTTGGCTCCGTCGGCGGTCTGCCACTGCTGTACGCGCACGCTGCAGACGAGTACGTCGCCCTTGCTGAAGCTGATCTGGTTGTTGTCCACGCGCGTCAGGAAATTCGCATCGGTGATCGCGGCGTGGATCGTGGCGGCACCGTCGTAGAGACGCCATTTGTTGTCGTCCTTGAACCCGAGCGACACGATCGAAAACGCCATCTTGCGATGCTCGTCGAGGATCGGTACGTTGGCTTGCTCGGGTACGCGGAACCAGTCGACCTCGTCCCGGGTGACGGTCTCGAACACGTCCGTGTCGGTGCCGGCCGAGAAAATCGTCACGCCGTCGCGCGAAAGCGGCATGAGCGCACGGGTGGTCGCCTCCCGGACACTCACGTCCCGCAGCAGGGTGAGGACGGACAGTTCGATCTCGAGCGTTTCGCCATCGACGTGCAGCACGGCGGTGCGTTCGTTCATCCGAACGCGCTGGATCGGGCGGCCGCGTAACCACTTGAGTACCGCGAACAGGCCCTTTCCGACTTTCGGACCGGCAATGCCGAGCGCGGTCAGAATCGTGACGGCATTGGCGAGTGCCGCGCCTTCGCTGCCGCTCAGCATGTCGTGCATTCTGCCGAGGAGCGAGGTCGCGAGCGTGAAGTCGATGCCGAAGCTGCCGGTCTTGAAGCTGCCCCGGACGTTCACCTGTGGCCGAACCTGGTCTCCGCAGAGCGCCTTGGCCGAGGCCTCGAGCAAGTCGCCGACGGCGAGAAGGGCGGGGGCGAGTTCCCGCACGTCCATTTCGGACGATTCGAGTGCCGGCCCGTCATAGGTAATGCGAAAGTGGCTCATGTCGCCAAGTGTACCGGCCGCGGCGAAGCCGGCCGTGTTTCCGTTGCGGTTGATCATGCCGGATGGGTTGACTCGAAAGGCCATCGACGCGCGAAGCGCAATGCTTTCGTATACCTTTCGAATCATCCTGCGGTCAACCGGATACGTACGATTCCGGCCATCCGGCCGATGCGTCAAGCCCGCTCACGCGATCCGGTACACACGCATCGCGTTGTCATGCCAGATCGCGCGGCGCGCCGCATCGTCGAGGTCTGCCATCGCGCGAGCGAACGTGCGCAGCAGCGCCGGATACGACACCCGCAACCCCGCCACCGGAAAATTGCTCGCGAACAGGCAGCGCTGCCAGCCGAATATCGCGATCGTGTCGCGGATGATCCGCGCGTTGTCCGCGTCGTTCCACGCCGCATCGCGCAAGCCGAGTTCGGAGATCTTGACGGTCACGCGCGGCGAAGCGGCGAGCGCTTCCATGCCGCTGCGCCAGCGCGCGAGCCCCGCGCTTGAGCGGTCCCACGGCAGCCCGGCATGTTCGAGCACGACGTCGACGCCGGGCGCGTCGGCCAGCAGCGCGGCCGCGTCGCCGAGATGCCAGAACGGCACGCGCAGGTCCCAGCTCAGGCCATGCGCGGCCAGGCGTTCCAGCGCGGCCGGCCAGCGCGGGTCGCGCAGCGTGCCGGGCCCGTCGACGGCCGCGTCCGGCGACGCAGCGGTGCGCGGCTTGAACCGCACGCCGCGCACGCGCGGCCATGCGGCCTGTTCGGCGAGCCGCTCGTGCGCGTCGCCGGCCAGCAGGTCGACCCACGCGACGACGGCCGACGGCAACCCGTGCGCGGCCGCGACCTCGTGCAGCCAGCGCGTCTCCGCGAGCGCCTCGTCGCGCGCCCGTTCGGCCTCGACGTGCACGCTCGCGACGAGCGGCGCGCGTTGCGCGGCGTGCCGGTAGTCGTCCACGCCGAAATCGCGGCACAGCGCCGCGTAGTCGCCGAACATGAAGTGCGCCGGATCGTACCGGTCCTGCAGCCACGGGTAGTGCGCGCCCGCGCCGAGCTGCCAAAGGTGGTGATGCGCGTCGACGAGCGCCGCCGGCATCGCGTCGGGCGGCGGTGCGTCGTCGCGCCGCTCAGCGCGTGCCGGCGAGCACATACGACGCATCCGGTTCGCGCAGCGTCGGCAATGCACCGACGAACCGCCACGCATCGAGATCGAGTTCGCGCACGTAGTCGTCCTGGAACGACACGTACGCGACGCGCCGCGACGGATGGAACGACAGCGCGGTCGGGTTCGCGGGCAGCGCGACGCGTTCGATTTCCTCCAGCTGCCGCGCATCGAACACCGAGATCGACCGCTCGCCGGAATTGGTCAGCAGCAGCAGGTCGCGGCCGTCCGGCGCGGTGGTGCGGTAGATGCGGTTGGGATCGCTGCGGGTCTTCACGCGGCGGCCGCAGGTCATCGTGTCGGTGTCGATCTCGACGAGCGTGTCGTCGCCGCGATTCGCGACGAACAGCGTGCGCTCGTCGCTCGACAGCGCATTGCCTTCGGGACGCGGGCCGGGCATCACCGCACGCGGCGCGACGGTGGCGTCGCGCGGATGGAATTGCGTGACCGTGTTCGACAGCAGGTGCACGCCGTACGCGCGGCTCGCATCGCGCGTGAGCGTCACGAGGTGCGTCTTCACGCCGCCGGACGGTACGGCCATGTTCGGCACGGCCTGCCGGGTCGGCGCGTCGAACACGAGCAGCATGTCGTGCGCCTCGCTCATCGCGTACAGCCGGCCGTCGCGATCGGCCGCCATCCCGTGCGGCCGGTAGTACGGCCACAGGTCGAGCATGCGCGTGTGCGTGCGCTCGACGAGATCGATCTCGGCGATCCGGTGATCGCCTTCATGGCCGCGCGACCACGCGGTCTCGATCCCGAAGATGCCGACGTACGCGAAGCGGTCGTTCACGTCGACGGTGAACTCGTGCGGGAAGTTCGGCAGCACGATGTGCTTGAGCGCGGCTTTCGTTTCGAGGTCGTAGAAGCTGAAGGTGTGGGCGCATTTCTGCACCAGCAACAGGATGTCGTTCATGGTGTGTCTCCGTTGATTCGTTCGCGTGTCCGCGCGTCGGTGTCGGTGCGTGTCCGGTCAGTCTTCGCAGCGCCTGGGCAGCGTCAGCGCGAGCAGGCCGGCCACCGCGAGCGTGACGGCGAGGCTGTACACGCCGGCGGCCGCGCTCACGTGCTGGGTCAGCACGCCGACCGCATACGGGCCGCAGAAGCCGCCGAGGTTGCCGAGCGCGTTGATCAGGCCGCGCGCGCTGCCGGCCGTCTCGACGCTGCACAGCTTCGGCGGAATCGCCCAGAACACGCCGGCCGCCGCCTGCAGGAAGAAGCCGCAGCCGATCAGGAACGCGAACGACACGATCATCGACCCATGCGTGAGCACCGACAGCGCGAGGCACGCGGCAAAGCCGACGAGCGGCAGCAGCACGAACAGGCGCCGCTTGCCGGTCCGGTCCGACAAATACGACGTGGCGAACATCCCGATCACCATCGCGACATACGGCAGCATCGCGAGCAGGCCGACCTTGCCCATCCCGCCGTGCGTGAGGTTTTTCAGCAGCGTCGGCAACCACATCGTATAGCCGTAGATGCCGACCTGATAGCAGAAGTTGATCGCGATCAGCAGCCAGATCGTCGGGTTGCGCAGTATCGCGCCGAACGACGCGGCGGCCGGCGTGCCGGCGGCCTGCTTGCGCGCCTGTTCGTCGCGCAGCGCGTCGAGGATGTACGCCTTCTCGCGCGGCGACACCCAGCGCGCGGTTTCCGGGCTGTCGTCGGCGAACATCAGCCACGCGAACAGGCAAAGCAGCGACAGCGCGCCGGCGCTGTAGAACAGGTGACGCCAGTCGTATGCAGCGAGGATGAAGCCGGACAGCGGCGCGGTGATCATGCCGGCGAGCGGCACGAACATGATGACCATCGCGTTCGCGCGGCCGCGTTCGCGGTCGGGAAACCAGTGGCTGACCATCGTCAGCACGACCGGCAGCATCCCGCCTTCCGCCACGCCGAGCAGGAAGCGCAGCGCCAAAAGTTGCCACGTATGGGCGACGAGCCCGGTCAGCACCGACAGCACGGCCCAGCTCACGAGCGACCACGCGATGAACTTCTTGCCGCTGCCGAGCGCGGCGCGCCGGCCGCCCGGAATCTGCAGGAACAGGTAGCCGAAGAAGAAGATGCCGCCGGCGAGGCCGGCCATCGTCGCGTTCATGCCGAGTTCGGCGTTCATCCCGCCCGGCATCGCGAACGCGATGTTCACGCGGTCCATGTACGAAACGATGCAGGCGAGCAGCAGCGGCGGAATCACGCGCAGCCAGCGGCGGCGCGGAATGGCATCGCCGGCTTCATAGGCCGGGGTGGCGGGGTTCAGCAGAGTCATGGTGTCTCCGATCCATGTGATGAGCGGCGGCGGCCTTCTGTCGGGCCGCCGTCACGCCGATGCGCAACGCAACGCGCGTTGCGGGTGGTACGAAACGATGGCTAGCGGCCCCAGCGCAGCACGAGCGGATCGAGCCGCCGTGCCGCGTCGAGCAGGCCTGCACGCACCTGCGGATGCAGTTCGGGCCAGGGGGCGCGCGGCCGGTCGCACGCGATCACGCCGCCTTCCTTCAGCAGCGCCTTCGCGGTCAGGAAGCCCGACTGGCGGTTCTCGTAGTTGATCAGCGGCAGCCAGCGCGCGTATTGCTCGCACGCTTCGTCGCGGTGTCCGGCGAAATACGCGTCGGTGATGCGGCGGATGCCGTCCGGATAACCGCCGCCCGTCATCGCGCCGGTCGCGCCGGCATCGAGGTCGGCGAGCAGCGTGATGCCTTCCTCGCCGTCCCACGGCCCTTCGATCGCGTCGCCGCCGAGCGCGATCAGCTCGCGCAGCTTCGACGCGGCGCCGGGCGTCTCGATCTTGAAGTACGACACGGCGTCGATCTCGCGCGCGAGCGTCGCGAGCAGCGACGCCGGCAGCGCGACGCCGCTCGCGGGCGCGTCCTGGATCATCAGCGGAATGTCGAGGCCGTCGGCGACTTCGCGGAAGAACGCGCGGATCGAGGCGTCGGGCACGCGGAACGTCGCGCCGTGGTACGGCGGCATCACCATCACCATCGCGGCGCCGAGTGCCTGCGCCTGACGGTTGCGTTCCGCGCAGATTCGCGCGCTGAAGTGCGACGTCGTGACGATCACCGGCACGCGGCCGGCGACGTGCTCGAGCGTCGTGCGCGTGATGAGGTCGCGTTCGTCGTCGCCGAGCGCGAACTGCTCCGAGTAGTTCGCGTGGATGCAGATGCCTTGCGAGCCGGCATCGATCATGAAGTCGAGGCAACGGCGCTGGCCGTCGAGGTCGAGCGCGCCGTGCGCGTCGAAGATCGTCGGCGCGACCGGAAAGACGCCCTGGTAGCGTGCGTGCATGGCCGGCCTCACTCGACGATGTCGAACTGGTCGAGGAACTCGGTCTTCAGCGTGAGACCGAGGCCCGGGACGTCGTCGCGCAGCTGCAGGAAGCCGTTCTCGGCCACCGGCTCGCCATCGAAGATGTAATAGAACAGCTCGTTGCCGACTTCCACGTCGAACATCGGGAAGTACTCGCTCATCGGCGACGCGAGCGTGCTCATCGTCAGGTGATAGTTGTGCATCTGGCCCGCATGCGGAATCACCGGCACGCTGTACGCCTCGCACAGCGCGTTGATCTTGTGCGCCATCGTGATCCCGCCGACGCGGTTCGTGTCGTACTGCACGACCGACACGGCCTTGCGGTCGAGCAGCTGCTTGAAGCCGTACAGCGAGAACTCGTGCTCGCCGCCCGAGATTGGAATGCTCGTCAGCCGGTTCAGCTCCGCGTAGCCGTCGATGTCGTCGGCGATCACCGGTTCCTCGAGCCAGCGCGGCTGGTACTTCTCGAGCTTCGGCAGGATGCGCTTCGCATACTCGAGGTTCCAGCCCATGTAGCACTCGAGCATCAGGTCGTTGTCGTAGCCGATCACCTCGCGGATCGCCGCGACCGACTTCAGGTTCTCCACCACGCCCTGCTGGCCGTGCGCGGGCCCGTAGCCGAAGCGCATCTTGAACGCGCGGAAGCCTTCCTTCAGGTATTGCTGCGCTTCCTCCTGCATCGCCTTCAGGTCGGTGCGGTAGAGCTTCGAGTAGTAGCAGGGGATCCGCTCCTTGGTGCGGCCGCCGAGCAGCTTGAACACCGGCTTGCCGACGCTCTTGCCGAGGATGTCCCAGATCGCGATGTCGACCGCCGAGATTGCCGCCATGCCGATGCCCTTGCGGCCCCATGCGTGGGTCGCGCGGTACATCCGCTGGTTCAGGTACTCGTAGTCCCACGGGTCCTGGCCGATCACGAGCGGCGCGAGGTACTGGTCGATGATCGCCTTCGCGACGTGCGGCGCGAGCGCGACGTTGCCGAGGCCGACGATGCCGTCGTCGGTCTCGACTTCCACGACCGTCCACGCATGGAAGCGGAACGTGCTCATGGTTTCCTGCGGCGCGTACAGCAGGTCCATCGCGTTCGAGCAGAAGTTGCCCTGCGGCGGAACGGTCTTGCCTTTCCACTGGAATACGCGGGTGCGCACGGAGCGGATCTTCATGTTGGTGTCTCCTGGAATCGATGTTGTCGTGTGTGTGTCGTGTGCGGCTGGCGCGCGAGCGTCACGCCGAAACGGTGCGGGTGCGGCGCGCGGCGCCCATGCGGCAGGCGATCTGCAGCGCCTGCCAGGTCGCGCCGACGTCCGCCGTGCCGCGGCCCGCGATGTCGTACGCGGTGCCGTGCGCGGGCGTCGTGATCGGCACGGGCAGCCCGCCCTGCACGGTCACGCCGCGCGAGAAGCCGAGCAGCTTGATCGCGATCTGCCCCTGGTCGTGGTACATCGTGACGATCGCCTGGTAGTCGCCGGCCTGCGCCTTCAGGAAGATCGTGTCGGCGGGGAACGGGCCGTGGAACGGCGCGTCGGTCGGCCAGTCGCGCGACTGCAGCTTGCGCACGGCCGGCTCGATGATGTCGACTTCCTCGCGGCCGCAGCTGCCGCCGTCGCCGCCGTGCGGGTTGAACGCGGCGATCGCGACCTTCGGCGCCGCGACGCCGTTCGCGAGCAGCGACCGGTAGATCAGTTCGGATGCCTGTTCGATTCGCTCGATGCTCAGCTGGGCCGCCGCATCCTTCAGCGGAATATGCGACGAGATGCGCGCGGTCCACAGCTCGCCGAGCGTGTTGAATTCGCAGAAGTAGCCGGTCACGCCGAGCGCGGCGGCGAAGTGGTGCAGCTCGTCGTCGTGCCGGAGCCCGCCGAGCTTCATCGCGTACTTGTTCAGCGGCGCGAAGCAGATCGCGTCGATGTCGCCGGCGAGCGCGGCGTCGAGGCACCGGTCGAGCACGGTCAGCGTCGAGCGGCCGCCGGCCGCGCCGGGCTGGCCGACGGTGACCTGCGCGCGATCGATCGTGTCGAGCGCGACGAACGCGGCGCGCGCGGTGGACGGCCGGCCGCGCACGGCGGCGAGCGATGCGACGGGTTCGACGTCGACCGTCACGCCGGCGACGCGCTGGCCGGCTTCCCACAGCCAGCGGTCGCCGATCAGCACGAGGTTCGCGCGGGACGTCGCGTCGGGCCGCGCGAGCAGTTTCGCGATCAGTTCGGCGCCGATGCCGGCGGGGTCGCCGAGGGTCAGCGCGACGACGGGCAGTGAAGCGGCGGGCAGTGCAGCGGCGGGCACGGCGGCGGCGGTCGTCATGCGGCGTCTCCGTGGCGGGCGGCGGGCGGTTGCATGTTCATGCGGTGTCTCCGGTGGCGGCGTGTGGCCGTTGGTGTATGGGGTTCATGCTAGGTAGACGGAATGAGTCGGTAAATTGAAAACTCTTGATGAATCGATAACCTGGAGTAATCGAAATGGGCTCGATCGATCGACGAGACTCGACTCCCCAATTACTGAACCGGCTGCGGATGCGGCAGATCGCGCTGCTGCTCGCGGTGGATGAATGCTCGACGCTGCGCGCGGCCGCCGGGCAGCTCGGCCTCACGCAGCCGGCCGCGACGAAGATGCTGGCCGAACTGGAAAGCGCGCTCGGCCAGCGCCTCTTCGATCGCGTCGGGCGCGGGCTCGTGCTGAACCCGGCCGGCGAGCGCGTGCTCGGCTATTTCCGCGGGATTCGCGGCAGCATGGAGGCGCTCAATCGCGAGCTCGGCGAGCTGCAGCTCGGCAGCGCGGGGCGGCTCGCGATCGGCAGCATCATGGCGGCGTCGCCGGGGCGGCTCACCGAGGCGCTGGTGCAGCTGAAGGCGCGCTATCCGCTGCTGGCGATCGACATCGCGGTCGATACCAGCGACCGGCTGATGCCGCAGTTGCGCGAGGGCGTGCTCGAGGTGGTGATCGGCCGCAACGTCGGCACCGATTGCGACTTCCGCGTGGTGGACGACGAGGCGCTCGCGATCATCGCGGGCCGCGACCATCCGCTCGCGGGCGCGGGGCCGGTCGAATTCGACGCGCTGCTCGACTACACGTGGATCCTGCAGCCGGCCGGCAGTCCGGCGCGCGAGGTGGTCGAGCGCGAGTTCCGCGCGCGTCACCAGCCGATGCCGCGCGGGCTCGTCGAAACGGGGTCGATCCTGACGACGATGAACCTCGTCGACCGTTCGCGGATGCTCGGCGTGATTCCGTTGACCGTCGCGCAGCGCAACGCGGAGCACGGGCTGGTTGCGATCCTCGATTACGAACTCGACCAGAAGCTGCCGTCGTATGGCAGCCTCGTGCGGCGTGATCGGCCGCTGAGCATTCCGGCGCAGCAGTTTCTGGCGCTGTTCCATCGGGAAGGCGGCCAGGGCGCGGGCGATTGATGGAAGGCGGGGCGGCTACGTTGCGGCGTCACGCACCGGCGAGCTTCGCTCGCGGTGCGTGATGACGGCGATCAGGGCAGGTCGGGACAATCCACGCCGAGCCGGACCAAGCCAAATACCGCGCGGCGCACCGCCGCCACCCCGCTTCAGCGTGCCGACGGCGCGGCCGGCGCTTCGGCGAGCGACGGCGTCGATGCCGACAACGCGCGATCCGGCCGGATCCGCAGCGCGGCGACGATGCCGATCACGAGCATCGCGACCGACCCGACGAACGGCACCGTCCAGCTTCCGGTGTGGTCGACGAGATAGCCGAACAGGATCGGCGACAGGATCCCCGCGATTGCGGAACCCGCATTCATCATCCCGCTCGCGATGCCCGCGTGCGTCGGCGCGATGTCGCTCGGCACGGCCCAGATCGGCCCGATCGTCAGTTCGAGGCACAGGAACGACCCGGACAGGCACAGCGCGATGCCGGCCGTCGAATGCACGAACGCGAGCGGCAGCATGCAGGCGAGCGCGCCGGTGAAGCTCGCGACGATCACGCTCTGGCGCGACAGCGCGAGGTTGCCGGTCTTGCGGTAGATGCGGTCGCACAGCCAGCCGCCGAGCGTGTCGCCGACGACGCCCGCGAAGAACACGCCGGACGCGAACAGCGCGGTGGACTTCAGGTCGAGGCCCTTGCCGTTCAGGAAGAACGTCGGCAGCCACGTGAAGAACAGCCAGGCGGTCCAGCCGTAGCAGAAGTACACGAAGATCGTCGGCGCCATCCGGCGGAACAGCGGGCCCCACGGCGTCGGACCCGGTGCCGGCCGGGCGGCGGCAGCGGCGCGCGTACGGCTGTCGCCGTCGCCGCCGTCGCCGACCGGATACTCGCGAAAGCCGACGATCCACCACACGAGCCACACCAGCGTCACCGCGCCGATCACGAAGAACGCCGCGCGCCACGACAGCCACGTCATCAGCGCGGCGACGATCGGCGGCGTGACCGCGTTGCCGAGCCGCGAGAACGAATGCGTGAAGCCCTGCACGACGCCGCGCCGTTCGCGCGTGAACCAGTGCGTGATCGCGCGGGCCTGCGCGGGCAGCGTCGCGCCTTCGCCGATCCCGAGCAGCAGGCGCGCGGCGAACAGCAGCGCGAGGCTGTGCACAAGCCCGGTCATGAAGGTCGACGCGACCCAGATCAGCCCGCAGCCGATCAGCGTGATGCGGGCGCCGAAGCGGTCGGCGATCCAGCCGCCGAAGATCTGGCAGATCGCGTACGAATACGCGAACGCGGAGAACGCGATGCCGAGTTCGGTGTTCGACAGCCCGAGTTCGGCCTTGATCGCGCCGGCCGCGGTCGCGAGGTTCACGCGGTCGACGTAGAGGATGAACGAAAGCGCGCACAGCAGCCACAGCGTGTGGCGTCGTTGACGGTGATCGGTCGGCATGTGTCTCACTCCATTCTCGTGCGCGTCGTTGCAATGACGCCGCGTTCACTGGCCGGGCCAGCATCGCGCGCCGGAGGAGGCATCGTCTACTGAATCTTTTCGATCAATTGATAACCTGCGGTGTTCGGTTTCGCCGCGTGCGGGTGCCGGCTCGGGGCGCCGTGCGGGTTTTCCACGAACGGTTGCGGCATGATGCGGGACGGCCGCGCACGGACACGACGCACGGCATGGGTCGAACGTGTTTCGACGCCGGTGCCGTCATGATGCAGTGACGCGGCGCAATCGCACAGTCGGGAATGGACGGACATGGAACAACGACTTTCACGCCACCGGGACAACCGCGTCTGGCAACTCCAGCCGGTGAAATGGTGGATCCAGGGGCACGGCCGCGACGGCTATTCGTTCCGGCTGCTGCTGATGCCGCTGGTTGCCGCGTTCGTGCTCGAGTTCGTGTGCGTGATGCTCGACGCGCCGTTCAGCGCGCTCATCGTGATTGGTGTGATGACGCTGTTCCTCGGAATCGCCGGGTATTACGGCGCGAAGCGCGAATGGCTGGTGCCGTCCGGCCGCCGCGCGCGCTCGTGAAGGCGCGTACCAAGCAGGCGGCCCAGCGATCTATCGGCTCGCCATTGCCGGCTTGGCGTTCATCGCAGGCGTTTGTAAAGAAGCCACGGCGCGCGGACCGAACGACGCGTGCCTGTTGAACCGGCACGCGTCGTCACACTCAGATGTGGCCCAGCAGCACGAGTATCACGACGACGACGACGATCAGCCCGAGAGAGCCCGATGGCCAGTAGCCCCAGCTTCGGCTGTGCGGCCACGCTGGAAATGCCCCGATCAGCAGCAGAATCAGAACGATGATAAGGATTGTACCGAGCATCGCGCCCCTCCTGAATTTGTTCGACATGACGGTGCCTGCTGGCGCAATTCCCGTGCCGCAGTGCACGGCCGTCGGCGCAACCCGGCGAAAGCGCACTGTTTGGATACCGGAAATTCATGGGATGAATAGCGTCCGATTCAGAAAATAAATTTCAAAAATGCGGACCCGGTCGCTATGCTGATCCTTCGGTTTCATTCAGGCGGAACAGGCAATGGCTGAACTCTTTCTGGTACGGCACGGACAGGCGTCGTTCGGCACGGACGACTACGACCGGCTGTCCGCCGCGGGCGAGCAGCAGGGCGTCTGGCTCGGCGAATACTTCGCGCGGCAGGGCCTGACGTTCGACCGCGTGATCTGCGGCACGATGAACCGGCATGCGCAGACGGTCGCCGCGATCCTGCGCGGAATGGGCCGCGACGGCGTGGCGGTCGACCGCCATCCCGGCCTGAACGAATACGACTTCCACGGGCTGTTCGCGGCGGCGGCGAACGACTATCCGGAGATCGCGCGGCTCGCAGCCGGCTCGATGAAGGAGCACTTTCGCGCGCTGCGGCAGGTGCTGCACCTGTGGGCCGACGACAGGCTCGGCGACACCGCCCCCGAAACCTGGGCGCATTTCCAGCAGCGCGTCGCCGACGCGCGCGCTGCGATCCGCGGCGGCGGCAGCCAGCGCGTGCTCGCGGTGAGCTCCGGCGGCCCGATCGCGGTGACCGTGCAGCAGGTGCTCGCCGCACCGCCGTCGAGCGCGATCGCGCTGAACCTGCAGATCCGCAACAGCAGTCTTTCGCAGTTTTTCTTCAACGCCGAAGCGTTCCACCTCGCGTCGTTCAACGGCATCCCGCATCTCGAGGATCCCGAACGGCACACGTGGCGCACCTACGGCTGACCCCACGAACGATCGCGACGATGACGAATCCTTCCCAGCCCCTCGACGTAGCCCGCCTCACGCGCTATCTGGAAGCGCACGTGCCGGGTTTCGAAGGCCCGCTCGACATGGAGAAGTTTGCCGGCGGCCAGTCGAACCCGACCTTCCTGCTGCACGCGAAGAGCGGCCGCTACGTGCTGCGCCGCCAGCCGCCCGGCGAGTTGCTGAAATCCGCGCATGCGGTCGACCGCGAATTCCGCGTGCTGAGTGCGCTGTCGGGCACCGCGGTGCCGGTCGCGCATCCGTATCACCTCTGCGAAGACCGCGACGTGATCGGCAGCCTGTTCTACGTGATGAGCTTCGAGGACGGCCGGATCTTCTGGGATCCGGCGCTGCCGGAGCTGCCGAAGGCCGAGCGCGCGACCTGCTACGACGCGCTGCTGCGCACGATGGCCGCGCTGCACGACGTGGACGTCGACGCGGTGGGCCTTGCCGACTACGGCCGCCCCGGCAACTACTTCGAGCGCCAGATCGGCGTCTGGACGAAGCAGTATCGCGCGGCGGAAACCGAGCGCCTCGACGCGATGGAGACGCTGATCGACTGGCTGCCGAAGGCGTGCCCGGCGGACACCGGCCGGCCCGCGCTGGTGCACGGCGATTTGCGGATCGACAACCTGATGTTCGCGCGCGACGGCTATCGCGTGCAGGCCGTGCTCGACTGGGAACTGTCGACGCTCGGCAACCCGCTCGCCGATCTCGCGTATTTCTGCATGTGCCTGCGGCTGCCGTCGGGCGGCCAGGTGCGCGGGCTCGCGGGCCAGGATCGCGCGGAACTCGGCATTCCTGACGAAGCGGCGATCGTCGCGCGCTATTGCGAGTTGCGCGGCATCGAGCCGATCCGCGACTGGCATTTCTATCTCGCGTTCAGTTTCTTCCGGCTCGCGGCGATCGCGCAGGGCGTGAAGGCGCGCGCGCTGCAGGGCAACGCGTCGAGCGAGCAGGCGCTGCGCGTCGGCGCGATGGCCGGCCGGCTGGCCGAGATGGCCGTCGACGTGATCGGCGCGCAGCGCTGACCGCGACGGAAGCGCCGCGCGGCGGCACGACAACACATCAATGGAGGAGCACAGCAACATGGCAACGAATCTGTTCGACCTGACGGGCAAGATCGCGCTGGTGACGGGCGCGAGCCGCGGCATCGGCGAGGAAATCGCGAAGCTGCTCGCGCAGCAGGGCGCGCACGTGATCGTGTCGAGCCGCAAGCTCGACGACTGCCAGGCGGTGGCGGACGAAATCGTCGCGGCGGGCGGCCGCGCCGAAGCGCTGGCGTGCCACGTCGGGCGGCTGGAGGACATCGCCGCGACGTTCGAGACGATCCGCGGCAAGCACGGCCGGCTCGACATCCTCGTGAACAACGCGGCGGCGAATCCGTATTTCGGGCACATCCTCGACACCGATCTCGCCGCGTACGAAAAGACCGTCGACGTGAACATCCGCGGCTACTTCTTCATGTCGGTCGAGGCCGGCAAGCTGATGAAGGCGCAGGGCGGCGGCGCGATCGTCAACACCGCGTCGGTGAATGCGCTGCAGCCGGGCGACCGGCAAGGCATCTACTCGATCACGAAGGCCGCGGTCGTCAACATGACGAAGGCGTTCGCGAAGGAGTGCGGGCCGTTCGGCATCCGCGTGAACGCGCTGCTGCCGGGCCTCACCAAGACGAAGTTCGCGGGCGCGCTGTTCGCCGACAAGGACATCTACGAAACCTGGATGACGAAGATCCCGCTGCGCCGCCACGCGGAGCCGCGCGAGATGGCCGGCACGGTGCTGTATCTCGTGTCCGATGCGGCGAGCTACACGAACGGCGAATGCATCGTCGTCGACGGCGGCCTGACGATCTGAGCGCGCGATGAAAATCGACAGCTATGCCGGGCAGAGCGTGATGATCACCGGCGCCGCGAGCGGCTTCGGTGCGCTGCTCGCGAGCGAGCTGGCCGCGATGGGCGCGCGGCTCGCGCTCGGCGACCTGAACGAAGCGGCGCTCGAACGTGTGGCCGCGGGGCTGCGCGCAGCCGGCGCCGACGTGATCGCGCAGCGCTGCGACGTGCGCGTCGAAGCCGACGTCGCGTTGCTGGTCCAGGCGGCGGTCGCGGGCTTCGAACGGCTCGACGTCGGCATCAACAATGCCGGCATCGCCCCGCCGATGAAGGCGCTGATCGATACCGACGAAGCCGATCTCGACCTGAGCTTCGCGGTGAACGCGAAGGGCGTGTTCTTCGCGATGAAGCACCAGATTCGCCAGATGCTCGCGCAGCGCGAAGGCGTGATCCTGAACGTCGCGTCGATGGCCGGGCTCGGCGGCGCGCCGAAGCTGGCCGCCTATGCGGCGTCGAAACACGCGGTGGTCGGGCTCACCAAGACGGCCGCGCTTGAATACGCGCGCCACGGCATTCGCGTGAACGCGGTGTGCCCGTTCTACAGCGCGACGCCGATGGTCACCGACAGCGACCTCGGCGGGCGCCAGGACTTTCTCGCGCAGGGCTCGCCGATGAAGCGGCTCGGCCGCCCCGAGGAAATCGTCGCGACGATGCTCACGCTGTGCGCGAAGGAAAACACCTATCTGACCGGGCAGGCCGTCGCCGTCGACGGCGGTGTCTCGGCCTTCTGAACCGAACGAACGGAAACCGGAATCTCGAGGAGTCGATCATGGACTTTGGCTACACCCCGAAAGTGGAAGAACTGCGCGAACGCGTGCGCGCGTTCATCGACGCGCACATCGTGCCGCGCATTCGTCAGTGGAACGAAGAAGTGCATGCGGGGCAGTATCCCGTGTCGTTCATGGAGGCGCTGAAGGAGCGCGCGAAGGCCGAAGGCCTGTGGAACCTGTTCCTGCCGCACCTGAAGGCCGACGAGCCCGGCACGGCCCTGACGAACCTCGAATACGCGCCGCTCGCCGAGATCATGGGGCGCGTGAGCTGGGCGTCGGAGGTGTTCAACTGCAACGCGCCGGACACCGGCAACATGGAACTGCTGCACATGTTCGCGACGCCCGAGCAGCGCGAACAGTGGCTGCTGCCGCTCTTGCGCGGCGAGATCCGTTCGGCGTTCGCGATGACGGAGCCCGACGTCGCATCGTCGGACGCGACCAACATCACGACACGCATCGAGCGCGTGGGCGACGAGTACGTGATCAACGGCCGCAAGTGGTTCATCACGAACGCCGCGCACCCGAACTGCAAGATCTTCATCGTGATGGGCAAGACCGATCCCGAAGCGGAGTCGCACCAGCAGCAGAGCATGATCCTCGTGCCGCGCGACACGCCGGGCGTGACGATCGTGCGCAACATCACGGTGGTCAATCACTACGCGCCCGAAGGGCACTGCGAGATCACGTTCGACAACGTGCGCGTGCCGGCGCGCAACCTGCTCGGCGAGGAAGGCAGCGGCTTCGCGCTCGCGCAGGCGCGCCTCGGGCCGGGCCGCATCCACCACTGCATGCGTTCGATCGGCGCGGCCGAGCTCGCGCTGGAACTGATGATCGACCGCGCGCAGTCGCGCGAGGCGTTCGGCAAGCCGCTGAACCGGCACGGCACGATCGGCGAATGGATCGCGCGTTCGCGCATCGAGATCGACCAGGCGCGCCTCCTGGTGCTGAAGGCCGCGTGGATGATCGACAAGGTCGGCGCGAAGGCGGCGCGCAAGGAAATCTCGATGATCAAGGCGCTCGTGCCGACCGTCTACACGAACGTGTGCGACCGCGCGATGCAGGTGTTCGGCGCGGCGGGCCTGAGCCCCGACACGCCGCTCGCCGACCTGTGGACCTGGGGCCGCGCGCTGCGCTTCGCCGACGGTCCGGACGAGGTGCACCTGCAGGCGATCGCGCGCATGGAGATCAAGGACGCCGTGCGCGGCTCGACCGAACCGTACCTGACGCGGCCGCCGCGCGGCTGAGCGGCGCACCGCGCGAGCCAGCGACGTGGGCGAACGGGAGACGCACGCCGTATTAAGATGCCGGCAAGGAGATCCGGCGATGCGCCTTTCGAAGATTGATCTGAACCTGTTCGTCGTATTCGAGGCGATCTACAACAAGCGCAACCTGACGCGCGCGGCCGAGGTGCTGAACCTCACGCAGCCGGCCGTCAGCAACGCGCTGGCGCGGCTGCGCAAGACGCTGAACGATCCGCTGTTCGTCAGCACGCCGGCCGGGATGATGCCGACGCCGCTGGCCGAGAACATCGTCGGCCGCGTGCGCGAGGCGCTGCAGCTGCTCGATTCGAGCGCGCACGAAGGCGACGTGTTCGACCCCGCTTCGTCCGAGCGCGTGTTCCGGTTGAGCATGAGCGACCTGACCGAAGCGCTGCTGCTGCCCGCGCTCGGCGAACTGCTGCAGACGCATGCGCCCGGCATGCACGTGCGCAGCTACACGATGGACCGCCGCGAAGTGGCGACCGCGCTCGCGAACGGTTCCGTCGACATCGCGATCGACGCGCCGCTGATCGGCGACCCGCACCTGCACCAGGCGCTGCTCGTGCGTGACCGCTACGCGTGCATGATCCGCGACGACCACCCGTTCAAGGGCGACACGCTGACCCTGGACGACTACCTGTCGATGGGGCACATCCACGTGTCGAGCCGCCGCAAGGGCAGCGGGCACGTCGATGCCGAACTGACGCGGCTCGGGCTGCGCCGCAACATCCAGATGCGCGTGCAGCACTACATGGTCGCGCCGCTGATCGCGATGCGCGGCGACCTCGCGCTGACGGCGCCGCTGCGGCTGCTGCAGCGCTACCCCGCGCGGATTCTCGAACTGCCGTTCGAGATGCCGGGGCTCGAATATTTCTGCTACTGGCATCGCAGCGCCGATCAGGATCAGGGCAGCCAGTGGCTGCGCGAGCAGCTGATGATGCTGATGGGCGGGATCGGCGAGTCGCCGTGATGTGATGACGCGTGCGCGCCGCGCGCCGTCCCGCGCCGGCTTCGCTCAAAACGAATCGTCGTCGAAGCGCGACGATACCGGCCGGCGTTTCATGTCCTTCAACCAGTCCCTGACGTAGTCCGGATCCTCGAACTCGCGCAGCGCGATGGTCAGGTCCTGATTGCCGCGCTGCATGCCGGCGATGTCGCGCGCGAGCATGCGGATCACGGTATCGGGCGCGATCTTGACGGACGACGCGATGCCGTAAGTACGCCGGAAATCGTTCTCGACGTGCCGGATCTCCTGATCGAGCTCGCGCAGCTGTTCCTCCAGGATGCCGTTGTAGCGCGTGAGCCGTGCTTCGCTCAGGCCGTCGATCGCGCGTCGGTCGATCTGTTCGATCTCCAGCTGCAGTTCGAGCAGTTGCAGCAGATTGCCTTTTGCATACGCGTGGTTGACCCGCTGCATCAGCACGGTCTTGTGCTGCTGTTCCTGCGGATCGGTTTCGCGATCGGGATGCAGCGCGCTGGCCAGCTTGCGATAGATCTCGCGGATCGACTTGCTCGATTCGGCCTGCTCGGCCTCGCGCTTCGCCTGCGCGGCCGACTGCTTCGGCGCCTTCTTGCGCTTCGCGCGCTGGGCCTCGCGGGCCGCGTGAGCGGCCATGTCTCGCTCGAACTGGGCGTCGAGTTCGGCCTGCATCCGCTCGGCGAGCTCGTCGGGTGACAGCGTGTCGAGGTCGTCGGCCGGTTCCGTGGCGGGCATCGGCTTCGGCTCCCGCTTCATCGGCTCGGGATCGGCCACGGCGCTGCCGGCGTCGTCGGATGCGCGATGGCGGTTGTAAATGACCTTCAGCGCCGCGTCGTCGCTGACGTTCAGCAAGTCGCGCGCCATGTCGGCGATCAGGTCGGACAGCATGCGCTGCTCGGCCTTGCTCAGGCCCTTCTGCAGGAACGCGTCGTCGAGCAGATGGATCAGCCTGATCCGCAGCGCGGTCGCTTCCTGTTCGAGCGGCAACAGTCCGTCGACGAATTTCTTCTGGAAGGCCGGCGTGACGGCTTCCCATGCGCCCAGACGCTCGCGCCGCTTTTCGATGTGCTTGACGAGCGTATTGAAGGTTTGCTGGGCTTTGGACAGGCTGGCTGTCTCGTGACCGGGCGCGATGGCGACCGCGGCACCGCGACGTGCGGTCATGATGAAGGTCCTCCGGCCGCGGCGGGAGGCGCGGCAGGCCGGTATTTTAGCCGGCATCGCCGGGTCCGGTGGCGAGACGGTCGGCGCGGGCAGCCGCGCTCGCCGCGCATCGCTAGACGGTTACTCAGAACAATTGCCCCTGCCCGGAAATCACGCGTTCGAAATCGTCGCGCAGGAACGGCAGGATCGCATCGGCGACCGGCTGCAGCTGGCGGCTCACGTAGAACGCGTAGTCGATCGGCGAGCGCATCGTTTCGAGCGGTTCGGGGCCGGCCGTCGTCATCACGTAGCTGATCCAGCCGCCGCGCTGATACTGCAGCGGCCGGCCGCGCGCCTGGTTGAATTCGTCGGCGATCCGCGCGGCGCGCACGTGCGGCGGCACGTTGCGCTGATATTCGCTCAACGGCCGGCGCACGCGCTTGCGATAGATCAGTTGCGCGTCGTATTCGCCGGCGAGCGTGCGCCGCACGTAGTCGCGAATGAAATCCTGGTACGGCTCGCGCTTGAACACCCGCCGGTAGAGTTCGCGCTGGAATGCCTGCGCGAGCGGCGTCCAGTCGGTGCGCACCGTTTCGAGCCCCTTGAACACGAGGTCCTCGCCGCCGTCCGCCGCGCGCGCGAGGCCCGCATAGCGCTTCTTGCTGCCTTCTTCCGCGCCGCGCACGGTCGGCATCAGGAAGCGCCGGTAATGCCGCTCGTACTGCAGTTCGAGCGCGCTTTCGAGCCCGAAGCGATCGCGCAGGTGCGCCTGCCACCAGCGGTTCACGTGCTCGACGAGCGCGCGGCCCTTCGCGCCGGCCGCGTCGTCGTCGTGTTCGCGCCCGAGCCACACGAAGGTCGAATCGGTATCGCCGTAGATGACTTCGTAACCCTGCGCCTCGATCAGCTCGCGCGTGCGGTGCATGATCTCGTGGCCGCGCATCGTGATCGACGACGCGAGGCGCGGATCGAAGAACCGGCAGCCCGTCGAGCCGAGCACGCCGTAGAACGAATTCATGATGATCTTCAGCGCCTGCGACAACGGCGCGTTGCGCTGGCGTTTCGCTTCGTCGCGGCCTTCCGACACGCGCCGCACGATGTCGGGCAGGCAATGCGCGGTGCGCGAGAAGCGCGCGCCGAGAAAGCCGGGCACCGACGTGTCGTCGCCCGGATGCGCGAGCCCTTCGATCAGCCCGGCCGGATCGATCAGGAACGTGCGGATGATCGACGGATAAAGGCTCTTGTAGTCGAACACGAGCACCGAGTCGTACAGGCCGGGTCGCGAATCCATCACGAAGCCGCCGGGGCTGTTCTGGCCGGTCACGTCGCCGAGGTTCGGCGCGACGTAGCCGAGCCGGTGCATGCGCGGCAGGTACAGGTGCGTGAACGCGGCGACCGAGCCGCCGGTGCGATCGGCCGCGAGGCCCGTGACGGTCGCGCGTTCGAGCGCGAAGGACAGCAGGTCGGCCTTGTCGAAGATGCGCGTGACGAGTTCGCAGTCCTTCAGGTTGTAGTGCGCGAGCGCGGGCTTGTCGTGATCGAAGCGGCGCTGGATCTCGTCCATCCGCTGATACGGATTGTCGATCGACTTGCCTTCGCCGAGCAGCGACTGCGATACGTATTCGAGGCTGAACGACGGGAACGTCCACGTCGCCGATTTCAGCATGTCGATGCCGTCGAGGATCAGGCGGCCGGCCGCGCCCGCGAAGAAATGGTCGGGCTGCTGCCCGTGCGCGCGCCACTCGAGCACGCTGCCGCCGCGCCCGAGCTTCAGCGGCACGCCGTATTGCTCCGCGTGTGCATGCAGGATGCGCAGGTCGAACTGCACGAGGTTCCAGCCGATCACCGCATCGGGATCGTGTTCGTCGAACCAGTCGTTGAGCCGCGCAAGCATGTCGGGCCGGCTGTCGCAGTAGTCGAGCTTGAAGCCCGCGGCGCGCGCGTCGCCGTTCGGCGGGCCGAGCATGTAGACCTGCCGCTGCCCGCAGCCTTCGAGCGCGATCGAATACAGCTCGCCGTGGACGCTCGTCTCGATGTCGAGCGATACGCAGCGCAGCGCGGGACGATAGCCGGTCGCGGGCTTCAGTTCGCCGTCGGTCAGCGTGCCGTCGCGGCCGGCCGTGCCGCGAAACTGCACGGGCGCCGTGATGAAGCGCTCCATCGTATAGCGGTCGGGCGGCTGCACGTCGGCTTCGTAGACGTCGACGCCGGCCGCGGCGAGGCGTTTCTGGAGTCCGGACAAATGGCGGTAGCGGCGGCAGTAGAGGCCGGCCACCGCGCGCTGGCGGAAGTCGCGCAGCGCGAGCGGGCGCAGTTCGGCATCGCGCTCGCCGGCCAGCGTGCGTTCGGCGAGCGCCCGCTGCTCGGCCGGCACGAACGCGACGGCTTCCTGCGGGCGCAGCCGCACGCGGCGCGGACCGTGTTCGGTTGCCAGCCAGAACTCGATCTCGATGCCGGACGCGGTGTCCCGCCAGTGGCGGGTGAGGATGAAACCCTGCTCGAACGCAGTCAAAACACTTGCTCGTCGTGGATGCCCAGGCGGCGGATTTTAGCGCTTCTCGCGCGGTTCCCGCCGAAGCGGCGCCGCTGGCATCGGGTGGCAGGACGCGGCGCCGGATCCGCCACGTGGTGCGCGTTGCATCGACCGAGTGAAGCAATCGGCGTCGCGCGCAGGCCGGATGACGTTCGGGCGGTACGCATTCGTCTGTCGAGCGCGCGAGCGCGTCGTCCGTCAGCTGCGGCAGCGTTGCCGCAGCGCAGGCGCTAGGCCGGCATCGGCGCGAATTCCCGTTTCAGGTCTTCCGGTCGCTGCGGTCGCTGGTACAGATAGCCCTGCGCATACTGAATCCCGACCGCATGCAGCGCGCGATGCTGCTCCTCCGTCTCCACGCCCTCGGCAATGATCTTCAGGCCGTAGTGGTGCGCGACGGCGGCGATCCCTTCGATCAGTTTCGCGTTGCCCGTCGTCAGCCGAGAGATGAACTGTCGATCGATCTTCACGTAGTCGAATGGAAAGCGCGACAGCATGTCGAGGTTGCTGTGATGCGTGCCGAAGTCGTCGATCGCGAACTTCGCGCCTTTCGCGCGCAGCGTGGCGAACATCTCGGTGGTGCGCGGATTCTTCTCGAGCAGGATGCGCTCGGTGACTTCGAGCACCAGCGTGCAGCCCGGCGGAAGCCGGCGGATCGCGTCTTCGACGACGGACACGAAGCGCGCGCGTTCGAGATCCTTCGGCGCGACGTTGATCGCGACATGCAGAGGCATCGACGGCGCGAGCGCGGACAGTTCCGAGATGGCCGTGCGCAGCACGAATTCGGTCACCTTCGGCAGGATCGTGCTCGATTCCACCTGCGGGACGAACACCGCCGGACTGATGGGCCCCCATTTCGGATGCTGCCAGCGCAGCAGTGCCTCGACGCCGACGGTCCTGCGCGTTTCGACATCGACGATAGTCTGATAGACGACATGAAACTCGTTGCGCTTCAGCGCATTGCGAACGGCCTTCAGCAACAGCCGGCGCGGCGCCATCGCGAGCAGGTATGCGGCCGCGACGAGGCCGTTGACCAGCAGCGCGATCGTCACGCAGATCAGTCCGTAGCGCCGCTGCACCTGCGAAACGTAGGGTTCCGACGAGGTGACGGAGACCGTGAACGGCCAGGCGCTCGACGCGATCGTGCTGCCAGTGGGCGGCGCCGCGCCGAACGGCGGCACGAACGCGCCACGCTGATCGATGCTTCCGGCGCCTTCGATCGACAGCGTGGCCGTTTCCGCACCGAAGCGGGTGCCGTGCGCGAGCATGTCCGCCAGATAGTCGCCTTCGACCACATAGAGGACGCCGGATTCGGGCGCGGTCGCACGAAACGCCGCCAGCACCGGAACGCGATGCTGAAACGGCGTTTGCCGAAGCAGCGTGATGGCCGTCATCCCCGGCTCGGGCGCGCGAATGTATGCGGCGAGCGGGACGTCGATCGCGCCCAGTGCCGACGAGCATGTGACGCGACCGTCGTTCGCCAGCCCGACGGCCCGAAGATAGCGCAGGTGAGTGCCTACTTCGGCGAGCGTCCTGAAGATCGTCATGCAGGGTCGCCCGACCAGCGCGTCCAGCTCGGCCGGGTGCCGCGAGCGAATCCCGTCGAGAATGCGGTCGACCGATATCACGATGTCGTTCGCGACGACGCGTTCGTGCTGCGCGATCGCGTCGCGCGCCAGGCGCCCGGCAACGACGAGCGCGACCACGAACACGAGGATGCAGACGATCAGGGCAAACGGGAAAACGACGTGCGGCCACGTGCCGCTGCGCTGGAATGCGGGCTTCGGGGGCAGTGCGGGCGCGGCAGGTCCTCGGGTCGTACTTGTTGTTGTACGCATGAGAATGCAGATCGAACCGGTCGATGGTTAGACGCGATGCGTTCGCCGTGCCTGGCCGGGGCACCGCGGCTCGCGCCGATATCGGGACGCAAAGCGATTCTACGCTCGCGAAACGCACGAAGCGGCATCGCGGCGGGGCGCTGGATTCGAGGCGCTTCTCCGTAACATACCCCGACCACGCATGTATATCGGTATCGCACACGAAAAAAAACCGGCCGCATCGGTGAGCGGCCGGGACAGAAGACACCTTCTCTTGGCACGAGGATGGTGCGCGGCAAGTATAAGGCGTGCAGCCCTCGATTACGAAATATTGATATTCAAAAATCGCGTAATTTCTTAATTGATGCTTGCGGGGAAATATTTGCATCGCGCGTCATCTCCGGCGATCCAGGCATCGGCGCGCCTTGAACGAGGTCCAGCCCGCGTGCTGCGGGCTGTTCCAGCGCGTGCATCGGCGACAGCAGCGCTTCAGAAATCGTCGCGCATCTTGTGGAGCAGGTCGCGGGGAGATTGATGCGTGTCCACGGCGGTGAGGACGTCGGTCAGGAACCACGGCAGGTTCAGCTGCGTGTCGGAGTCGCCGACGCACACGCGAATCGGCGGCGCTTTTGATGCGGCGCGGGAGCCGGGCGCCGTGCCGGCGGACGTGGAGGACGGTACGCAGTTTTTCGCTTGCTGCGGGACCGGCGACGCGGCGCTGCCGGCGAGTGCCGGCAAGCTGGCGGCGGCGAGCAGGATCAGGAGGGCGAACGGGGTGGCGCGTTTCATGTGACTCTCCGGCGATGCACGTTCGACACCGTCGGCGAATCCTAGTTCGGCGTCGTCGGGGGCGATTGGCTTTCAGCGTTCCGGCCCCGTGCGCGACGACATGTGCATGCCGAAGCGACCGCGCGGCTGCCGCGCCGGTTCGAGCTCGCCCGCACCGGATCGATCGTTCAAACGTCAAGAATCGTTTGGATCTCCGGCAGACGCTTGCGGTGCGGAATGCGCTCATTTATCGTGCCGCCACGACGGCGCCGATACAGGGCGTCGAGCCAGTTCGCAAAGGAGCATTCGTCATTACCGCATTCAATCGTCGCACGCATGTTCGTGCCTTTCTCGTCGCATCGGTCGCGTATCTCAACCTGGCTCATCCCGCGTCGGCGGCCTACACGGAGTCGTGGATGAGCGATCACGACGTCAACGCGTACGCGCAGCAGGTCAAGCATCCGCCCGTGACGGCGAGCAGCGCGGCGGCCGTGAAGCCGGGGCGGCAAACCGTTCGTTCGCAATCACAGTCGCAGTCGAAGGCGCCGGTCGCGGCGCATGCCGGCGCGAAACCTGCGCTGAACGCACACGCGGCCCCTGCGAAGACCGGCAAGGTGCAACATGCGGCCGGCGCCGAGCCGAAGGCGCATGTCGCCGCGAAGCCGAAGGCCGCGGCGGCACACATGAGCACAGCCGCCCGGCATTGACGCGGCGCGCACACCGGCGTGCGTCGTTCATCGATGCACGCGGCGATAACCGTAGCATTCGACGATCGGGGAGAACTTCATGTCGCTGATGGATCGCCTGTTGTCACGCGGTGTGCAGACTCCCGCGTCGAGAAGGCGCGTGATCGTGCGGGTCTGGCTCGACGAGCAGGGGCGCGTCCGCGATCTCAAGGTCAGGCGCAGTTGCGGCGACCCCGCGCTCGACACGAAAGCGCTGCACGCGATCGCCGTGATGCGCTTCCCCGGCGGTCACCTCGGCTCCGGCGGGAAATCGGCCAAGCGCTGGCACGATCTCGATTACCCGGTGGACTGACGGCGCGTCACGGATACCCGTAACGGCGCTTCAATTCCGCGTACCGCGTAGTCGTAGAAGCGACTGCCCGCGGCGATCTTCGCGCCGTCGCACGCCGCCTGGAATTCCATCTCGCGCTCGTTGTACAAGCATCATCTTCACGATGAGCCGCGAGCCATTGCGATACACGTCCCATCGCATGTTCGCGGCCATCGCCGACATCTGGTCGCCGGGCAGGATCGGTCGAGCCGGGAAGTGTTGCAGGCCGCCTTGACGGCGGAATGTCGGGATTCGGTCGGGCAATCGTCGGCATCGCGCCGGATCGCGACCGGCCGGCGCGAGCCGGCCCGTATGCGGTGCTCGGCTCAGTGCACGCCTGCCGATGCGATCGAGCGCATCGTGTCGGTGATGCGCACGCAACGCGACAGGCCGAACGTCTCGGCTTCGCGGCGTTCCGGTTCGCTGCTCGCGACGGCCACCGCGCGCTCGGGCGGCACGCCCAGCGCTTGCAGCGCGACGTCGAACGGATGCTGATTTGCTACGGAGTCCTGCTGATTTGCGTCGGTCACGACGACCGAGAAGCGATCGAGGTTCGCGCGGCCGAACTGGCCTTCGAACATGTCGCTGAGCCGGGCGGCCGGCAGCGTCGTGACGAGACCGAGTCGATATCCTTGCTCCGACGCGCTGTCGAGCCACTGGATGATCGCATCGCGCTGGTTGCGCGATTCGTGCGAATCCGGTGTCGCTTCGATCTGCGCGAATGCGGCGTCGAGACGGGTGACGATGGCTTCGATGACCACGGTGATTCCTCTCCTGAGACGTGACGGTCCGTTCGCGGACGGGAATGCCCGACACCTTAGCGTCGATCCGGAAATTGCAACCAATTAATATTTATAGCCGACTCATAGGGTTTGACTGATGAATCGGGCGGCGAGCCAGTACCAGCGCGGGATGCACGCGATCCATGTGTTCGGGACGAATGGCATCGTATCGATGGCGTTCGACGTGACGCACCCGACGCATGCGCGATATGAATGCACCGGATGTGTGCACATGAAAAAACGGCGTATCGGGCGAGGTGCGCCCGATACGCCGTCTTGCGATGCCGCGTGGCCGTCGACGCTCAGTGCAGCTTGATCGACGGCTGGTTGCGGCTTTGCAGCCAGTGGCTCAGCGACTGGAACAGCGCGCGCTTCAGTCCGTACACGCTGAACAGGTGCTTGCGGTACAGGAACTTGTACAGCCCGATCGCGGCGAGCCCGTCGACGATCAGCGAGCGCGAACGCACGCCGAGGTCGGCCTGATAGACGGCACCGGCCTGGCCGAGCGACACGACGGTGCCCGCGTCGCGGAACGTGAAGCCCGCCACCGGCTTGCCGGCGAGGCGCCGCGCGAGCGCTTCGCCCAGGTACACGGCCTGCTGGTGCGCGACCTGCGCGCGCGGCGGCAGGAAGCCGCCCGCGTCGGCCGACGGGCACGCGGCGCAGTCGCCGAACGCGTACACGTGCGGATCGTCGGGCGTCTGCAGCGTCTCGGTCACGATCACCTGGTTCGACCGATTGAGCGCGATGTCGCCGAGTTCCCGCAGCATCGCGGGGCCCGCGACGCCGGCCGCCCAGATCGTGATGTCGCTCGCGAGCCGCTCGCCGGCCGCGGTCGTGACCGCGTCCGCGCCGACTTCCGCGACGCGCGTGTCCGTCAGCACGTCGACGTTCAGCGTGCGCAGTTGCGCGTGCATCTTGGCCGACAGCCTTGCGTCGAGCGCAGGCAGGATGCGCGGGCCGCCTTCGATCAGCCGGATGTGCACGTCGCGTGCGGACACCAGCGCCTTGAAGCGATACGTGGTCAACTGCTGGATCGCATGGCGCAGCGCGGCGGCCAGTTCGACGCCCGTCGCGCCCGCGCCGATCACGTTGATGCAGATCGGCGCGGCGCGCCGCGCCGGCTGCTGCTCGGCCAGGTGGTTCGCCTTCGTGCACGCGGCGAGGAACTTGCGGCGGAAGTCCTCGGCCTGGTCGAGGTTTTCGAGCGGCAACGCGTGGCGCGCGGCGCCCGGCACGTTGAAGAAATTCGTCACGCTGCCGACGGCCAGCACCAGGTCGTCGTAGCCGAGCTCGCGCTGCGGCAGGATCTCCGTGCCGTCCGCGTCCTGCACCGCGGCGATCGTCGCCGTGCGTGCCGCGCGGTCGACCCGCTGCAGCGCGCCCTGCACGAAGCGGAAGCCGTGGCGCTTCGCCTGCGCCGCGTATTCGATCGTGTGCGAGGCCGGATCGCGATGGCCGGACGCGGCTTCGTGCAGCAGCGGCTTCCAGAAGTGCGTCGGATAGCGGTCGACGAGCACGACGTCGGCTTGCCCGCGGCGGCCGACCGTGTCGCCGAGGCGCGTGGCGAGCTGCAGGCCGCCGGCGCCGCCGCCGACGATCACGATGCGCGGCACGCGCGGTGCGCGATCCGTTGCAAGGGTAGGCGTGATGGTGTCCATGTTGTGGCTCCCGCTGATGACGATTCGGATGACATTGCTCAAGAACCGACGATATAGTTTTGAACCTACGCGAACAATTTAATGTTTATAAGCGACTCATATGTATTCACTTATAGGAAAGACCGCGACGTTCCGGCAGCTGAAGGCGCTGGACATGATTGCGCGGCTCGGCAGCGTGTCGCGCGCGGCCGAGGAGCTGAACCTGACGCAGCCGGCCGTGTCGCTGCAGGTGCGCCTGCTCGAGGAGGCGGTGGGCGCCGCGCTGCTGCAGCGGGTGGGGCGCGGCGTGCAGCTGACCGCCGCCGGTGAAATCGTGTCGCGCTATGCGCGCGAGATCCTGCATCTGTGGAGCGAGGCCGGCGACGAAGTGGCCGCGCTGACGGGCGATCTCGGCGGCACGCTGCGGATCGGCGCGATCACGACGGCCGAGTACCTGATCCCGCCGCTGCTGGTGAAATTCACCGCGACGCGTCCGCACGTGAAGACCTATTTCAAGGTCGGCAATCGCGACGACATCATCCGCATGCTCGCGACGCATGAAATCGATCTCGCGGTGATGGGCAGCGCGCCGAAGGAGCTGCGTACGCACGCGGTCGAATTCGCGAAGCATCCGATGGTGTTCGTCGCGGCGCCCGGCCATCCGCTGATGCAGCGCAAGCGCGTCGCGCTGAAGGATCTCGAATCCGCGCACCTGCTCGTGCGCGAACGCGGCGCGGGCACGCGTTCCACGGTCGAGAGCCTGTTCAAGACGGCCGGCTACCGCTTCCACGTGGGCTCCGAGCTGTCGAGCAACGAGGCGATCAAGCAGATGGCCGAAGCGGGGCTCGGCGTCGCGTTCCTTTCGTTGCACGCGTGTGCACTCGAGTTGCGCACCGGGCTGCTCGGGCAGTTGCCGTTTCCGGGCAACCCGATCGAGCGCGAATGGTATGTGGTCACCCTCGCCGACCGGCGGATCTCGCAGGTGACGGGGCTGTTTCGCGATTTCCTGATCAAGCAGGGCGCGCCGGTGATCGACGGCGCGACCGTCGCGCCGCACGAGCGGCGGCGCAAGTAGGCCGACGCGGGCGGCGCGTGTGTCCTGTGTCGCGGCGGTTAAACGATCCCGAAGTCGTCGTTGCTGTCGGGAATCGACGCGAGCAGCCGCTCGAGCCGGTACCAGCCGATCATGCGCAGGCAACGTGCGGCGAGTGTCGCGCGGATACTGCCGGAACGAGGACGGGAAACAGGGCGGGAAGCGGGGCGAGAAGCGCGGCGGGAAGCAACGCGGGTGGCCCCGGGCGGCGGCGGCGCGGCGAGCGTCGCGCGAAACGGGCGGCAATCGGGCATGACGGGCTCCGTAGGTGTCGGATGAGGCGATCGTAGGCGTGTCGGCGCTTGCTGGCGCGCAGGCACGGATCGGCTGGAGCAGAAACGGATGATCTTTTTCCGCGCGCTGCGGGAACGGGCGTTCAGGCCCGGCAAGCACCGCGGAAAAGCGTCACAATGCGCGTTCGACACCCGATCTGGTGGAGGGGAACCATGAGCGATCCGATTCTTGCCGCACCGAGCGACAACGGCGTGCCGGTCAGCCTGCGCTCCAGCCGCGGGCTCGGCTGGCGCGGCTTCGGCGCGTCGCTGCTGGAGATTCGCGCGGGCACGTACCGGATTCCGGCCGCCGAGCATCACCGCATTGGCGTGCATATCGGTTCGCCCGTGCGCGCGGATTGCGTGTGCGACGGCGAACGCGTGTCGCGCATCCAGGCGCACGGCGACGTCGACGTGATTCCCGCCGGCCTGCCGGGCCGGTGGACCGACAGCGCCGACTGCCGGATCCTGCACATCGCGCTCAGCGACACGTTCGTGCGGCGCACGTTCGAGCAACTCGAACTGAAGCCGTCGCAGGCGCAGATCCGCCGGCGGCTGCAGGTGCGCGATCCGCGCCTGCAGCACATCGCGTGGGCGATGGCCGCCGAACTCGAGGCGGAAGACGCGTCGGACCCGCTCTATGCGGAGAGTCTGTGCACGGCGCTCGTCGCGCGGCTGGTCGACAGCCAGCCGGCGTTCCGCGAGCGCCGGCGTACGCTTGCGCCGAAGGCGGCGGCCCGCGTGATCGACTATGTCGAGGCGAACCTCGAGCGACGCATGACGCTCGCCGAACTCGCGGCGCTCGTGTCGATCAGCGTGCCGCATTTCAAGGTGCTGTTTCGCGAGACGCTCGGGATGCCGGTGCATCAGTACGTGGTGCGGCGCCGGGTCGAGCGTGCGAAGGCGTTGCTGCTCGAAGGCCGGCTCAGCATCAGCCAGATCGCGCTCGAAGCCGGGTTTGCGCATCAGAGCCACATGGCGAACTGGATGAATCGCGTGCTCGGCGCGACACCGACGGAGATCGCGCGGTCAGGGGCGCGGGGTGGGCTGAGGCTCGCTTATGACGGCGACGACCGTTGATCGAGCGCGGTGGCTCAATGTCCGCGCGTGCGCGACGACGATCGGCGAGTGCCCGGTTCGTCACGCGCGGACAATGCTTCGTTGCGACTGCATGAGCGTGGCTGGCGGCACCATGCGAGCCTCGACCGCAAACGTTCGACACCGTGTCGTACAACGTCCGGTTCCTGCCATGCAGCGGACGAACCCGGCACGCGCCTGATCCGTCATCCTTTCCTGCTCGCGTCATCCGTCCGTGCGCGTCACGTCGGCGCTGCGCACCGACAATCACATCACCTTCATCCCCCAGGAGCGGATCGTGTTCGTGATTTTCGGCGCATCAGGCAACGTCGGACTGTCGACTGCAACGACCCTGCGTCAGGCAGGCCATCCCGTGCGCGCGGTGCTGCGCGACGCACGCCGGCGCGATCGTTTCGCGCAACTCGGCTGCGACGTCGCGATTGCCGACCTGACCGACGCACGCGCGGTTGCGGCGGCGCTCGATGGCGCGCAAGCCGTGCAGATGCTGTGTCCGGTGCCGGTCGCCGACAGCGCCCCCGCGGCAACGATGGAGCGGACGATCGACATCGTGACCGGCGCGCTTGCCGCGAATCCGCCGCCGGCGCTGCTCGCGCTGTCGGACTACGGCGCGGAGCGCGAAGGCAACACGGGCATCACGCGGCTCTTTCATCGTCTGGAAGAAGCGGTGAAGACGGTTCCGACGCGGCTCACGCTGCTGCGCTCGGCCGAGCACCTGCAGAACTGGACGCGCGTGTTGCCCGTCGCGCTCGCAACCGGTGTGCTGCCGAGCTTTCACCATCCGGTCGACAAGGCGTTTCCGACGGTCTGGGCGCCCGATGTGGGTGTCGCGGCGGCGCGGTTGCTGCTCGATTCCGCCGAAACCGGCAACGGGCCGCGTATCGTCAGCATCGAAGGGCCGCAGCGCGCGAGCGTGCGGGACATCGCGGATACGCTCGGCGCGGCGGCCGACCGCGAGATCGTCGCGCGCGAACTGCCGCGCGAAGCATGGACCGCGACGCTGTTGCGCGCGGGGCTCAGCGAACGGCATGCGCAATTGATCGTCGATCTGTACGACGTGCACAACGCGGGGCAGATCGATGTCGAGGCCGGCGTGTCGGAGCGCGTGTACGGCACGACGACACTGGCGGAGGCGCTCGCGACGCTGGTGCGCGCGCACGCGCGATGAGCGGGGCGGCGGCTGGTAGGATGCGCGTTACGCCTGCCGCCGCGCCCTGCCGGACACCGCATACGCGATCGACCCGATCACGATCCCCCAGAACGCCGATCCGAGCCCGAGCCACGTCATCCCCGAAGCGGTCGCGAGGAACGTGATCACCGACGCTTCGCGATGGGCCTCGTCCTCGAAGATCCCGTGCACGTTCGCGCCGATCGCACCGATCAGCGCGAGCCCCGCGAGGATCGCGACGAACGCCTTCGGCAGCGCGAAGAACAGCGTGACGATGGTGCCGGCAAAGAGCCCGCCGATCAGGTAGATCACGCCGTTCGCGATGCCCGCGATATAACGCCGGTCCGGATCCTCGTGCGCGTCCTTGCCGGTGCATAGCGCCGCGGTGATCGCCGCGACCACGATCGTGATCCCGCCGAAGCACGCGACCGCGAGCGACATCACGCTGGTTGCCGTGATGATCGGCCGCGCGCTCGTGTGGTAGCCCGACACGCGCAGGATCGTCATCCCCGGCAGGAACTGGCCGGTGAGACTGACGACGACGAGCGGCAGCGCGAGGCTGAGCGTCGTGCCGAGCGTCCATTCGGGGGCGATGAAGACCGGCCGCGCGATGCTCGGCGACACGTTGCCGAGATGCGCCATCCCGAGCAGCGTCGCGAGCGCGGCGCCCGTCAGCAGCACGAGCACGATGCTGTAGCGCGGCAGCAGGCGCTTGAAGATCACGTACGCGGCGATCATCCCGAACCCGAGCACCGGCTGCGCGGTCGCGGCGGAGAACGCGCGCATGCCGAACGGCAGCAGGATGCCGGCCATCATCCCGCACGCGATGCCGCGCGGAATATGGCGCACGAGCCGGTCGAAATAGCCGGTGATGCCGATCACGAGGATGATCAGCGCGGCCGTGATGTACGCGCCGACGGCCTGGTTCAGCGTCAGTTGCGGAAAGAGGCCGACGAGCAGCGCGGTGCCGGGCGCCGACCACGCGGTCACGACCGGCACCTTCAGTTTCCAGCTCGCGAACAGCCCCGACACGCCCGCGCCGATCGAGATCGCCCAGACCCACGAAGCCACCATCTCGTTGGACGCATGCGCGGCCTGCGACGCCTGGAAGAAGATCGCGAGCGGGCCCGCGTAGGAAATCAGTACCGCGAGAAAGCCCGCGGTGACCGCGGAGACGGACCAGTCGTTGCCGATCGAGCGGATCGCGCCCGGCGAGGTGTTCGGTTGCATCGTCGTAGGGGAGTGCGGCGCGCGGCCGGGAGGCTGAGCCAGGGCGAATGATTGTTGGAACCCCGGACGAGTCGTCATTCTGGACATTGCCGGTGGAATTGGCAATTCGCCGATGACGCTCGGCGTTGTCGGCTTTTTGTAATGAATACGCGCCGGGGCGGCTTGGCGCGCGTCGTCGCGTCGTCGCATCGTCGCATCGTCGTATCGGGCGGCTTCACGGCGGAGCGCGGCCCCGCTCGCGCGTTACGTACTGATCTGAAGATACCCGTCGACCGCGGCGACCCTCGCACCGCCGCCCGTCGACAGCGATGCCGTGCCCTGGTCGAACGGGTGCACGGGCGTGTCGGTCGGCGTCCACGCATGGCGCGCCAGCAGTTCGCGATACCCGCCGCGGATCACGAAGCCGCCGCATTTCTCCGCATAGGCGTCGCGCCGCATCCGGTACGCGCGCGGCAGGTCGTACCACGGCAGCCTCGGCAGGTCGTGATGCACGAGGTGGTAGTTGTTGTTCAGGTACAGCAGCCGCATCGCAAAACCGGCCTCGTTGATCGCGATGCGCGCCTTCGGATGCCGCGCGGCGCGGTGCTCGAACAGCGAACGGATCATCGCGAGCGACAGCGCGGGCCACGTCACCGCCAGCAGGTAGTACCACCACGGCACGCCGATCGCCCACTGCAGCCACGCGAGCAGCGCGACCACGCAGGCGGCGTGCGTCGCCCACATCGGCAGATAGCGGGAGTCGCCGCGCCGGAACGCGGCGAACGCGTCGGCGAACATCGCGGCGATGCTCGTCGGCGGCCCGAACACGAGACGTCCGACGAAGGTGGTGCGCGCAACCGTCAGCGCGCGACGCCAGCGCGGCAGCCGCGCCCACTGCTCGCGCGACACGTAGTTCGTTTCCGGGTCGACGCCCGGCACGGTCAGGTCCTCGTCGCGGTGATGGTCGAGGTGCGTGTCGCGATAGAGCGTGTACGGGTACCAGATCGTCAGCGGCGGATAGCCGAGCAGCCGGTTCACGAACGCGGAGCGCGTCGGATGGCCGTGCAGCAGTTCGTGCTGCAGCGACATGTGCCACGCGCCGAGCAGGATCAGCGGCGGCGTCGCGGCCGCGAGCGACAGGCGCTCGGCACGCACGAGCAGCAGCACGGCGAGCCAGCCGCCGTAGATCGCGACGACCAGCAGCCAGGTCGGCCACTCGGTACGGGCAGTGAAGCGGGCGTCGAGCGCGGCGATCGCGCGCGCGTGGTCGACGTCGAAGTATTCGGCCATGGTGCTGGGGCGGATGAAGCGGGTGAAGCCGGTGAAGCGGGCGATATACGGATAACCGGTAGCGGACGATCGCGCCGGTGCGGGCTGCGATGCGGTTGGCCGACAGGCGTCGCGGCACGCGGTCAGCCGCTGAAGCGGCATGCACTGGCGTCGCGACAGTGGAACGCTAACCGGGCCGCGTAGTCAGGCCAACCAAGCAATTCGGATTTGCTTATCGCTGCGCGGCCGATAAGCATTGGCCGCCCCGGCCCCGGCCCCGGCCGCGTGCCGGACCCCGGCGACGCCCGGGCGAACGGGCTTTCTCCAGGGCGCCGCCAATGCGTAGAATGCCCGCATGAGCCAATGGATCGCCGGACTGCCGATGTACAACGTGACGCCGCGCCACGCCGCGCTGTGGCGCGCGCTGCTGCGTGACGCGCTCGATGCGTTCGCGCGCGCCGGCGGGCCGGCCGGCGTCGCGTTGCTTGACGAGCCGTTCGGGGATCTGCACGCGCTGTGGCGCCGCAACGACCTGCTGTTGTCGCAGACGTGCGGTTATCCGTACCGGATGCTCGGATTGCGCGATACCGCGCACCTGATTGCGACACCGGCCTTCGATGCCCCCGGCTGCGACGGCGCGCGCTACAGCAGCGTGCTGGTCGCGTCGGCGCGCGTGCATGCGGGCGGCGCGACGACGCTGGCTGCGTGTCGCGGATTGCGAGCCGCCTTCAACGGCGCGGATTCGCACAGCGGGATGAACGCGTTCCGGCACGCGGTCGCGCCGCACGCGCACGACGGGCGTTTCTTCGGTTCGGTCGTGCCGTTCGGCTCGCACCTGAACGTGCTGCGCGCGCTGGCGGCCGGCGTTGCCGATTGCGCGGCGATCGATTGCGTGACCTTCGCGTACGTGCGTGACGCGCTGCCCGAGTTGTTGAAAGAGATCCGGATCATCGGCATGACGGCGTCGGCGCCGGGGTTGCCGTTGATCGCGTCGAAAGCGCTGGAAGGGCGGCTCGTGGAGGCGTTGCAGGATGCGCTCGATCACGCGGTCGCGCTCGATCCGGCGCGGGCGAGCGCATTGCGGCTGAAAGGATTCGAGCGCCTGCCGCCGGGCGCGTACGACACGATTGCCGGGTTCGCGCGGGACGCGGCCGCGCACGGGTATCCCGAGCTGGCGTGATCGCGTCGTCCGCGCGGCGGCACGCTAGAACGGCAACGTACCGGGCGGCGCGTTGCGCACCACCGCGAGTGTCGTGCCGATATGGTCTTCGAGCGCGAGCGCGGCGCGCGCATCGGCGCGGCGCATCGCGGCCTCGAACAGGCACGTGTGTTCCGCATGCACGTCGCGCTTCGAATCGCCGAGCCCGATGCACACGCGTCGGTAGCGCTCGCTTTGCTGCGACAGCATGCGCAGGATCAGGTAAGTCCACGGCGTCGCGGCCGCCGAGATCAGCGCTTCGTGGAAGCGCCGGTTGCACGCTTCCCATGCGGCGCGGTGCTCGATCGACACCGGCTGCTCCCAGGCCGACAACTGCTCGAAGCTCTGCCGCACACGCTGCGCCCATGCGTCGTCGCCGTGCCGCACGGAGTCGCGCAGCGCATCGACCTCGATATGAATGCGCAGGCGCGTGATCGCTTCCAGATCGTCGACCGACATCGGCGTCACGCGAAACCCGCGCTGCCCTTCGGCGACGACCAGCGCATCGCTGACGAGCCGCGTGAGCGCCTCGCGCAGCGTGCCCGCGCCGACGCCGTACACGTCTTTCAGGTGCTCGACGCGCAGCTTCGTGCCGGGCGGGTAATGCCCTTCGATGATGTGCTGCCGGAGCTGGTGATACGCGTGCTCGCTGAGCGTGCGGGCGTGCGGTTCGGCGGCGTCGTCGGCGGCCGGTTCGAGCGCCGGCGGCGGATCGTCGAACGGATGGGCGGGCAGGATGCTGTTCATGTCACGCGTCCTCCTGATCCTGTTTGCGGTTGAGCCGATAGCTGAGCTGCGCGCGGGTCAGGCCGAGCAGGCGTGCGGCGGCCGACAGGTTGCCGTTCGCGCGGTCGACGGCTTCATGCAGCAGCGCCCGCTCGAGGCCGTCGAGCCCGCCGCCGCCTTGCAGCTGGTCGAGGATCGACCCGCAGTCGATCGACAGCGCGGCCGCCGGCCGGATCTGCCCGGCCCGGTCGACCGTCGCGCCGCCAGGCGAGCCGACGCCGGGGAACAGGTCCTTCGCGTCGACCGGACGGTTCGGCCGCGACAGGATCACCGCGCGCTCGATCAGGTTCTCGAGCTCGCGCACGTTGCCGGGCCAGCGGTAGCCGCGCAGCGCGTCGTACGCGTAATCGGTCAGCGTGGGCGTCGGCTTGCCGTGCAGCGCCGCGAAGCGGTCGAGCATCGCGTCGGCGAGCGGTGCGATGTCGTCCTGCCGGTCGCGCAGCGGCGGAATCAGCACCGGATAAACGTTGATCCGGTAGTAGAGATCCGCGCGAAAAGTGCCGTCGCGCACCGCCTGTTCGAGATCGCGGTTGGTCGCCGCGACGACGCGCACGTCCACCTTCCGGCCGTCGGTCGCGCCGAGCCGCTCGACCTCGCCCTCCTGGAGCACGCGCAGCAGCTTCGCCTGCACGTCGAGCGGCAGCTCGCCGATCTCGTCGAGAAACAGCGTGCCGCCGTCCGCGCGCTCGAAGCGCCCGGCGCGGGCGGTTTGCGAGCCCGTGAACGCGCCTTTCTCCGCACCGAACAGTTCCGACTCGATCAGCGCATGCGGAATCGCCGCGCAGTTGATCGCGACGAACGGCTTCGCCGCGCGCGGGCTGAGGCCGTGCAGCGCACGCGCGAAGCGTTCCTTGCCGACGCCCGTCTCGCCGGTGAGCAGCACGGCGACCTTGGTCGGCGCGGCCGTCTCCAGCAGCGCATAGGCCGCGCGAAACGCGTCGGAGCGCCCGACGAGCCGCGTGCGGCCGTCGTCGGGCGTCATCTCGAGGCGCAGCGATTCGACTTCGGTCTGCAGGTCGCGGATCGTGTTGATCAGCGAGTCGGCCTTGAACCACGACGTGATTTCCTCCGCGTCGGGCCATTCGTCGGCCGGCTTGCCGACGATCGTGCAGTGCGGGTCGTTCATGCCGACACAGCCCGTTTCCTTGAACAGGATCGTGCGGCCGATGAACGCGCTGGTATAGCCGGTCGCATAACCGATCAACATCCAGCACACCGGTTCGGGCTGCGGCCCGAACGTGCGGCGGTGCACGTCGGCTTCCCATGAATGTTCCCAGCGGTATTCGCAGTAGAACGCGCCGGTCGCGGGATCGGCCTCGAAACGCAACGGCGTGACCTGCACCGCGCCTTCGAGCATGTGCAGTTGCGGGCCGACGTGGAACATGTCGAACAGCGATGCGCCGCTGCGGATCTCGCGCGCGAGCGCGGCGTCGCGTTCGCCGGCCGCGAAGCCGACCCGCGTGAAGAAACGCCGCGTCTGCGCGGGGCCGACGCTTTCCATCAGTTCCTGGCGCAGCGTCGCCAGCGCGCCGGCATGCAGCAGCACCATCCGCTGTCCGGCCAGCCAGATGCGACCGTCGCTCGCCGAAAAATGGATCAGCTTGCGCAGGTCGGTGTCCGGCGGCAAAGGGGGCAGGCTGGGCCGCGTCATGTCTCCTCCGTCGAGATTTCTCGTGATTTGCAAAGTTTTCGCCAGCAGCGCCGCGGTGAGCGGATCGATTTGATCATTTCATCAAATGCGCTCGATCGAGTTGCTCAAATGATGAAAAAGGCCGCCGGATATAGGTTCCGGCAGGGTCGCCGGCGTGCGTTTGCCGTTCTGGTTAACCGCCATTGTGGATCGCGAATTCGAACTTTGCGTCAGGGCTTTCCCTGAATTATCGAGATTTTTTGAAGGTCGATCCGAACGTGGCACGGATGCTGCATTGAAGTCCGGCATGGAGGCGACACCGATCATGAATCAGCACCCGACCGATCTTTCCCCGCTCGACCCCGGCCGCAAGTGCGTCCGCGTGACGGGCACGAACGTGCGCGGCTTCGTCGAATTCGAGCTGTCGATCGGCGGTGCGCCGGAGCTGTGCGTCGAGCTGACGTTGCCTCCTGCCGCCTTCGATGCGTTCTGCCGCGAACAGCAGGTCACGCGGCTCGACGTCGAAGCGAACCCATGACCTTGAGGAGCAAGAAGTGACCATCGAGCTGAAGACAGTCGACATCAAGCCGCTCCGGCACACCTTCGCGCACGTCGCGCAGCACATCGGCGGCGACAAGACGGCGACGCGCTACCAGGAAGGCATGATGGGCGCGCAGCCCCAGGCGAACTTCCATTACCGGCCGACCTGGGACCCGGACCACGAGATCTTCGATCCGTCGCGTTCGGCGATCCGGATGGCGAGCTGGTACGCGCTGAAGGATCCGCGCCAGTTCTACTACGCGTCGTGGGCGACCACGCGGGCGCGCCAGCAGGACGCGATGGAGTCGAACTTCGAGTTCGTCGAGTCGCGCCGGATGATCGGCCTGATGCGCGACGACGTCGCCGCGCACGCGCTCGACGTGCTGGTGCCACTGCGCCACGCCGCGTGGGGTGCGAACATGAACAACGCGCAGATCTGCGCGCTCGGCTACGGCACCGCGTTCACGGCGCCCGCGATGTTCCATGCGATGGACAACCTCGGCGTCGCGCAGTACCTGACGCGCCTTGCGCTCGCGATGGCCGAGCCCGACGTGCTCGACGCGGCCAAGGCGGCCTGGACGAACGACGCCGCCTGGCAGCCGCTGCGCCGCTACGTCGAGGACACGCTGGTGGTGGCCGACCCGGTCGAGCTGTTCGTCGCGCAGAACCTCGCGCTCGACGGCCTGCTGTATCCGCTCGTCTACGACCGTTTCGTCGACGAACGGATCGCGCTCGCGGGCGGCTCGGCGGTCGCGATGCTGACTGCGTTCATGCCCGAATGGCACGCCGAATCGAACCGCTGGATCGACGCGGTCGTGAAGACGATGGCCGCCGAATCCGACGACAACCGCGCGCTGCTCGCCCGCTGGACCCGCGACTGGTCGGCCCGGGCCGACGCGGCGCTCGCGCCGGTCGCCGCACGCGCGCTGCAGGACGCCGGCCAGGCCGCGCTCGACGAAGTGCGCGAGCAGTTCCACGCGCGTGTCGCGAAGCTCGGCATCGCGCTCTGACGACGGGCATTCACCTCACATCCCAAGGATAACCAGCATGTCCAACGTATTCATCGCCTTTCAGGCCAATGAGGACTCCAGACCGATCGTCGACGCGATCGTCGCCGACAACCCGCGCGCGGTGGTGGTCGAGTCGCCCGGCATGGTCAAGATCGACGCGCCGGACCGGCTGACGATCCGCCGCGACACGATCGAGGAGCTGACCGGCACGCGCTTCGACCTGCAGCAGCTGCAGGTGAACCTGATCACGCTGTCCGGCCACATCGACGAGGACGACGACCAGTTCACGCTGAGCTGGTCGCACTGAACGCCGCGCTACGCGCACCGACAACACGGAGACACGCATGGACACGCCAACGCTCAAGAAAAAGCTCGGCCTGAAGGACCGCTACGCGGCAATGACGCGCGGCCTCGGCTGGGAGACGACCTACCAGCCGATGGAGAAGGTCTTCCCGTACGACCGCTATGAAGGCATCAAGATCCACGACTGGGACAAGTGGGTCGACCCGTTCCGCCTGACGATGGATGCGTACTGGAAATACCAGGGCGAGAAGGAGAAGAAGCTGTACGCGGTGATCGACGCGTTCACGCAGAACAACGCATTCCTCGGCGTGACCGATGCCCGCTACATCAACGCGCTGAAGCTGTTCATCCAGGGCGTAACGCCGCTCGAATATCTCGCGCACCGCGGCTTCGCGCACGTCGGCCGGCACTTCACCGGCGAGGGCGCGCGCATCGCATGCCAGATGCAGTCGATCGACGAGCTGCGGCACTACCAGACCGAAACGCACGCGATGTCGACGTACAACAAGTTCTTCAACGGTTTCCATCACTCGAACCACTGGTTCGATCGCGTCTGGTATCTGTCGGTGCCGAAGTCGTTCTTCGAGGATGCGTATTCGTCGGGCCCGTTCGAGTTCCTGACCGCGGTCAGCTTCTCGTTCGAATACGTGCTGACGAACCTGCTGTTCGTGCCGTTCATGTCGGGCGCCGCGTACAACGGCGACATGTCGACCGTCACGTTCGGCTTCTCCGCGCAGTCGGACGAATCGCGTCACATGACGCTCGGCATCGAGTGCATCAAGTTCCTGCTCGAACAGGACCCGGACAACGTGCCGATCGTGCAGCGCTGGATCGACAAGTGGTTCTGGCGCGGCTACCGGCTGCTCACGCTGGTCGCGATGATGATGGACTACATGCAGCCGAAGCGCGTGATGAGCTGGCGCGAATCGTGGGAGATGTACGCGGAGCAGAACGGCGGCGCGCTGTTCAAGGATCTCGCACGCTACGGGATTCGCGAGCCGAAGGGCTGGCAGGACGCGTGCGAAGGCAAGGACCACATCAGCCACCAGGCGTGGTCGACGTTCTACGGCTTCAACGCGGCGTCCGCGTTCCACACCTGGGTGCCGACCGAAGACGAGATGGCGTGGCTGTCCGCGAAGTATCCCGATTCGTTCGACCGTTACTACCGCCCGCGTTTCGACTACTGGGGCGAGCAGGCGAAAGCGGGCAACCGCTTCTACATGAAGACGCTGCCGATGCTGTGCCAGACCTGCCAGATCCCGATGCTGTTCACCGAGCCCGGCAACCCGAAGAAGATCGGCGCGCGCGAGTCGAACTACCTCGGCAACAAGTTCCATTTCTGCAGCGATCACTGCAAGGAAATCTTCGACCACGAGCCGCAGAAATACGTGCAGGCCTGGCTGCCGGTGCACCAGATCCATCAGGGCAACTGCTTCCCGCCCGATGCGGACCCGAGCGCGGAAGGCTTCGATCCGCTCGCCGCGGTGCTCGACTATTACGAAGTGCAGATGGGCCGCGACAACCTCGATTTCGATGGCTCGGAAGACCAGAAGAACTTCGCGGCCTGGCGCGGCCAGGCCACCCGCAACTGACCCGCAATCGATACGTAACCTTGAACAGGACCCGCGCGCGCCACGGCGCGAACGCGGGCCGACAGGAGACAAACATGGCCGTCATCGCGCTCAAACCCTACGACTTCCCGATCAAGGATGCCGTCGGGAAGTTTCCGGCGCCGCTGCTCTACGTGTGCTGGGAAGACCACCTGATGTTCCCGGCGCCGTTCTGCCTGCCGCTGCCGCCCGACCTGCCGTTCGGCGCGTTGGCCGACAAGGTGCTGCCGCCCGTCTATGGTTATCACCCCGACTTCGCGAAGATCGACTGGGATCGCGTCGCGTGGTTTCGCTCCGGCGAGCCGTGGACGCCCGACGCAGCGAAGAGCCTGGCCGACAACGGCCTCGGGCACAAGGACCTGATCAGCTTCCGCACGCCGGGCCTCGACGGCCTCGGCGGCGCGAGCTTCTGACCGCCACGCGGACGAGCGAACCATCATGAGCCATCAACTTACCATCGAGCCGCTGGGCGTGACGATCGAGGTCGAGGAAGGACAGACGATGCTCGACGCCGCGCTGCGACAGGGCATCTACATTCCGCACGCGTGCTGTCACGGCCTGTGCGGCACCTGCAAGGTCGCCGTGCTCGACGGCGAAACCGATCTCGGCGACGCGAACCCGTTCGCGCTGATGGATTTCGAGCGCGAGGAAGGCAAGGCGCTCGCGTGCTGCGCGACGCTGCAGGCCGACACCGTGATCGAGGCCGACGTCGACGAGGAGCCCGACGCGGAGATCATCCCGGTCAAGGACTTCGCGGCCGACGTCGCGCGCATCGAGCAGCTCACGCCGACCATCAAGTCGATCCGCCTGAAGCTGTCGCTGCCGATCCATTTCCAGGCGGGCCAGTACGTGCAGCTCGAGATTCCCGGCCTCGGGCAGAGCCGTGCGTTCTCGATCGCGAACGCGCCGGCCGACGTCGCGGCCACCGGCGAGATCGAGCTGAACGTGCGGCAGGTGCCGGGCGGGCTCGGCACCGGCTATCTGCACGAGCAGCTCGCGACGGGTGACCGCGTGCGGCTGTCGGGCCCGTACGGCCGCTTCTTCGTGCGCCGCTCGGCCGCGCGTCCGATGATCTTCATGGCGGGCGGATCGGGGCTGTCGAGCCCGCGCTCGATGATCGCGGATCTGCTCGCGAGCGGCGTCACCGCGCCGATCACGCTGGTCTACGGCCAGCGCAACGCGAAGGAGCTGTACTACCACGACGAATTCCGCGCGCTCGCCGCACGCCATCCGAACTTCACGTACGTGCCGGCGCTGTCCGAAGGCGCGCCGGATGCGGGCGGCGACGTCGCGCAAGGGTTCGTGCACGACGTAGCGAAGGCGCATTTCGACGGCGACTTCTCGGGGCACCAGGCGTACCTGTGCGGACCGCCCGCGATGATCGACGCGTGCATCACGACGCTGATGCAGGGGCGCCTGTTCGAGCGCGACATCTATCACGAGAAGTTCATCTCGGCGGCGGACGCGCAACAGACGCGCAGCCCGCTGTTCCGGCGGGTGTGACATGGACGCGGGCCGCGTATGCGGGACGGTCCGGATCGCGCAGACCGACGAGCGCTATGCGTGCGTGTCAGGCGAGTCGCTGCTGGCCGGCATGGCGAAGCTCGGCCGGCGCGGCATTCCGGTCGGCTGCCTGAACGGCGGGTGTGGCGTTTGCAAGGTGCGTGTGCTGCGCGGCGCGGTGCGCAAGCTCGGGCCGATCAGCCGAGCGCACGTGAGCGCGGAGGAGGAAAGCGACGGCTATGCGCTGGCGTGCCGCGTCGTGCCGGACGGCGACGTCGAACTCGAAGTGGCCGGCCGGTTGAAAAAGCCGTTCTTCTGCGGCGCGTCCTGTGCAGGCGCGCCGGCGATCGACAAGTAATCAGGAAACCAGGAGGAGACACATCATGGGTGTGATGCGTATTGGTCATGTCAGTCTGAAGGTGATGGACATGGAAGCGGCGCTGCGTCATTACGTGCGCGTGCTCGGCATGCAGGAGACGATGCGCGACGCGGCAGGCAACGTCTACCTGAAATGCTGGGACGAATGGGACAAGTATTCGCTGATCCTGTCGCCGTCCGATCAGGCTGGGCTCAAGCATGCCGCGTACAAGGTCGAGCACGACGCCGATCTGGACGCGCTGCAGCAGCGTATCGAAGCATACGGAATCGCGACCGAGATGCTGCCCGAAGGCGCGCTGCCGGCGGTCGGGCGTCAATTGCGGTTCCTGCTGCCGAGCGGGCACGAGCTGCGCCTGTTCGCGAAGAAGGAGCTGGTGGGCACCGCGGTCGGCTCGCTGAACCCCGATCCGTGGCCCGACGACGTGCCGGGCTCGGCCGTGCACTGGCTCGACCACTGCCTGCTGATGTGCGAGCTGAATCCGGAGGCCGGCGTGAACCGCGTCGAGGAGAACACGCGCTTCATGGCCGAGTGTCTCGACTTCCACCTGGCGGAACAGGTGATGGTCGGCCCGGGCAACACGATCCAGGCCGCGACGTGGATGTTCCGCAGCACGACGCCGCACGACATCGCGTTCGTCGGCGGCCCGCGCAACGGGCTGCATCACATCGCGTTCTTCCTCGACGACTGGGCCGACGTGCTGAAGTCGGCCGACGTGATGGCGAAGAACAAGGTGAAGATCGACGTCGCGCCGACGCGGCACGGGATCACGCGCGGCACCACGATCTACTTCTTCGATCCGAGCGGCAACCGCAACGAGACGTTCGCGGGGCTCGGCTATCTCGCGCAACCCGATCGCCCGGTCACCACGTGGACCGAGGAGGAACTCGGGCGCGGGATCTTCTTCCACTCCGGCGAGCTGAACGAAGCGTTCACGACCGTCTATACCTGACCCGCGAAGGAGCGCAGCGCCATGAACCGAAACGATACGACCCGCAGCGTCGAGCTGCGCACGATCGACTGGCCTGCCGCCGCGCGCGCCGCGCAGGCGGCGGCCGAGGCCGCCGGGCGGCTCGGCGTGCGCGTGAACGTCGCGGTCGTCGATGCGGCGGGGCTGCTCGCGGCGTTCGTGCGCATGCCCGGCGCGCCGCTGCATTCGATCGACATCGCGATCGACAAGGCGTACACGGCCGCGAGCTTTGGTCTGCCGACCGGCGCGTGGCATGCCGCCCTGGCGTCGCACTCGGACGCCGTGCGGCAGGGCCTCGTGCTGCGACCGCGCTTCGTCGCGTTCGGCGGCGGGCTGCCGATCGTCGACGACGGTGCATTGATCGGCGGCATCGGCGTGTCGGGCGGCAGCGAGGCGCAGGACGCGCAATGCGCGCAGGCGGGGCTCGATGCGGCCGGCCTTGGCGGGTCGTGACGCGCGGCATGCGACACGGCAAGACGCGGCACGACATCGCACGCGAACACGCTTCACGAACCCACGGATCACGGATTCACGACTATCGGTAACTCCATCATGTACGACACCGAACCCAACGCCGCGACACGCGGCCCCGCCGGCGGGCAGCCGGAAGCGCGGCGCGTCCGCAACTTCATCGACGGCGACTATCGCGCGGGCGAGCGCTGGTTCGACAAGCGCTCGCCGCTCGACAACGCGGTGATCGCGCGCGTGGCCGAAGCGAGCCGCGCCGACGTCGACGCGGCGGTGCAGGCCGCCCGCGCGGCGCTGGCCGGCCCGTGGGGCGGCCTGACGGTCGCGCAGCGCGTCGAGTTGCTGTATGCGGTGGCCGACGGCATCACGCGCCGCTTCGACGATTTCCTCGAAGCGGAAGTGGCCGACACCGGCAAGCCGGTGAGCCTCGCGAGCCATATCGACATTCCGCGCGGCGCCGCGAACTTCAAGGTATTCGCCGACGTCGTGAAGAACGTGCCCGGCGAAACCTTCGAGATGGCGACGCCGGACGGCGCGGGCGCGCTCAACTACGCGATCCGCCGGCCGGTCGGCGTGGTCGGCGTGATCTGCCCGTGGAACCTGCCGCTGCTGCTGATGACGTGGAAGGTCGGGCCCGCGCTCGCGTGCGGCAACACGGTGGTCGTGAAGCCGTCGGAGGAGACCCCGCAGACGGCCGCGCTGCTCGGCGAAGTGATGAACGAGGCGGGCGTACCGCGCGGCGTCTACAACGTCGTGCACGGCTTCGGGCCGGCTTCCGCCGGCGAATTCCTGACGACCCATCCGGGCGTGAACGCGATCACGTTCACCGGCGAGACGCGCACCGGCGCGGCCATCATGAAGGCCGCGGCCGACGGCGCGCGGCCCGTCAGTCTCGAGATGGGTGGCAAGAACGCGGCGATCGTGTTCGCCGACTGCGACTTCGACGCGGCCGTCGAAGGCACGTTGCGCTCGTGCTTCGCGAACGCGGGGCAGGTCTGCCTCGGCACCGAGCGCGTGTATGTCGAGCGTCCGCTGTTCGAGCGCTTCGTCGCGGCGCTGAAGGCCGGCGCCGAGCAATTGCAACCCGGCCGCCCGGAAGCGGCGTCGACCGGCCTCGGCCCGCTGATCAGCCAGGAGCATCGCGACAAGGTGCTGTCGTATTACCGCAAGGCGGCCGAACTCGGCGCGACGATCGTGACGGGCGGCGGCGTGCCCGACATGCCCGACGACCTGCGCGGCGGCGCGTGGGTGCAGCCGACGATCTGGACCGGCCTCGGCGATGATTCGCCGATCGCGCGCGACGAGATCTTCGGGCCGTGCACGCTCGTGATGCCGTTCGATTCGGATGCCGAAGTGATCGGCCGCGCGAACGCGAATGCGTACGGGCTGTCGACCGCGATCTGGACGACCAACCTGTCGCGCGCGCATCGCGTCGCGGCGTCGATCGACGTCGGCATCGCGTGGGTCAATTCGTGGTTCCTGCGCGACCTGCGCACCGCGTTCGGCGGCGCGAAGCAGTCGGGCATCGGCCGCGAGGGCGGCGTGCATTCGCTCGAGTTCTACACGGAGCTGCGCAACGTCTGCGTGAAGCTCTGACCCAACCGTTACTGACCGGAACACTCTTATGGACTCCACGTTGATTACCACGCTGGGCGACCGGCTGTACGACGCGATGACGTCGCGCGAACCGATCGCGCCGCTGACGTCGCAGCACGAGGACCTGTCGGTCGACGACGCGTACCGCATCCAGCAGCGCTTCGTGCAGCGCCGCCTCGACGCGGGCGAGACCGTGATCGGCAAGAAGATCGGCGTCACGTCGAAGGCGGTGATGGACATGCTCGGCGTGTACCAGCCCGACTTCGGCTACCTGCTGTCGGGCATGGTGTATGGCGACGGCGAGTGCATCGCGCTCGACACGCTGATCCAGCCGAAGGCCGAAGGCGAGATCGCGTTCGTGCTGAAGCGCGACCTGCTCGGCCCGGGCGTGACGAACGCGATGGTGCTGGCGGCGACCGAATGCGTGATGCCGTGCTTCGAGATCGTCGATTCGCGCATTCGCGACTGGAAGATCCGCATCGGCGACACGGTCGCCGACAACGCGTCGTGCGGCGTGTTCGTGCTTGGCGACAAGGCCGTGAGCACGCGCAGCGTCGACCTGTCGACCTGCGGGATGGTGCTCGAGAAGAACGGCGACGTGATCGGCACCGGTGCCGGCGCGGCCGCGCTCGGCTCGCCGGTGAATGCGGTCGCGTGGCTCGCCAACACGCTCGGCCGCCTCGGCATTCCGCTGAAGGCCGGCGAAGTGATCCTGTCCGGCGCGCTTGCCGCGATGGCGCCGGCCGCGCGCGGCGACAACTTCCGCGTGTCGATCGGCGGGATCGGCGCGTGTTCGGTGCGGTTCGCGTGAGCGCCGCCCGTTCTCTTTTCCACGCTAACGAGGCATTCCCCATGACCCGAAAGATCCGTTGCGCGCTGATCGGTCCCGGCAACATCGGCACCGACCTGCTCGCCAAGCTGATGCGCAGCCCCGTGCTCGAACCCGTGTGGATGGTCGGCATCGATCCCGATTCCGACGGCCTGAAACGCGCGCGCGAACTCGGCCTCAAGACCACCGCGGACGGCGTCGACGGCCTGCTGCCGCACGTGCAGGCGGACGGCGTGCAGATCGCGTTCGATGCGACGAGCGCGTACGTCCACGCGGAGAACAGCCGCAAGCTCAATGCGCTCGGCGTGCTGATGATCGACCTGACGCCGGCGGCGATCGGTCCGTACTGCGTGCCGCCGGTCAACCTGAAGGACCACATCGGCTCCGGCGAGATGAACGTCAACATGGTCACCTGCGGCGGCCAGGCGACGATCCCGATGGTGCGCGCGATCTCGCGCGTGCAGCCGGTCGCGTACGGCGAGATCGTCGCGACCGTATCGTCGCGCTCGGTCGGCCCCGGCACGCGCAAGAACATCGACGAATTCACGCGCACGACGGCCGCGGCCGTCGCGCAGATCGGCGGCGCGAAGGCGGGCAAGGCGATCATCGTGATCAACCCGGCCGACCCGCCGCTGATCATGCGCGATACCGTGCACTGCCTGACGGAGAGCGCACCCGACGAAGCGCGCATCGTCGAATCGGTGCACGCGATGATCGCCGACGTGCAGCGCTACGTGCCCGGCTACCGGCTCGTCAACGGGCCGGTGTTCGACGGCAATCGTGTGTCGGTCTATCTCGAGGTCGAAGGCCTCGGCGACTACCTGCCGAAATACGCGGGCAACCTCGACATCATGACGGCCGCCGCCGCGCGCACCGCCGAAATGTTCGCCGAGGAACTGCTGGCCGGCCGCCTCACGCTGGCATCGGCCGCGCAGGCGGCCTGATGCCCGCGGACGCGACTTCCACGACCGGACGAAAAGGAACGGAAATGAATCTCAAAGGCAAGCAAATCACCGTCCACGACATGACGCTGCGTGACGGCATGCACCCGAAGCGTCACCAGATGACGCTCGACCAGATGCGCTCGATCGCGAGCGGGCTCGACGCGGCCGGCGTGCCGCTGATCGAAGTCACGCACGGCGACGGCCTCGGCGGCTCGTCGGTGAACTACGGCTTTCCCGCGCATACCGACGCGGAATACCTCGGCGCGGTCATCCCGCTGCTGAAGCGCGCGAAGGTGTCGGCGCTGCTGCTGCCGGGCATCGGCACCGTCGATCACCTGAAGGAAGCGCACGCGCTCGGCGTGCATACGATCCGCGTCGCGACGCACTGCACCGAGGCGGACGTCTCCGAGCAGCACATCGCGATGGCGCGCAAGCTCGACATGGATACCGTCGGCTTCCTGATGATGAGCCACATGAACAGCCCGGAAGGGCTGGTGAAGCAGGCGAAGCTGATGGAGTCGTACGGCGCGAACTGCATCTACATCACCGACTCGGCCGGCTACATGCTGCCCGACGACGTGAAGGCGCGCCTCGGCGCGGTGCGCGACGCGCTGCAGCCCGACACGGAGCTGGGCTTTCACGGTCACCACAACCTCGCGATGGGCGTCGCGAACTCGATCGCCGCGATCGAGGCCGGCGCGAACCGGATCGACGGCGCGGCGGCGGGGCTCGGCGCGGGCGCCGGCAACACGCCGCTCGAAGTGTTCGTCGCCGTGTGCGAGCGGATGGGCATCGAAACCGGCGTCGACGTGTGGAAGATCCAGGACGTCGCCGAGGATCTCGTCGTACCGATGATGGATTTCCCGATCCGGATCGACCGTGACGCGCTGACGCTCGGTTATGCGGGCGTGTACGGATCGTTCCTGCTGTTCGCGAAGCGGGCGGGCGACAAATACGGGATTCCGGCGCGCGACATCCTCGTCGAGCTCGGCCGGCGCGGGATGGTCGGCGGCCAGGAGGACATGATCGAAGACACCGCGCTGACGCTCGCGAAGGCGCGCGCGGCGCAAGCGAAGCGGGAGGCCGCATGAACCTGTCGACCGACACGATCGAGGCGCTCGCCGCGCATCTCGACGACTGCATGCGTGAAGCATGCGACACGCCGAAGATCACCGACCGCCATCCGGAGATGGACTGGGACGACGCCTACGCGGTGCAGGATGCGATCCGCCGCCGGCAGCTCGCGCGCGGCGCGCGGATCGTCGGCTACAAGGCCGGCCTGACGTCGCACGCGAAGATGCGGCAGATGGGCGTCGACACGCCCGTGTTCGGTTTCCTCACCGACGTCTACGACCTGCCCGACGGCGGCGAGTGCGACACGTCCGCGCTGATCCATCCGAAGGTCGAGCCGGAAATCGCGTTCGTGACGAAGGCCGAACTGAAGGGGCCCGGCTGCCACGTCGGCGCGGTGCTCGCCGCGACCGATTTCGTCGTCGCCGGGATCGAGGTGATCGACAGCCGCTACCGCGATTTCAAGTTCGACCTGAAGAGCGTGGTGGCCGACAACACGTCGGCCGCGCGCTTCGTCGCGGGCGGCCGCCCGCTGCCGGTGGACGGCGTCGACCTGCGCACGCTCGGCATCGTGCTCGAGAAAAACGGGCTGCCGGTCGCGTTCGGTGCCGGCGCGGCCGTGCTCGGGCATCCGGCCGCGGCGATCGCGATGCTCGCGAACCACCTCGGCGCGCGCGGCGAATCGATCCCGGCGGGCAGCCTGATCCTGTCGGGCGGCATCACAGAGGCGGTGGCCGTCGCGGCCGGCGACAACGTGACGCTGCGCGTGCAGGACATCGGCTCGGTCGGCCTGCGCTTCATCTGAACGTTCCGAATGCAACGGGAGGCCATCGTGCCGGTAGCTCATCTGTACATCCTGGAAGGCCGCGACGACGACAAGAAGGAACGCCTGATCGCCGAAGTCAGCGAAGCCATCCATCGCTCGCTCGACGCACCGCTCGAATCGGTGCGCGTGATCATCACCGAGATGCCGAAGGCGCATTTCGGGATCGGCGGGCAGAGCGCGAAGAAACGCGGGCGCTGACGCGCCGCGCGCCACCGAAACCGACTGGAGAAGCATCATGTCACGCAATCCCGAACTGGGCCGCCGGATCGTCGCGGCCGGTCTCGACACCAACTATCACGACCTCGGCGACGGGCCGCCGGTGTTGCTGATCCACGGCTCGGGGCCGGGCGTCACGGCCTATGCGAACTGGCGGCTCACGATGCCCGCGCTTGCCGCGCGGTTTCGCGTGATCGCGCCGGACATGGCCGGTTTCGGCGAAACCGAGCGGCCGCGCGATTACGTGTATTCGATGGACCACTGGGTCGACCACGCACTCGGCCTGCTCGATGCGCTCGACGTCGAGCGCGCGCACGTGATCGGCAACTCGTTCGGCGGCGCGCTCGCGCTCGCGCTGGCGATCCGCGCGCCCGAACGGGTCGGCCGGCTCGTGCTGATGGGCGCGGCCGGCACGCGCTTCACGCTCACCGAAGGGCTCGATGCCGTGTGGGGTTATACGCCGTCGATCGCGAACATGCGCGGCCTGCTGGACATCTTCGCGTTCGATCGCACGCTGGTGAACGACGAGCTCGCGAAGCTGCGCTACGACGCGAGCGTGCGGCCCGGCTACCAGGAGGCGTTCGCGAACATGTTTCCCGCGCCGCGTCAGCGCTGGGTCGATGCGCTCGCGAGCGACGAGGCGAAACTGCGCGCGCTGCCGCACGAGACGCTGATCGTGCACGGCCGCGAGGACCGCGTGATTCCGCTCGACAGCTCGACGCGGCTGCTGGAACTGCTGCCGAATGCGCAGTTGCACGTGTTCGGCCGCTGCGGACACTGGACGCAGATCGAGCATGTGGCGCGCTTCAACCGGCTCGTGATCGAGCACTTCAGCGAATAGCCGGCGGGGGCGGCGCGCGGGACGACCATAAAAAATCAATTCAGTAGAACGAATATTGGAGACATCGATGAAACGAAAGGCTGCCTTCGGACTGGTTTCGCTCGCCGCGTGCGCGGGCATGGCGCTGAGCACCGGCGCGTTCGCAACGGAGGGTGGCGGCGACACGATCGGCGAGGGCGCGGAAGCGTTCTTCGCCGGCGCGCTGCCGCCGGCCGGGCTGTACGCGCTGCTGTACTACACGCACTACCATGCGTCGCGCTTCAACGATTCGCACGGCAACGGTTCGGTGCCCGGATTCAAGCTCGATGCCGACGTGCTGATTCCGCGCGTCGTGTGGATGTCGAACCTGTCGGTGCTCGGCGGGCGCTACGGTGCGTATGCGGTGCTGCCGATGGAGCATCTGGCGCTGGATGCGGGCGGCGCGTCGTTCGACCGCACCAATCTCGGCGACCTGATCGTCAGCCCCGCGCTGATCGCGTGGGGATCGGGCGCGCTGCGCACCGTCGCGGCGATCGAATTCGTGTTCCCGACCGGCCAGTACGACATGCATGCGGCGCTGAATACCGGCAAGAACTACTACACCGCGCGGCCGGTGTTCGGCGTGACGTGGCTGCCGAACGACAAGGTCGAGGTGTCCGCGAAGATCACGTACAGCTTCAACTCGCCGAACAACGACACCCATTACCACTCGGGCAACCTGTTCCACATCGATTACTCGGCGAGCTATGCGGTCACGCCGAAGGCGCGCGTCGGACTGTCGGGCTACTTCGTCAAGCAGACCACCGACGACATGCAGAACGGCCAGCCGGTCGCGGGCGACGGCTTTCGCGGACAGACGTTCGCGATCGGCCCCGGTGTCCGTTACCAGTTCGGCAAGGTCAGCCTGGAAGCGCGCGTCGTGAAGGAATTCTTCGTGCGCAACCGGCCGGCCGGCGAGGCCGTTTGGGCGAAGGCCGTCATTCCGTTCTGACGGTGCCGCGCGGCGCGGACGGCTGCGGGCGGTTGCACGCGTGACGCCGCCGCGATGGGGCGTCACGCGGCACTGCGTCGCGCGTTATCGCGCGAGTGCGGCGAGGCGCGGGAACAGCGGCAGCGCGTTCGCGCGGTTGAGCGCGGCGTGCCGGTCGGCGCCCAGCGCGGCATACGCATCCTGCGCCGCGGTGAACGACGTGCTGACGGCCGGCGGCGCATACGGGAAGTCGCTGCCGTACAGCACGCGATCCGGTTGCGCGAACGCCGTGAGGCTCGGCAGCGCGGACGGCGACGACAGCGCGGTGTCGAAGTAGAACGTGCGCAGCAGGTCGAGCAGCCCGTCGCGATCCGGCACGTCGTTGCGCACGCCCGGCGCGAGTTCGGCGAAGCGGTACGCGGTGTACGGCAGGAAGCCGCCGGCGTGCGACAGGATGATGCGCACGTTCGGGTAGCGCGCGATCACGCCGTTGAGCACGAGCTGCAGCGCGGTGCGCGTCGTATCGAACGGGTAGTCGAGCAGCGGGCCGGGCATGCCGGGCAGCACATCGATCGCGGGCTTGGCCGGATGAATGAACACCACCGCGCGGCGGCGATCGAGCGCGGCCCACACGGCCTCGAATGCCGCATCGCCGAGATAGGTGCCGCCGTAGTTGCTGAGCAGCACGACGCCGTCGGCCTTCAGCGTGTCGAACGCGTGATCGATCCCGGCGAGCGTGCCGTCGACGTCGGGCAGCGGCAGCGTCGCGAAGTTGCCGAAGCGGGTCGGCCATTGCGCGACGAGGCCGGCCACGTATTCGTTGACCTGGCGCGCCATGTCGCGCTTGGCCTGGCCGTTCCAGCCCTGCACGCCGGGCGCCGTCAGCGACAGCACGCCGGTCTGGATCTCCAGCGAGTCCATGAACGCAAGCGCGGCTTCCGGGCTCCAGGTCGGGCTGCCCCAGCCGGACGGATCGCCGCCGTGCGACGGGAGGGCTGCGGCCCAGAACGGCGGGACGACATGCTGGTGAACATCGATGCGGTTGCGGTCGGACACGACGGGGCTCCTTGGAGGTGGGCTGCGACGCAGCGGATGACCATCAGGATGCGCGCGCTTGATTTTTCATTCCAATAGATTAGATTTCGAGATTAATCGTTTCGGGTGATCAATCGAGCGTATGGACCTTCGCCATTTGCGCTACTTTCTCGCGGTTGCCGAAGAAGGGCATTTCGGCCGCGCGGCGGAGCGGCTGCATATCGTGCAGCCCGCGTTGAGCGCGCAGATCCGCGCGCTCGAGGAGGAACTCGGCGCGACGCTGTTCGAGCGCAGCACCCGCAAGGTGCTGCTGACCGACGCGGGCCGCTTGCTCGTGGCCGAAGCGCGGCACACGCTCGAGCAGGCCGCGCGCGCGAAGACGGTCGTGCAGCGCGCGGCGCGCGGCGAGACGGGCGTGGTGCGGATCGGCTTCGTCGGCAATGCGGTCGCGACGGGGCGGCTGTCCGACGACCTGATCGCGTTTCACGCGGCGTGGCCGGAAGTGGCGCTCGACCTGCACGAAATGGCGCCGGCCGCGCAGCAGGACGCGATCCTCGCGGGCCGGCTCGACATCGGCTATTGCCCGGCCTTCGGCACGGCGTTCGATCCGAAGCTGGCCGTGCGCACGGTCGGCAGCTGGGCGTGGGACGTGATGATGAGCGACCGGCATGCGCTCGCGAAGCGGCGCTCGGTGAGCGTCGCGGCGCTCGCGGACGAACCGTTCATTTTCTATGCCGCCGACGGCGACGACGAAGGGCAGCTGGCGATCCTGCGGCGGGTGCTCGGCAAGACGCCGCACATCGCGCACAAGGTGAGCAGCACGCTGTCGGTGCTGGCGCTGACGGGCGCCGGTCTCGGCGTGGCGCTGGTGCCGGCGCCGCTCAGCCGGATCGCGGCGCCGAACGTCGTGTACCGGAAACTCGCCGGCAGCGTGCCGGGGTCCGAACTCGTCGCGCTCAGCCGCAGCGGCGGGGAATGGGGCGCGGTACGGCAGTATCTGGCGATGCTGGGCGGGCGCGCCGCATAAGGATTGCGGCGCGCGCCGGCATCACCGCGTCACTCTTCGTCCATCAACCGGACCTTGACCCGCTTGCCCTTGATCTTCCCCGCATTGAGCTTGCGCAGCGCGTCGCGCGCGACGCCGCGCTCGACCGCGACATAGGTCGAGAACTCGGTCACGTTGATCTTGCCGATCTGCTTGCCGTCGAACCCCGCATCGCCGGTCAGCGCGCCGAGCACGTCGCCCGGGCGGATCTTGTCCTTGCGTCCGCCGAGGATCTGCAGCGTTTCCATCGGCGGCAGCAGCGTGTCGTTGCCGGCCGGCTTCAGTTCCGCGAGCGGATGCCATTCGACGTCGCGCTTCTGCGCCTGCTCGATCGCGCCGACGCGGCCCATCTCGTCCATGCTGGCGAGGCTCAGCGCCCAGCCTTCCTGGTCCGCGCGGCCGGTGCGGCCGATACGGTGCACGTGCACTTCGGGGTCGGGCGTCACGTCGACGTTGATCACGGCCTCGAGCTGCGCGATGTCGAGCCCGCGCGCGGCCACGTCAGTCGCGACCAGCACCGAGCAACTGCGGTTCGCGAACTGGATCAGCACCTGGTCGCGTTCGCGCTGTTCGAGCTCGCCGTGCAGCGCGAGCGCGTGGAAGCCCTGCGCGTGCAGCACGTCGAGCAGGTCGCGGCATTGCTGCTTGGTGTTGCAGAACGCGATCGTGCTCACCGGCCGGTAGTGGTTCAGCAACTGGCCGACCGCGTGCAGCCGCTCGGTTTCCGTCACTTCGTAGAAGCGCTGGCGGATCTTGCTGTCGTCGTGGCGCTCCTCGAGCTTCACTTCCTTCGGATTACGCAGGAACTGCTGGCTCAGCTTCGCGATGCCGTCCGGGTAGGTCGCCGAGAACAGCAGCGTCTGGCGCGTCGTCGGGCACATGCGCGCGACTTTCGCGATGTCGTCGAAGAAGCCCATGTCGAGCATCCGGTCGGCTTCGTCGAGCACCAGCGTGTTCAGCGCGTCGAGCTTCAGGTTGCCGCGGTCGAGGTGATCCATGATGCGGCCCGGCGTGCCGACGACGATGTGCGCGCCGTGCTCGAGGCTCTGCGCCTGCGGGCGCATCGGCGTGCCGCCGCACAGCGTCAGCACCTTCACGTTTTCCTCGGCGCGCGCGAGGCGGCGCACTTCCTGCGCGACCTGGTCGGCGAGTTCGCGGGTCGGGCACAGGATCATCGCCTGCACGTCGAAGCGGCGCGCGTCGAGGCGCGCCAGCAGCGCGAGCGAGAACGCGGCGGTCTTGCCGCTGCCCGTCTTCGCCTGCGCGATCAGGTCCTGGCCGGCCAGCGCGATCGGCAGGCTCGCGGCCTGGATCGGCGTCATGTCGACATAGCCGAGCTGCGCGAGGTTCGCGAGCGTGGCGGGCGTCAGCGGCAGCGCGCTGAAGGGCGTGGCGGTCGGCTGCGTCATTCGAGGTCTCCGAGGTAAGGCTTGCCTTCCATCTGTTCGTAGGCGACGTTGCCTTCATCGTCCTCGAAGCGCTCGAGATAGTTGCGCGCGCCGCACAGCGGGCAGCGGAACAGCAGCCCCTGGCCTTCGTCCTTGATGACGACGTCGGACGTTTCCCACTGCGTGCCGCAGCTCTGGTTTCGGCAAGTAAACACGGTCTTTCTCCAGCTGAATTCGGTTGGTGGCGCGCCCGGGCGGGCGCGGCAACGAAGTGCGGCGCTCGCGCGGCTCGGGCGCGGGCCGCACCGGCGGTCGCATGGACCGCGTCGATGCGGATGGTGGATCGGTGGCGACGGTGTCGCGCGTGCCCGCAATTCTAGCGGATGCGGGAGGGCGGCTGGGGACGAACGGCCGCGCTTGGCCGGTAGCGGGCGCGATCGCCTGCGGTTCGGCTGGCAGCGAACGACCGGTGGCGAACGACCGGTGGCGAACGACCGGTGGCGAACGACCAGCAGCGAACGACCAGCAACGAACGACCAGCAACGAACGACCAGCAACGAACGACCAGCAACGAACGGCCAGCAACGAACGGCCAGCAGCGGACAATCGGCAGCGGTGCGACGGGCAGAGCAGCAGCCGCAAGTCTCCGCAGGACGGAGCACGCCGCGCCGTCCGCGTCCGCCAAGCAAAACGGCCGCCCCGAAGGGCGGCCGTGCGATGCGGCGAAACGGGACCGGACGCGTTACAGCGCCATGTCGGCCGCCGCCTTCGCGGGACGCGCCGGAGCCGTGCCCGTCGCCTGCGACGGCACCGTCAGGTCGATCTTCGGCGGCGGCGACAACTGCAGCACGCCGCTCGTATAGGTCCATTCCTCGACGACCTTCGCCGGGTTGTCGTTCAGTTTCGTGCCGTAGCTCGGCACGATCTGGCGGAGCTTCTGCTGCCATTCGGGCGTCGCTACCTTGTCCTTGAACACCTTCTGCATCAGGCTCAGCATGATCGGCGCGGCCGTCGACGCGCCCGGCGATGCGCCGAGCAGGCCCGCGATGCTGCCGTCCTGCGAGCTGACGATCTCGGTGCCGAGCTTCAGCACGCCGCCCTTCTTCGGGTCGCGCTTGATGATCTGCACGCGCTGGCCGGCCTGCCACAGGCGCCAGTCTTCCTTCTTCGCGTCCGGGAAGTATTCCTTCAGCGCGTTGAAGCGGTCGTCGTCGGACAGCATCAGCTGGCCGGCGAGATACTCGACGAGCGGGAATTCGTCGACGCCCACGCGCATCATCGGCGCGACGTTGTGCAGGTTGGTGCTCTTCGCGAGGTCGAAGTACGAGCCGTTCTTCAGGAACTTGGTCGAGAACGTCGCGAACGGTCCGAACAGGATGATCTTCTTGCCGTCGATGATGCGCGTGTCGAGGTGCGGCACCGACATCGGCGGCGAGCCGACCGACGCCTTGCCGTACGCCTTCGCGAGGTGGCGCTTCACGACCTCGGGGTTGTCGGTCACGAGGAACGAGCCGCCGACCGGAAACGCGCCGTAATCCTTCGCCTCGGGGATGCCCGACGCCTGCAGCAGGTGCAGCGCACCGCCGCCCGCGCCGATGAACACGAACTTCGCGTCGACGGCCTGCGGCGGTTCATCCGAATGCAGCTTCACCCACGACACGTGCCACGTGCCGTCTGCGTTGCGCGAGATCTCGCGCACTTCGCTCGACAGCGACAGCGTGAAGTTCGGCTGCGTCTTCAGGTAGCCGACGAACTGGCGCGTGATCTCGCCGAAGTTCACGTCGGTGCCGATCGGCGTCCACGTTGCCGCGACCTTCTGGTTGCGGTCGCGGCCTTCCATCATCAGCGGCACCCACTGCTTGATCTGGTCGTAGTCTTCCGAATACTGCATGCCACGGAACAGCGGGCTCGCCTGCAGCGCGTCGTAGCGCTTCTTCAGGAAGCGGACGTTGTCGTCGCCCCACACGAAGCTCATGTGCGGCGTCGAGTTGATGAACGAGTGCGGGTTCTTCAGCACGCCCTGCCGGACCTGCCAGGCCCAGAACTGGCGCGAGATCTGGAACGACTCGTTGATCTCGATCGCCTTCGAGATGTCGATCTTGCCGTCCGCCTTCTCCGGCGTGTAGTTCAGCTCGGCGAGCGCGGAGTGGCCGGTGCCCGCGTTGTTCCAGCCGTTCGAGCTTTCCAGTGCGACGCCGTCGAGGCGCTCGACCATCGTCATCGACCAGTCGGGCTGCAGCTCGTGCAGCCACACGCCGAGCGTCGAGCTCATGATGCCGCCGCCCACCAGCAGGACGTCGACCTTCTTCGTATCGGCGGCATGCGCGGACGACGTCGCGACGCACAGCGCGAGCGCCGACAGTATTACCCGTAACGTTTTGATCACAGCAGATCCCTTTTTCAACTTGGATGCATCGGTTTGCCATGCCGCCCGGCCGATGCGGATTCGCAACCGGATCGCGCATCCGGAGATCCGGACCGCGAATCCAGAATTCCGGACCGACCATGTTCACCGTTGCATTTGCGCACGCGAAGCCGTTGCGAAGGACACCTTCGGATCGGCTTCATGTGCTCGTGCAATCAGCTGCTTCACGGTCGTGCGACGGGCGCGCAGGCCCTTGCTGCGGGCCTCGCCGGAAGGCGTTTCAGGCCGTGTCGAAAGCGGCCGCGCGCAATGCGTTCCGCGGGGCGGGATGGCAAGGGGCGCGTAATATAACCGAACTCGATTGCCGTGTCGCTCGCGCGGAATATCCCTGATTTCGTGGGGTTTTTTGTGTGTCCGGGTTTCCGGAATGACGGTGCGCGGAACGGGAAAAAAGCGGGATCGGCGGGGCGAAACGCGCGCGCGACGGGCATGGCGCGCATCGCGCTCGCGCTTCATCGGGGCGCGACGTTGCATCGCGACCCGGTCACATCGCATTCCTTCACTTCGCTGCGCCGTTCCGGCAGAACTGCTCGTACCCCTGCGCCGAGTTCGCGAAACCATGCGCCTTCGCGAGTTCCCACGGGCGCTCGCATTGCCGGGTCGTTTCGCACCAGGCATAACCGGCCGAGCCGATGCAGCCGTGCGCGTCGCGATCGCCGCCGACCATCGGCGGGGCGGCTTCGGCAGCCTGGGCGGTCTGCGTGCCCTGCGTGTCCTGCCCGGCGACATTGGGTGGAAGCGGGGCAGGCGGTTGCGTCGCGCACGCGCTCAATGCAAACGCGAGAGCGATCGCGGCGGCAAGCGGCGCGGAAGGAATGCAATGTTTCATGCGGTAGCGCTCCATGGGATGAAGGTCGACAGCGGATGCCCGTGCGCGGGCGATTGATCGATCACGCGTCCGGCACCGGCACGCGCGACGAGAACTTGACCTCGCGCAGCGCGAGGCTCGACTGGATCGACGACACGCCAGCCTGCTTTCGCAGCACGCGTTCGACGAATTCCGCATACGTGTCGAGATCGGCGGCGACGACCTGCAGGATGTAGTCGGCCGCGCCGGTGATCTTGTGGCACGACGTCACTTCGTCGTGACGCCGCATCACGTCCTCGAAGTGATCCGAATCCTGGTCCGAATGCATGTTGAACGTGACCTGCACGAACGCGAACACGTTCATGCCGAGCGCGCGGCGGTCGAGGTTCGCCTGGTAGCCGGTGATCACGCCTTCGTCCTCGAGCCGCTTGCGCCGCCGCCAGCACGGCGTGACGCTCAGCGACAACCGTTCGCCGAGCGTCGCGTTGGACAGCGCGCCGTCTTCCTGCAGCAGGCGGAGCATCGCGCGATCGACGCCGTCCAGCTCAACCGAAGCGCGATTTTTGCTCATTTCCGGGTCTCCGTAGACGGTTTTCTCAAAATTGTACGAAACGAAGAGTTGAAAAGCAAAGTTATTGCCGGCTGGCCTCAATAGACTGTTGCCACCCCTCACAGCCTTCACTGCAACGGTCAACCATGCTCACGGTCTACAGCAGCGATCACCATCTGCATCGCGGCGTCGAACTGAAGGACGGCGCGATCACCGATTCGTTCGAGAACCCCCTTCGCGCCGAAACGGTGCTCGCGCAGGTCCGCGCGGCCGGCCTCGGCGACGTGATCGCGCCGCGCGCGTTCGACCGCGCGAGCTATGCCGGCGCGCACAGCGCGCGCTATGTCGACTTTCTCGCCGGCGCATGGGACGAATGGGCCGCGACCGGCCGCACCTGCCAGGCGCTGCCGCTCGTGTGGCCGGTGCGCGCGATGCCGTCGGCGGCGACGCTGCCCGACTTCATCGACGGCAAGCTCGGCTTCTTCGCGATGGATGCCGGTGCGCCGATCAACGCCGGCACGTGGGACGCGGTGCGCGCGAGTGCGAACTCGGCGCTCACCGGCGCCGACCTGCTGTCGAACGGCGGCATGCGCGCCGCGTTCGCGCTGTGCCGCCCGCCCGGCCACCATGCGGGCCGCGAGTACATGGGCGGCTACTGCTATCTGAACAACGCGGCGATCGCCGCGCAGCACGGCATCGCGAGCGGTGCGGCGCGCGTCGCGGTGCTGGACGTCGACTTCCATCATGGCAACGGCACGCAGGACATCTTCTACGACCGTTCGGACGTGTTGTTCGCGTCGCTGCACGGCGAGCCGGCGGTGTCGTATCCGTACTTCTCGGGCCATGCCGACGAGCGCGGTGCGGGCGCGGGCGAAGGCTTCAACCTGAACCTGCCGCTGCCGAAGGGTACGCAGTGGGACACCTACTCGGCGGCGCTCGGCCAGGCCACTGCCGCGATCGCGAAGCACGCGCCCGACCTGCTCGTCGTGTCGCTCGGCGTCGACACGTTCGAGCACGATCCGATCAGCCATTTCAAGCTGTGCTCGCCCGACTACCTGCGGATCGGCGCCGCGCTCGCGCGCCTGAACCTGCCGACGCTGTTCGTGATGGAAGGCGGCTACATGGTCGAGGAAATCGGTATCAACGCGGTGAACGTGCTGCTCGGCTTCGAAGGGCGCGCGTGAGCGCATCGCTTTGCCTGCAATCGACAATGGTATGGATCACGAACCAACAGCGACAAGGAAGGAGACGAACATGAATCGGAATCGGCATCAGAACAAGACGGCATGCGCGGTCGCGCTGGCGTGTGCACTATTCGCGCTGTCCGCGCACGCGGACGAGATCGTGCGCATCGGGCACGTCGCGCCGCTGACCGGCGCGATCGCGCACCTCGGCAAGGACAGCGAGAACGGCGCGCGGCTCGCGGTCGAGGAAATCAACGCGAAGGGGCTCGTGATCGGCGGCAGGAAGGTCACGCTGCAGCTCGACGCGCAGGACGACGCGGGCGACCCGCGCACCGCGACGCAGGTCGCGCAGCGTCTCGTCGACGACAAGGTGGTCGGCGTCGTCGGCCATCACAACTCGGGTACGTCGATTCCCGCATCGCGCGTCTATCGCGACGGCGGCGTCGTGCAGATCTCGCAGGCCGCGACCAACCCGACCTACACGCAGCAGGGCTTCAAGACGACCTATCGGGTCGTCGCGACCGATGCGCAGCAAGGGCCCGCGCTCGCGATGTACGCGGCGAAGAAGCTGGGCATCAGGACGGTCGCCGTGGTCGACGATTCGACCGCGTACGGGCAGGGCCTCGCGACCGAATTCGAAAAGGCGGCGAAAGCGGCCGGGATGAAGATCGTCTCGCGCGATGCGACCAACGACAAGGCGATCGACTTCCGCGCGATCCTCACGAAGATCAAGGGCGAGAACCCCGACGCGATCATGTACGGCGGGATGGACGCGACGGGCGGTCCGCTCGCGAAGCAGGCGCGCCAGCTCGGCATGCGCGCGAAGATCCTCGCCGGCGACGGCGTGTGCTCGACCGACCTGCCGAAGCTCGCGGGCCCGGCATCGGACAACGTCGTGTGCTCGGAAGCCGGCATCGCGCTCGAGAAGATGCCGGGCGGCGCGGCGTTCGTGCAGCGTTACGGGGCGCGCTATCACCAGCCGATGCAGGTGTATGCGCCGTTCTCGTACGACGCGGTGTACATCATCGTCGACGCGATGAAGCGCGCGAACTCCACGGAGCCGGCGAAGGTGCTGGCCGCGATGCCGGCGACCGACTATCGCGGCGTGATCGGCGAAACGAGCTTCACGCCGCAGGGCGACCTGAAGCACGGTGCGATCTCGGTATTCACTTACAAGAGCGGCAAGAAGGCGCTGCTCGATATCGTCAGGATGTGACGCGAGCGGGGCGCACGACGCAGCGCGCCGTGCGCGCTCGTGCGCCCCGGCGTCTTACGACGCCTGTACGCGGCGCGGGTCGGACCGGCGCTGCTGTTCGGCTTCATGCACGATGTGCAGTTCGCGCGTGCGGATCGGCAACGCGCAGTCCACATCGGCGAGCGTCTTGCGCACCTGGCGCGCGAGGCGCCAGCGCATCGCCCAGAACTTGTCGGTGTGCGTCCACACGCGCATGTTCGCGATCGCCGTGCTGTCGTCGAAGCGCATCACCATCACGTCCGGTGCCGGTTCCGTCAGCACGTCGGGATCGGCTTCGGCCAGCGCGCGCAGCGCGTCGAGCGCGCGATCGATGTCGTCGTGCACCGACACTTCGACCTCGAGATCGAGACGGCGCGTCGGATTGCGCGTGTAATTGCGGATCGCGCTGCCCCACAGCGCGCTGTTCGGCACGTATTCGCAGATGCCGTCCGGCTTCGTCAGCCGCGTCATGAAGAGGCCGACTTCGTCCACCGTCCCCGCGACGCTCGAGCCGCCGTCGATGTAGTCGCCCACCTTGAACGGCCGCAGCAGCAACAGCATGATGCCGGCCGCGATGTTCTGCATCGTGCCCTGCAGTGCGAGCCCGATCGCGAGGCCGGCCGCGCCGAGCACCGCGACGATGCTCGCGGTTTCGATGCCCAGCTGCGACAGCGCGCCGACGATCGCGACGATGCGGATGCCCCACACGGCGACGTCGCAGAGGATCGGCCGCAGCGTGTCGTCGACGCGCTCCTTGTTCGCGAGCAGCCGGCTCAGCCAGTTGCCGATGCGTTTCGACAGCCACCAGCCCGCGACGAGCAGCGCGAGGGCGGCGCAGAGCCTGAGCGACAGCGTGGACAACGCGTTCCACAGGAACGTCCAGCGTTCCGGATGAAGATGATCGAGAAACATGACGGGATTCCGGGTTGAGGACAGAAGGCGCGACGGGCGGCGCACCCGCCGTGGCCCGGCGGGCATGCGCGCGTGCGCGGGCAACCCTCGACTGTACAGCCATGCGCGGTGTCACACGACCGAAGGGGCGCATCCCATGCATTTTTACGGCGATTTTTATCTTTCGTTCATGTACTAAGACAACATCTGCACAAATCGGATTGGTCCTATTCGGCGATGTTGGTCGCGCCAGTACACTCGCCTCCAGGCTACCGGATCGCGACGCTCTTTCCTCCGCGATACCCGGTTCATTTCCAGTTTTCAAAGATAGCGAGTGACGACGCGATGCGGTTCGACCTGTGTTTACGTCTCGCACGCGAACGAGGTCGATCCGCGCAACGCGGCGCCATCCGCTTTCCCGTTCGCCGCGCGCTGCTGCGCGGTGTCGTTGCGGCGGCGTGGCTTGCCGGCACACAGGGCGCGATGGCGCTGGCATCCTCCGGTGCCGAGCCGTCCGCGCCCGTGGCGGCGCAAGCGGCCGACCTTGTCGACGTGCCTTTCTTCAATTCCGCCCGCACCGTCTGGGGCGGCTTGCTTGCGTCGACGGTGGTTCCGCGCATCGTGGCGGATTCGCAGGCGGTGCGTGTGCGTGCGGAGGCCTATCCCGGCATGTTCGTCGTGCGTGCCGGCGCCTGTGCGCCGTACGTTGTCCTTTGCGATGCGGCGCGGGGTGCGATCGAGCGCGGTTACGCAGGGCGTTTCGATTATGGTTTTGCATCGCATCTGCCCGCGATCGGCACGCCTTCGGCATTCGCATCGCGTCGTGTCGATCTGGCGTCCGCGCAACCGTTCGTGCTCGCGGAGCAGGAGAGCGGCACGCGGGCTGGTGTGATAACCGGCAGCCTGCGTGCGTCGCTGGCGCGTGCCGAATTGCCCGACGGTGTCGTGGCGCAACTGACGCGCATGTTGGCCGGTCGTATCGACCCGAAGCTGCACGGCGCGACCGGCGACACCTTCCGTGTCGCATTCGAACCCGATGACGATGCGGCACTGCCGGGCGGCGTGCGCGTGACGGCGCTCGACATCCGCTTTCGCGGCCGGCGCGTCGCGGCCGTGTGGTTCGCCCCCGGAGCGGGGGTGCCGGGCGCCTATTACGATCTCGACGGCATGCCGTTCGAAGGCACCCGGTTCGCGATGCCGGTCCGGTCGACACGCACCAGTTCGCGCTTCGGCGCGCGCGTGCATCCGGTGACCGGCGCGCGCCACGTGCATTCGGGCGTCGATCTTGCCGCGCCGACAGGGCGCGCCGTCCATGCCTCCGAGCGCGGCGTCGTGACGTTCATCGGCACCGAGCCGCGCGGTTACGGCAAGTATGTGGTGATCCGTCATGACGGTGGCTATGCGTCGTACTACGCGCACTTGTCGGCGTTCGAGCCCACGCTGCGAACCGGTGCACGGGTCGCCCGCGGTCAACGGGTGGGCGCGGTCGGCAGTACCGGGACCGCGACCGGCCCGCATCTGCACTTCGAGGTCCGGCGACATGGTCGTCTTGTCGATCCGATCGGCCTCGTGCAGGCGTCGAAGGCAGCGAAACTGAAGGGTGAGCAGCGTGTCGCGTTCAACCGCGTGGCTTACGCCGCGCGCACGCAGTTGGCCGCGGCCAGCTTGACGGCGCCGCTCGCGATGTCACAGCGTGGCGCCCGGCGTGACGGCTGATGTCGCGACGTCGCCCGTGCTCGCCCGGCGTGCCTGGTGCAGGCGCGACGACGTGATGTTTCAGGCTATCCATCCGGTGCTCATCACGCGCGTGCACGGTATTCCCGGCGGGCATCGGAAGCAATAAAGGCAAGCGCCGGGCGAATCGGCGCCCAGTGCTTGCCTTCCGTTTAACGGTCAGCCCGTCAACCCAGCGGCCAGTTCAGGATCGCGATGCCGTCGTTGTAGTCGCCGTCCGTACCGTCTTCAGAGCCGACCAGCCCGAAATAGGTCTTCTTGAAGATGTCGACCTGGCGCGAACCGATCTTCGACGGCTTGCCGTTCGCCGTCACGACCACGCGCACCTTCCCCTTGCCCGAGTTCACGATCTGCGTGTTCAGGTTCGCGTCCTGCGTGCCGGCGCCCTGGAACGTTGCGGCCGGTTTCGGGTTGTCGTCGACGAAGACTTCGATCGTCTGCTGCGCGGACGAATTGACGAGCGCCGTCACGCCGAATGCAATGTTCGGCGGCAGGTTGAAGATGCCGTCGCGTTCGCCGCCGCCGGTCGTCGTGGTGCCCGGCTGCGTGGGTTGCGGTTGCGGCGTCGCCTTCGAGAAGTAGTTGACCACCGCACCAACACCGAACTTCGCTGCCGCGCCGGGCAGCACGCCGGGCGCGCCGGCCCACGTCACCGTGCAGGCGATCACCTGCCCGGCCGCATCGGCCTTCACCTTGTTCTGCCAGCTGCCGACGTCGAAGCTGTACGGGATCGTTGCAATGTCGACGAACACATCGTATTGCGGCAGCTTCTCCACGAGCTGCGCGGTCATGAACTGACGCATCCGGTCGAGCACGGCCTGGTCGCCGTTCGATTGCACGGCGGTTGCATCGTTGCCGGCAAGTTGCAGCAGGGCGTACAGATCGTCATGGGTAAACGGTTGTGACATGTCTTCCTCGTCTTGATGGAATGTCTCGCATCGCGCGGCCGGTGAGCGGATCTCGCCGTCGTCGCGCGCGGAGCGCGGCGTGGGACTGCAAATGACTGCTCGAATGAATCGCTTCACAACGGGTGGCCGGGGCGGTTGGCCCCGTCGCCATTGCGGCTTCGACGGCGGCGCGCACGCGTTGCCGCCCCGCGCATCGTCGGGTTCAGCCCAGCGGCCAGTTCAGGAACACGATGCCGTCGTTGTAGTCGTCGTCGGTGCCGTCTTCCGAGCCGACGATTCCGAAGTACGACTTCTTGAAGAGATCGATTTGCCGCGAGCCGATGCGCGACGGCTTGCCGTTCGCCGTCACGATCACGCGTACGCGCCCCTTGCCGGAGTCGAGCACCTTCGTGCCGAGGTTCTGGTCCTGCACGCCCGCGCCCTTGAACGTGGCGGCCGGTTTCGGGTTGTCGTCGATGTAGATGTCGATCGTCTGGTCGTTTGCCGCGTTGGTGAGTGCCGTCACGCCGAACTTGATGTTCGGCGGCAGGTTGAACGTGCCGTCGCGTTCGCCGCCGCCGCCGATGTTGCCGGCGCCGCCGCCGGTTTCGGTGCCCTGATTCCCGCCGCCTTGCGACGACGATTGCGCGGCCGTGTCGCCGATCGCGGAAATGCTCGCGTACGAATCGATATGCATCGCGCTGCCGCGCACGCTTTTCCACTGCCCTTTCACGAACGTGACGCCGCTGCCGACGTCGATCGTCGCGACGAGCGTGAACGGCATGCGCCCGGTGCTTTCGGGCACCTTCGACGAATAGGTGAAGCAGCCGTCCGCGACGACGCCTTTGTCCGTCGCGATCGCGAAATAGATGCCGGGGAAATTGTTGCCGGTCGCGTACGGCGTCGGCACGTTGAGGATGACCTGCAGTTTCCCGTCGCGAATCTCTGCCTTGGCGATGTCGATATGCAGGCCGGGGATGTCGACGTACGTCTCGGACGTGACGACGGGCGCGCTGTTGATCGAAGCCGAAAGAAGCGGCATGGAAGTCTCCTGTGATAACGCTGTTTTGGATTGGGGTGCTGCGTGAGGCCCGCTTGATGAGCGCGAACCGCTGGCCGGCCAGACGACGGCGGGCCGGCACGGCGCGGCCGCCGATCGTGCGTCAGGTCAGCCGATCGGCCACTGCAGCACGACGATGCCGTCGTTGTAGTCGCTGTCGTGACCGTCTTCCGACACGACGATCCCGAAGTTGACGGTGAACGGCGAACCGTCCGATTTCTTGCCGCTGATCGGCGCGAGGCGCGCATCGGTGGCCGACGTCTTGCCGTTTACCGTCACTTCGAAGCGCAGCTTGCCGTTGCCCGAATTCAGCGTGGCTTCGCGCGGGCCGTCGCGCGTGGTCAGCTTGTGATAAGCGGCCGGTTCCTTGCTGTCGCCGATGAAGAGCTTGATGTGCTGCTGCTCGGCAGCATTCGCGAAGAAAATCGCGCGGAAGTCGGTGTTCGGCGGAATCGAAAACTCGCCGGCACGATTCGAAGACGTTTGAGATTCGGCCATGCTTTCCTCCTGGAAGTCGATGGATAAGGCACTTCACCGTGTCTCGCTAACGCTTGCAGTTTCAAACACGGTTCAGTCAGCATGGCGAAAAATAAATGAAAAAATATTCGACCGGGAATGGGAATTGTTCAGAAAATCGGAAACCGAAACAGTTCGATTTAATGGTGAATATTCAATGGAGCGTCGTTCGATATATCTCGGAAATTATATCGATGCGTGTCACGCTTTTTTGAATAATGGCGGGGTGTGCAGGCGGGAATGACGGGAATGGCGGGAAGATGCGGTTTCTACGCAGACGCTCGGCGTTCGCTCAGGGCAGCGTGCTGTTTCGACATCGTCTTTCCCTGTCGTGGCCGCGCCCACGGCCACCTCGCGTCGAAGCCGGCTCGCAACGAAGCGGGGTGCGGCGCCGACGAAGCTCAATGACCGGCTTACTCCGAACTTGAACAGGGCATTTCACCGGCACCGCACCCGACGAAGCATATCGGCCTGCTGTCGCGACGCCTATCGGACGCGGCTGATTTTTGCGCGCGACATTGCCAAGCGCGGCCTGATATACCTGACAGGCGATCAATTCCGAGATTAGCGGTATCGTGCAAGACGCGCGTGCGCTCGCTATTCGGCGGATTTATTCATTCAATTGGCCCTTTACCGGGCCCTCACGAGGACAGTGCGATGACGAAACCCGATAGTCTGAAAGGCGAGATCAAGGGACAGGCACAGGACGCAGATCGTCACAACCTGGCGCGGCCCGCCGTGAACGGCGCGTTGTGGGCGCGCGGCCTGACGACGCAGCGCGTGGCCGACCTGTTCAGGACCCTGCCCGGCCTCCCGGGGCACTGGATGCAGCTGCAGAACGAGGTCAACGCAGGGAACCGCTATTTCTATGGTGTCCAGAACGGTCACCAGACGACCGACGAAGGAAAGGAACTGATTCGCTGGATCGCCGATGCGGTGGTCAGCGCCGCGCAGAAGGCCGGATTCGATTTCCCGTTGCAGCAGCTCAGGTTTACCGCCGACACGGGGTGGCTGAAGCTTCAGCGCGTGTCGGGGCGGGTGATGGTGCTGTCGAGGCCGTGAGCGTAGCCGATGGCGGTCGAAGTGCCGGCGTGTCGGCGATCGAGTCAGCCGCGGCTGCGGGAACGCGCGCTGCCATCGACGATCGATCGTGGCATCGAGCAGGCCGTCGACGGCATCACTGACCGAAACGTTGCGCCACCGCATCCTTCAATCGCGCGGCGGTGAGCTCGCCCATGTGCGATTCGACGAGTTCGCCTTTCGCATTGAAGAACAGCGTCGTGGGCAGCCCGCGCGATCCGTACGCATGCATCGCATGCAACGACGGATCGAGCAGCACGTTGTCGAAGCGCAGCCCCTGCTGTTCGAGGAACGCGCGCACGGCCTGTGCGTTTTCCCCCTGGTTGAGCATCAGCACCGTGATGCCCGGATGATCGCGTTGCGCCTGTTCGAGGAGCGGCATCTCGCGCCGGCACGGTGCGCACCACGTCGCCCACAGGTTCACCACGACCGGCTTGCCTGCAAAGCGTTGCGGCAGGACGGGCGTCGCATCGAGCGTTTCGAGCTGCAGCGCGGCGAACGGCGGCGCGGTGCGCTGCAGTGTCGCCAGCGTGCCTTGCGCGATGCCCCACGCGGCGAGGCCCGCGACGATGCCGGCCGCCACGGGTTTGCGCAGCGCGGGCAGGCGACGCAGCCGCCAGACGGCGAACGCCAGCGCGGCGGCGATGCCGATGCGCCAGTCGAAGCCGCCGTCACCGAGCGCGACGATGGCGCGCGGCGTCGTCGCGTAGTCGCGCCACCATTGCGCGACATAGCCGATACGCGCGGCGACCAGCCCGAGCAGCAGCACGTCGAGGATCAGGCTCGACGCGCTCTTGTGATGTCCGTCGGGCGGGCGGCGCTGGATGAAGCGGGCAACGAGCCACGCCAGCAGCGCGGCGGCGGCTACCGCGACGACGCGGATCGAGAAGGGACCGATGCTCAACATGGGGAGAAAAGGGTGCGGGGATCGTGGATCGACCGGCGATCGCAATGCCGTCGACGGTCATGTGACGTTTCGACCCTACGGGACGCACACGGGTTCCCTTTGCGACCGCGCGCCATGCGCCGCCCGACGCGTGCGAATCGCATGCCCGGCGCCGGCATTCAGGACGACGTCGTTTTCGTCGAAGTCTCGCGACGCATCAGGCCGACCGACGATCGCGCAGGCCCGGTAATTACTGCCTGCTTCCGCGCGAGCCGGAAGGCGCACCGCCAAGCCGGTACGCGGTAAAGAATTCGTACCACGGCGAACCCTGTCCGGCCGGCACGCCGAGTGCCGACGTCCGCTGCTTCAAGGCCGTGAACACGTCGTTGATGCGCGCGGCCTGTTCGGCATCACTGAACGGACGCGGCTTCGCCCTGCCGGCCGCGAATGCGCCGTAGGCGACCGCGAGCAAGCGCGCGCCGTCGTCGATCGAGGCGACGGACCCGTTGATCGCCTCGACGAAGCGCGGCCGGTCCGCTTCTCGCGATGCGGCGATGCACTGAAACACGATCGCCGACACTTCGTGCAGGTCGCTCGCACGCAGCAATGCCGGCAGGCGCGCGGCGATCCGGTCGGCCGGTTCCTCGTGCAGCGCGGCGGCGAAGTCGAGCACGGCGGCCATCGGATTGCCGTCCTGCTGCACGCGATCGAGCGCCGATGCGGACGCCGCCGCCGCCTGCGCGACGTCGCCGGGCGCGGCGCGCAGCACGTCCGCGACCTGCTGCTGCCACGCCGGAAAGATCATCCGCACGTTGCCGAACTGCTCGCCGCCTTGCGCGTCCGGATTCCACCGATAGACGATCGTGCCGCCGCGAATGAACGGCGAATACAGATGCTCGGGCGTTTGTGGCAGCGGCCGTCCGTTGATCGGCAGCCATGCGAGCGTGAGCCAGTCGTAGCGGCCGGTGGCGGGCACCGCCGGGCTGGAACTCGCGATAACCTGCCAGGTGCCGCGGTTCGCGTAACGCCGACGCGCGTCGGGCACTGCGACGGTTTGCCGTTTCGCGGTATCGAAGTAGGTATTGCCGGTCACGTTTTTGCCGCTGTCCGGCGCCGGCGTGAGGGTGGCGATGACCCACGATGCGCCGTCGGCCGAACGATAGTCCGACGGCCGCAGCGTGGCGACGTCGTGCACCATGCGCGTTTCGGCAGCGACGGGGCTCGGCGGCAGTTCGGCGGGGCCGGCGACGATACTCGGCATGGACGTTCCTCGGAATCGGGGGTGTATCGGCACGCGCGCCGAACGCGAACGATGTGTGGCGGCGCATGTCGTCCGTCGTAAGAACTGTAGAACGCCGCCGCCGGAAACGGAAACCGGCCGCGGCGGCCTCGTGCCGCGCGACGCGCTCACGCGCACCGCCGCTTCGGCTTACCATGCGCATCCTGAACCAGCAGGACGAACACCGATCGGGGAGCGAACATGACCGACAGCAAAGCCATCACCGAACACTGGACGCACGTCGCCGACCAATGGATCGACTGGGCCGGCAGGCCGGGCCATGATGCGTTCTGGAAGTATCGCGACGGGCTGGCGGCCTACCTCGGCCGCGGTACCGGCCGCGCACTGGAGATCGGCTGCGGCGAGGGGCGCGTGAGCCGCGAGCTGAAGGCGCTCGGCTACGACGTGACCGCGAGCGACGCGGTGCCCGCGATGCTCGACGCCGCGCGTCGCGCGGCATCGGCGCACCGCTATGCGCTCGCCGATGCCGCCTCGCTGCCGTTCGATGCGGCCAGCTTCGATATCGTGATGGCATACAACGTGCTGATGGACCTCGACGACATGGCGGCCGCGTTACGCGAGGCACGTCGCGTGCTGAAGCCGGGCGGGCTGCTGTTCGTGTCGCTCGTGCATCCGTTCCGCGATCGCGGCCGTTTCGCGGGGCCGCAGCCCGACGCGCCGTTCGTGCTCGAAGGCACGTATTTCGGCAGCGAGCATTTCGAGGGCGTGGAAACGCGCGACGGGCTGTCGATGCACTTCGCGGGCTGGTCGCTGCCGCTCCAGGCCTACATGGATGCGCTGGAGGCGGCCGGTTTCGCGATCGTGTCGCTGCGCGAGCCGCTGCCAGATCGCGCCGACACGGACACGCTGAAGCAGTGGTCGCGCGTGCCGCTGTTCCTGTGGATCAAGGCGCGGCCGCTGGATTGAAACCGTCGCGGCCGCGCGGCGTGTGGCCTGCAGCACGCCGCATGATCAGCGCGGCAAGACCTTCCGGTAGATCACGAATCCGGTTTTCTCCGCGACGGTGTCGTAGAGCCGCATCGCCGTGCGATTCGTCTCGTGCGTCTGCCAGTACACGCGTTCGGCGCGCTGCGCCTGCGCGGCGTCGTACACGGCTTCGATCAACGCGCGGCCCACGCCCTTGCCGCGTTCGCGCTCGAGCGTGAAGAGATCCTGCAGATAGCAGGTCGGCCCGGCCAGCGTCGTGCTGCGGTGATACAGGAAGTGCACGAGCCCGACGAGCCGGCCGTCGCGTTCCGCGACACGCGCATGCACGGGCTCGTAGCCGTCGAAGAAGCGCGACCACGTGAGCCGCGTGATCTCGCGCGGCAGCGCGGTATCGCCGAAGCGGCCGTAGAAGCGGTTGTAGGCGTCCCACAGCGGCAGCCAGTTGTCGAAATCGTCCTCGCGGACGGGGCGTACGGTCAGGCCGGTGTCGCTAGCGTTCATGGTCGCGAACCTTTCGAGGATGGATGAAGTGAAGCGTTGCCGGCACGACCGGAAACGCGTGCAGACCTCTACGATAGAAAGTTCGTGGCACCATGTGTAGACCCATGACATCCACACAATCTGGAGCCACGATGGATTACGCGTTGCTGCTGTCGACCTTCGAGCGCGAAGCGGGGCCGCACGCGGCCACGCGGATGTCGCAGCAGCAGCGGCTGTACGCGTGCCTGCGCGACGCGATCCTGAGCGGCCGGATCGCCGAGGGCACGCGGCTTGCCGCATCGCGCACGCTGGCCGACGAGCTCGGCATCGCACGCAATTCGGTGCTGTACGCGTACGAGCGGCTCGCATCGGAAGGGTTCGTGACCGGCACGCGGCAGGGCACGGTGGTCGCCCGGATGGGGTTGCGCGGGTCGCAGGTCGCCGCCGCGGCGCCCGCCGGCGCTACGGCGGTGCTGTCGCGGCGCGTCGCGCAGGCCGAGCGCGCGACGAGCGGCCTCGACGAATCGCTGCCGTTCATGCCGGGCGTGCCGGCCGTCGACGCGTTCCCGCTCGCGCAGTGGCGGCGCTGCGTCGAGCGCGCATGGCGCTCGGCGGGGCCGGCGCAGCTCGGCTATCAGTCCGCGGAAGGCGACGCGGTGCTGCGCGACGCGATCGCCGGCTATCTGCGCGCGTCGCGCGGTGTGCGCTGCGACGCCGCGCAGGTGATCGTCACCGACGGCACGCAGGGCGCGCTCGACCTGTGCGCCCGCGCGCTGGCCGACGCGGGCGATGTCGCATGGATCGAGAACCCCGGCTACCACGGCGCGCGCAACGCGTTTCTCGCGGCCGACCTGCGCGTCGAGCCGATCGGCGTCGATGCGCAGGGGCTCGCGCCGCATCCGGACGACTGGCGCGATCGTCCGCCGAAGCTCGTCTACATCACGCCGTCGCACCAATATCCGCTCGGCGCGGTGATGAGCCTCGAACGGCGACTCGCGCTCGTCGCGCAGGCGCGCGCGGCCGGTGCATGGATCGTCGAGGACGACTACGACAGCGAGTTCCGTCACCACGGCACGCCGCACGCGGCCGTGCAGGGGCTCGCCGACGACGCGCCGGTGATCTACCTCGGTACTTTCAGCAAGGTGATGTTTCCGGCGTTGCGGCTCGGCTTCATGGTCGTGCCGGCCGCGCTTGCGCAGCCGCTGCGCGACGCGGCGGGCGCGCTGATGCTGCAGGGCCGCGCCGTCGAGCAGCGCGCGCTCGCGGATTTCATCGACGCCGGGCATTTCACGCGGCATCTGCGGCGCATGCGCCGCGTGTATGCCGAGCGGCGCGACGCGCTGCACGACGCGCTGGCGCGGCGGCTGCATACGCGGCTGACGGTGTCGGGCGGCGCGGGCGGCATGCATCTGTCCGCGCGGCTCGACGTGCCGGTGGCCGACACGGAACTGAGCCGCGTCGCGCAGGCGCACGGGCTGATCCTGCGGCCGCTGTCGTCGTTCTGCCTGCCGGGCACCGCGGCGGGTTACAACGGGCTCGTGCTCGGCTACGGCGGCGTGCCGGCCGAGCGGATGGACGGGCTCGCGCGGCGGATCGGCGAGATGATCGACCGCGTGCTGGCCGCGCGGTGACGGTCGTTGTGCCGTGTCGTCGCTACGCCGTTATGCCGTTACGCCGCTATGTCGCTAGGCCGTTACGCCGTTACGACGCTACGCCGCCACGTCGCTATGTCGCTATGTCGCCACGCCGCCACGTCGCCACGTCGCCACGTCGCCACGTCGCCACGTCGCCACGTCATCGCGTCATTGCATCGGAGCGCGACGGTCCGCTGCTCCGCTTACCCGCGCATCGGCGGATTGAGCCGCGCGAACGCGTCCTGCCGGCGATACGGGAAGTGCGGATACGGCGCTTCGATCGCACTCGCCGCATCGAGTTTCGCGACCTGCGCATCGGTCAGCGACCAGCCGAGCGCACCGAGGTTCTGGCGCAACTGTTCCTCGTTGCGCGCGCCGATGATCACCGACGACACGGTCGGGCGCTGCAGCAGCCAGTTCAGCGCGATCTGCGGCACGGTCCTGCCGGTTTCCTCGGCGATCGCGTCGAGTGCATCGACCACGTCGTACAGCCGTTCGTCGTCGACCGGCGGCCCGAAGCCGGCCGTGTCGTGCAGGCGGCTGCGTTCGGGCAGCGGCGCGTGGCGGCGGATCTTGCCGGTGAGCCGGCCCCAGCCGAGCGGGCTCCACACCAGCGCGCCGAGGCCCTGGTCCGCGCCGAGCGGCATCAGGTCCCACTCGTAGTCGCGGCCGACGAGCGAGTAGTAGACCTGATTCGCGACGTAGCGCGACCAGCCGTGCCGGTCGGCAACCGCGAGCGATTTCATGATCTGCCAGCCCGCGAAATTCGACACGCCGATGTAGCGCAGCTTGCCCGCGCGCACGAGATCGTCCAGCGTCGACATCACTTCCTCGACCGGCGTGGCCGCGTCGAACGCATGGAGCTGCAGCAGATCGATGTAGTCGGTATCGAGGCGGCGCAGCGCGTCGTCGACCGCGCGGATCAGCCGTGCGCGCGACGTGCCGGCGTCGTTCGGGCCATCGCCGGTCGGCAGGCCCGTCTTGGTCGAGATCAGCACCTGGTCGCGCCGGCCGTGGATCGCGGCGCCGAGCACGCGCTCGGATGCGCCGTCCGAGTACACGTCGGCGGTGTCGAACAGGTTGACGCCGGCTTCGAGGCAGATGTCGACCAGGCGGCGCGCTTCATCGACGTCCGTGTTGCCCCAGGCGCCGAACAACGGGCCGGTGCCGCCGAACGTGCCTGCGCCGAAGCTCAGCGCGGGAACCTTGAGGCCGGAGCGGCCGAGCGTGCGGTATTCCATGGCGGGTGTCCTCTCGTCGTCGAGGCCGGCGCGAACGGGCGTCGGCAAGGTGAGCGTTCACTCTAGCGCTTGCGGTTCATCCGGATAATTGGGCAGACTTCGAAAATATCCTTCGGAGGAAGCGAAGAATGCTGCTCGACAACCTGGCGCTGTTCCTGCGCATCGTGGAGAAGGGCGGGCTGGCCGCGGCCGGCCGCGAGGTCGGCCTGTCGCCGGCCACGGTTTCCGAGCGGCTGACGGCGCTCGAGCGCCACTACGGCGCGGCGCTGCTCACGCGCACGACCCGCGCGATCAGCCTGACCGACGAGGGCCGCACGCTGGTCGCGGGCGCGCGGCGCCTGCTCGCCGAGGCCGACGAACTCGAAAGCCGCGTGCGGCTCGGCGCGCAGACGCTGTCGGGGCCCGTGCGGCTCAGCGCGCCGGCCGATCTCGGGCAGGCGCGCGTCGTGCCGGTGGTCGACGCGTTCCTGGCCGAACATCCGGGCGTCACGGTCGACCTGCATCTCGGCGACGGCTACGTCGATCTCGTCGGGCAGGGGCTCGACTTCGCGATCCGTCGCGGCCAGCTCGCGGACAGCGCGCTGCGCAGCCGCTCGCTCGGCCGCTCGCGCCGCGTGGTGTGCGCCGCGCCTGCGTATCTTGCCGCCCACGGCACGCCGCGGCATCCGGCCGAGCTTGCCGCGCACGACTGCATCGTGATGCGCTTCGGCCAGGAACTGTATGCCGAGTGGCCGTTCCGTATCGACGACGAACCGAAGCGCGTGACGGTGCGTGGCCGGCGCGTCGCCAACGACGGCGCGCTCGTGCGCGCGTGGTGCGTCGCGGGGCACGGGATTGCGCTGAAGTCGCTGCTCGACGTCGAGCAGGATCTGGCGTCCGGCGCGCTGGTCGAGATCCTTCGCGAGTTCTCGCCGGGCGAAGTCGACCTGCAGATCGTCTATCCGGGCGGCGCGGTGCAGCCGCGGCGCGTGCGGGCGCTGATCGAACGGCTGGCGCAGGCGTTGGCGGCGGGGTGAGCGCAACCGGATCGCGCCGCGGCCGATGCGTTCGCGCGTCAGCGTCCGACGCGATGACGCCAAATGCGACGCGGTAGCGGAACGGGGCCGCTTCCCCCGCGACAGCGAACGCAAGATCGCCCGCGAAGCGGGTTGTCCACGTTTCGTCATTTAGCTAATATTCAAAACGTCAAACGAGACCGGAACCATGGACGACGTCACCCGCATCAGCGCACTGGCCAACGAAAGCCGTCTGGCCGTGATGCGCTGGCTCAAGCAGCCGCGCAAGCATTTCCCGCCGCAGCCGCACGGCGACTTCGACGAGCTCGGCGTGTGCTGCACGTACATTACCGAGAAGCTCGGCATCGCGCCGGCGACGACCACGCGCCACATGCGGATCCTCGCGGATGCCGGGCTCGTGCGGGCGACGCGCGTCGGCAAGTTCACGTACTACAAGCGGATCGACGATGCGCTGCATCGGTTGGGCCGCGACCTCCTGCAACTCTGATCTTCACAGAGGCAATCGACATGGATGAACTCGCCCTGCTGGCCGATGCCGACCGGCGCGCGCAAGCGTATCTCGCCGCGACCGACGAACGGCGCGCCTATCCCGACGCGGCGGCGCTCGCGGGTCTTGCGGCCTTCGACGAGCCGCTGCCCGATGCGGGCCGCCCGGCCGACGACGTGCTGCGCCTGCTCGACGACAAGGGCACGCCGGCGACCGTCGCATCGAACGGCCCGAACTACTTCGGCTTCGTGATCGGCGCGACGCTGCCGGCCGCAGCCGCCGCCGAGCGGCTGATGCTCGCGTGGGACCAGTGCGCGTCGTCGTTCGCGAATTCGCCGGTGGCCGCGACGATCGAGCGGCAGGCCGCGCGCTGGGTCGTCGACGTGCTCGGGCTGCCGGAAGGCAGCGCGGTCGGCTTCGGCACGAGCGCGACGGCCTGCACGCTGGTCGCGCTGGTGGCCGCGCGGCGTGCGCTGCTCGCGCGCAAGGGCTGGGACGTCGACGCGGACGGCCTGATCGGCGCACCCGAGGTGAAGGTCGTGCTCTCGGAGCTCGCGCACATCACGGTGAAGAAGGCGCTGCGCGTGCTCGGCTTCGGGATGAAGCGCCTGATCGTCGCGCCGGTCGACGCGCACGGCCGCATCGACCCCGCGCAATTGCCGCCGCTCGACGACATGACGATCCTCTGCGTGCAGGCCGGCGAAGTGAACACCGGCGAATTCGATCCGTTCGCGGCGCTGATTCCGCGCGCGAAGGCCGCCGGCGCGTGGGTGCACGTGGACGGCGCGTTCGGGCTGTGGGCGCGCGCGTCGTCGAAGCGCGCGCTGACCGACGGCATCGACGGCGCGGACAGCTGGACCACCGACGGCCACAAGTGGCTCAACACGCCGTACGACGGCGCGATGGTGATCTGCCGCGACGCGGCCGCGCTCGCGACCGCGATGAACAGCGATGCCGTCTACCTGAGCGGCGCGCAGGATGCGCAGAAGAACCTGAACCTCGAATTCTCGCGGCGTGCGCGCGGCATTCCGGTGTGGGCCGCGCTGCGTGCGCTCGGCCGCGCCGGCGTGGCGACGATGGTCGAGCGGCATTGCGCACAGGCCCAGCGCGTCGCGGACGGCCTGCGCGCGGCCGGCTACGACGTGCTGAACCGTGTCGTGCTGAACCAGGTGCTCGTGCGCGCCGGCACCGACGACGAGACGATCGCGATCCTTCAGGCCGCGCAGGACTCGGGCGACGTATGGTTCGGGCAGACCGTATGGCAGGGGCGGCCGGCGTTCCGGATCAGCGTGTCGTCGTGGCGCACGGAGGACGAGCACGTCGACCGTCTCGTCGCGTTGCTGACGACGCTGCGCGGCGTGCACGTCGGTTGAGCGGCGGCGGCGAATGCGTCGCGCGCGTGCCGCCGCCGCCGGCTATCCGTATCTGGAGATGTGTGGCTCGTCTGCGTGAAAATGTCGGACAATAACGCGGCATGCGCGCCGTGCCGGCCCGGGCGGCGCGCCCAACCGCAGCATTCACGCCGACGAGATTCCCATGTCCACGACACCTCCCCGGGAGCTGCTGAAAGCCGCCGACATCGCGAAGATGGAACCGACGCGCGCGGTGCATTCGCTCAATCCCAATGCCGTTCGCCTCAAACGACAGCTCAGCGACCTGACCGGCCTCACGCAGATCGGCGCGCACCTGCTCACGCTGATGCCCGGGCACGAATCGGCCGAGTATCACCGCCACCTGTACGAGGAAGAATGTGTGTACGTGCTGTCCGGCACCGGCTCGGTCACGATCGGCGAACGCACGTGCGAAATCGGGCCGGGCGATTTCCTCGGTTTTCCGCGCGGCGGCGACGCACACACGTTGCAGAACACCGGCGAGGTGCCGCTGGAACTGTTCATCCTCGGCCAGCGCCTCGAACACGACGTCTGCGAATACCCGAGAATCGGCAAGCGGCTTTACATCGCCGGCGAGCTCGAGGATTTCGTCGACCTGCCGAAACGGCCGTAGACGGCACGCATCCGCATCGGCCGTCGTCATGCTTATGATGCGGGAACGCCACTGACAGGATTCCACGCCATGGACGCGCCGCATCCGCCGATGAATGCCCCGATTTCCGAAACGGAACCTGAAACCGAAACCGTCGCCGAGCCGCGCGCGTCGCGCGTGCATCGGCCTGTCGCGCTCGTCACCGGATCGACGTCGGGAATCGGCGCGGCCATCGCGCGACGCCTGGCGGCGGACGGCTACGCGGTGATCCTGCATTCGCGCAGTTCCGCCGACACCGGTCGCGCGATGGCGCGCGAACTCGGCGCGACCTACGTGCAGGCCGATCTCGCCGACGACGCGCAACGCGTGCGGTTGATTCGCGACGCGCTGGCGGTGCATGGCCGCCTCGACGTGCTGGTCAACAATGCGGGCGTCAGCCGCGTGATTCCGCACGACGATCTCGCCGCCGCGACGCCCGACGTGTGGCGCGAGATGCACGAGATCAACGTGATCGCGCCGTTCCGGCTCGTCGCCGAAGCGCAGCCCGCGCTGCTCGAAGCGGCGTCGGGCGGGCGTGCCGGGTGCGTCGTCAACGTCAGCTCGCACGCCGGCGTGCGGCCGAAGGGGGCGTCGATTCCCTATGCGGCGGCGAAGGCCGCGCTCAATCACACGACGCGCTTGCTGGCGCGAACGCTCGCGCCGGCGATTCGCGTCAATGCGGTGGCGCCGGGGCTCGTCGATACGCCGCTGACCGCGGACTGGACCGACGCGCAGCAGCTCTGGCGCGAGCGCGCGCCGATGCGCCGCGCGGCGACGCCGGACGACGTCGCGCAGACGGTTGCGATGCTCGTCGCGTCCGATTATGTGACGGGCGAGATCGTGATGCTCGACGGGGGAATGAACCTGACGTGACCGGTAAACGCTCTCGAGGTCAGCCGAGGTTCGACCGCAGCCGCGCGAGCGCCTGATCGTGCGTGCGTTCGAACTTCAGCGGCGTGACCGCGATATAGCCTTCGCCGAGCGCGACCGTTTCGGAACCCGCATCGTCGTCGCGCGGTGCGCGCGCCAGTTTCAGCCAGTGGTATTCGATGTCGCGCGGATCGCGCCCCGACACGATGTCGACGCCTTGCAGCGTGCCGGCGCCCTGGTTCGTCACCTTCAGGCCGCGCACGTCGTCGGCCGGCCGCGCCGGGAAATTCACGTTGAGGCACGCGTCGCTGTCCCAGCCGGCCGCGACGAGCCGGCGAATCACGTCCGGCGCGTGCGTGAGCGCCGTATTCCACGGCACTGCGTTGCGGTCGATGAACGCCTGGCTCAGCGCGATCGCCGGCACGCCGACCAGCATGCTCGTCATCGCGGCGCCGACCGTGCCGGAGAACACCGTTTCGGTGCCGAGGTTCGCGCCGCGATTGACGCCGGACAGCACGAAGTCGGGCCGTGCGTCCTTCATCAGGTGGCTGACCGCGATCGCGACGCAATCGCCCGGCGTGCCGCGCACCGCAAAACGGCGCTCGCCCTTGCGATGCACGCGCAGCGGTTCGTGCAGGCTCAGCGAATGCGACGTGCCGCTCTGGTCCTCGGCCGGCGCGACGATCCAGACTTCGCGCGCCAGTTGCGTGGCGACCTGTTCGAGCACTTCAAGGCCGGGGGCGTCGAATCCGTCGTCGTTGGTGAGCAGGACGCGGTCGAACAGCGGGCGGGTTTCTTGCATCGGGACGATCCTCGCAGGTAGGCAATGAGAGGGGAAAGGCATCGCAGGTACACCCGCAAGGCTAGCATCCCGTCGCGGCGCATGTTGTGTCGTGTCATGCCGCATCTCATTGCACCTCACCTTAGCGCACCTCACCTCAGCCACCTCAGCGCACCGCACCGTACCGCACCGCCCCGTACCGCCCCGCACCGTACCGTACCGTACCGCACCGTACCGTACCGCCCCGCACCGCCCCGCACCGCACCGCACCGCACCGCACCGCACCGCACCGCGCCGCGCCGCGCCGCGCCGCGCCGCGCCCGGCGCCCGGCGCCCGCCGCGCGTGGATACGCGGATACGAAAACAGGCGCATGGCGCGCCCGTTTTTCCGGTTCGATGTGCCGCCCGGGCGGCGGGTGGGACCCGCGAGATCCGATTACCCGAGCAGATGCCGCAGCAGGCCGGCCGACGCGACGCCGACGATCACGGTCGGCAGGATCGACAGGCGCGTCGCCGCGATCAGCGTGACGGCGAGCGCGAGCAGGTCGGCCGGGCGTGTCGACACGAAGGCCGGCGCGATCACCGAGATCAGCACGCAGCCGGGCACGTTCTCCATCACCGACGCCATCCGCGGGCTCAGCGTGCGGTTGCGCAGCAGCACGTAGCCGAGCACGCGCGACAGGTAGGTCGTCGACGCCATCAGTACGATGGTCGCCACCGTCGCGAAATCAGGCAACATCGCGCGGCTCCCACAGCAGCGCGGCGATCAGACCCGCGCATGCGCCGGCCGCGACGTACCACGCGCCGGGCACCGCGAGGTGCGTGGCGGCCGCGACGACGAGGCTCACGAACCACGGACGGCTCGCGCGCATGCCTTTCCACATGCCGCGCAGCAGCACCAGAAACACGGCGGTGAACGCCATGTCGAAGCCGTATTGCTCGACGTCGCCGATCGTCGGGCCGAGTGCCGCGCCGAGCGTCGTCATCGAGATCCACGTCAGGTAGAGCCCGGAACACACGCCCGCGTAATAGGGGACGCTGATGTGCGTGGCCGAGCGCGAGCGTGCGTCGGCAAGCGACATCGCCCAGCTTTCGTCGCACATGAAGAACAGCGCGGCGAACGCGCGGCGGCGCGGCAGGCGCCGGATGTACGGCGCGAACGCCGCCCCCATCAGGATGTGGCGCGAATTCACGAGGAACGACATCGCGACGATCAGCGCGATGTGCGGCGGCGACGTCCATAGATGGATCGCCGCGAATTCCGAGCCGCCGCCGAAGTTCAGGCCCGTCATCATCGGCACCTCGAACAGGCTCAGCCCTTTTTGCGCGGCCTGCGCGCCGAGCACCAGCGCGAACGGCACGAAACCCAGCATGACGGGCAGCGCCGCGCGCAAGCCGCGACCCATCTCGGCGACATAGGCGGGCTTGTCGCGAAACCCGGTCGACGTTGAAACGCTACTGCTCATTACTCCTCCTTCGGGGGAGGAGGATTGTCTGCTTTTTTGACTCGAATCGGGTTGCGTTGCGGACCAATTTTTATGAGAATTTGGCATCCAACGAGTGATTTGCGATTTTTTTGGAATTCGATGCCAATGAAGCTTGACGCTATCGACCGCCGGATCCTGAGCGCGCTGCAGCGCGACGGCCGCATGCAGAACGTGGAACTCGCGCACGAGGTCGGGCTGTCGCCGTCACCGTGCCTGCGGCGCGTGCGCCTGCTCGAGGAAGCGGGCGTGATCGAAAAATACGTGGCCGTACTGAACCCGGCGAAGGTTGGCAAGGGGCTGACGATCTTCACGCGCGTGTGGCTGAAGGGGCAGGATGCGGAATCCGTGAACCGCTTCGCAGAGGCCGTCCAGCAGATGCCGGAAGTCGTCGAATGCCATCTGATGGCCGGCGACTGCGATTTCCTGCTGCGCGTCGTCGCGGCCGATATCGACGACTATCGGCGTTTCCAGATGGAATACCTCACGCGCATTCCCGGCGTGCTCAGCGTGAAGACCGACATTCCGATGCAGAAGGTCAAGCTCACGTCGGCGCTGCCGACGTAACGTGACGCGGGCGCGCGACGGCGATGCGGCGAATCGTCACCAGCCGGTGACGATCGGCCGATACACTGTCGGGACAAGCCGCTTTGCCGCGCACTGGCTGCATCGCAGTGCGACTTCGATGCGCAAGCAACTAACGGTCAACCGCGACGCGATCGACGAACACGCGCGCCGCGCGCGACGTGACCGGCCGATCGATGCGTTTTTCTTGTCGAGCCATTCATGCAGCCATTCAACGATCCGTGGAATTCGCTGGAAATCGTCAAGCTCGTGCTCGGTGTGCTGACGCCGTTGTCGGTCGCGTGCCTGGGCTGGCTCGTCGCGCGCCGGCTGAAGCGGCTCGAGCTCGTGCAGTGGACCAACCAGCGGCTGATCGAGAAGCGGCTCACGCTGTACGACACGGTCGCGCCGCAACTCAATGCGCTGCTGTGCTTTTACACGTGGATCGGCTACTGGAAGGACATCTCGCCGGACGACGTGATCCGCGCGAAGCGCGAACTCGACCGCACGTTTCACATCTACCGCTACCTGTTCGACGACGACGTGTACGACGCGTATCACACGTTCATCCACGCGTTGTTCGAGATGCACACGGGGCCGGGTCGCGATGCGCGGATCCGTTCGCTGATCCTGTCGCCGGACGGCGACCGCAGCGTGCACGGCACGTATGAATGGAAGGCGGCGTGGTCCGAGCGGTTCTCGACCTCGAACGTCACGGACAAGGCCGACGTGGTGCAGTTCTACACGCGGCTGATGGAGCGGCTGCGCGTGGCGCTGGGCGCGAATCGCTGACGATTGCGCACGCGTGCTGCACGCCGGTACCGGAATTCGCTACTCGGCGGCGCGGATTGATTCCCTCACGCATGGCGCGGATGCGCGACGCGGCCTCGGCTGACATGCTCGCGCCATGTCCATTCGCGGGAGGTTCGCATGCACGTCGACACGGGTTCCCGGCCGCTCGTGGCTCGTCGGCCGGGTGCGTACGCTCGGCGACGTCGAGACGTTCGACACGTTGCTGCGTCGGAATCCCGATCATCCGCTCGGGTTCTGGAAGATCCGGTATTTCGGCCGGATTCCGTGGCAGCGCCGCACGGTGACGCCGGCGAGCGTGTTCGAGAGCCGTGAGTTGCGTGTGGTGGTGGATACGCGTGGACGCGATCCCGGGGCGCGGGAACTGCGTGGCTCGGAAGAGGCGGAAACCGGTGGCGCATCTGATTGCTGATGCGGCATCGTCCGGGGTTTGAACAACCGTGGCGACGCGCCGGCCGCTCGACCGGCCGGTGGTCGGAACGAGGAATCACGCGAACGAGATCACGAGTTTCTTGCCACAAGCTGCCGCGTACTTGCGCAGCGTATCGATGGACGGTGAATGCTGGCCCGTTGCGAGTGCGCGCTCGAGTCGCGTCACTGCCGGTGCTTTGGTGCCCATGCGCTGGGCTACATCGGCTTGCGACAGGCCGGCGTCTCGCCGAGCAGCCAGCATCACGTCGAGCAGTGCGAGTTCTTCGCGGTTCAGTCGTTCGTATTCGGCACGCACCTCGGGGTCGGACAGTGCCCGCGCGCGCAGTTCCTTATACGTTGCCATCTTGAACCTCCTCGAGTCGGTAGCGCGCGATCTCCAGTTCTTTCCGGGGCGTCTTTTGCGTCTTCTTCACGAAGCAATGAAGCATGACGATACGCCGATCGACGATCGCGCAATAGAACACTCTGGCGATACCTTCGGCGCCCTTCAGTCGCATTTCGTACAGCCCGTTTCCCATTGACTGGGTGTGCGGCTCGCCAAGATTCGGGCCGTACTGCTCCATGCGATCAGCGAGCGCAAAAAAACGGGCAAGCAGCGTCGTCGGTAACGTGACGACCCCCGTCTCTACGCGCGCATTGAAGAATTGAATTTCGTACGCGTTAGCTGGCATGATAACAAATATGTTATTTTCGTGCAAGTGCGGAGTTCGCCCGCGACTGTGGACGCGGGCGGGCGTTCGGTGCGTTCGAAGCGTCGTTACGTCGCGTGGGGATTTCGGTCAGGAAGGGGGCGTTCGACGAGATTCGGATGGCCTGAATCGGGCAACGCGTGCGATTCGGTATCGGCGCGGGTGGCGCACGTTGGAAGCTGCGGCGTGGAGAGGTCGATCATGGAAGTCCCTTTATGCCGGACACGCGTGAACGCGCGTGAAAGGGAGGTCAGTTTGGGAGCGAGCGTGGAGCGGGTCAATTGACCGGACGGCCGATGATCCGATGCGCCGGTACAGTCGATCGCCAATGGATTCGCTGCTTTTCGGTGCGACGACGAACGCATGCCATGCGATCACGCACGAATCACGCGCACGCCACCGCGCCGATCACTGCTTCCGGCAAGCCACCTGATAATCGATCACGGTATTCGCCGACGGCGTGTCCGGCTCGCCGCCGGCCGTCGTCACGCCGAGCACGCCGGACACACTCCGATACCGCAGCGCGCAATAGCCCATGCCGGTGCCCGAGCACGCTTCGGCTTCGATGATCCCGTGCTTCGCGAGCGTCGCCGCGCCGTCCATCGGGTCCGGCTTCTCGTGCGGACGCAGCGGCTGCCATCCACGCGAGATCAGAATCTTGCGCGCCACGTCGAGCGGCTTGCCGTACACGTTGGGCACGACCGCACGGCCGCGACAGTACGTGCGTTGCGCCGCGACCGCGGTCAGGCGCAAGCCGCCATTTTCTTCGCGCAACTCGGCGACGGGCGCCGACGGGCCGTCGCCGCCCCAGACCAGCAGCGCGCCGCTTTCCAGCTGCTCGACCGAGCCGAGCTGCCAGCCGGCCGATCGTACCGTATAGCCGAGCGCGACGAGCGTCGTGCCGTCGAAGACGCCGATGTTCGCGTTGCGCGCAAAACAGATCGCGCTCGTCCCCGGCTTGAACCCGCTCGCGAACGTGACGACGGTGTAGCGGCCGAGCGGCGCTTCAGAAGTCACGATCCAGCCGAGCCTCGCGACGTCGCGGCCAGCCGCGGTGGCGGTCTTCGCGCGATATTGCGCGCAGAACGCGTCGAGTGTGCCGTGTTCCGGCGAGCGCGGCAGCGCGCCGAGCGGAACCAGGGACGCGCCGGCGATATCGGAGGCCGCACGCAGCGTCTCGGCCGACGCTGCACCGCCGGGTGCGACGCACGCGAGTACCGCGATCGATGCGATGCGGCGGGCAAACAGCGGGACAGTCATGCGATGCACGTGGATGGTCTCCGGGGAAAGAACGGGGAGTCGCGATGGTCGCGGTTTTCCGCGCAGGTGTCACGACGGCAAGCGGTGCACGAGACGGCGGCGTCAGTGCGCCGCTCCGTCCTGATGCAGCACCTTCTCGAACAGCGCCTGCGCGCGTTCGGCGGACATCCCGTTGTGGAATACGCTCGGCTCGCCTTCGTGCCATTCGTCGCATTGCGCGCATGGAAACCGGAATGTGGCCATGCGTGACCGCGTCGGAACCGTGAGGTGAGGCAGTGACGGGTGCGCGGTGAAGCGCGCGGCGGGCGCGAGCCGCTGCGGCGCATCGGCCCGCAGCGTACCCGCCCGTCGCCAGGCACTCAGCCCTTCGCGACCACGTCGATCCGCAGCGCTTCGCCGCCGTCGACGATCGCGAGCAGACGATCGACGTTCGGGTGCGCGCCCGGGCGGTTGCGCGCGTCGGCGGTGTGCTCCGCGAACACGGCGAGGCCGTGCTCGGCGGCCTTCGCGTCAAGCGCACCGAACGCCTGCTTCAGGTAGTTGTACACCGCGAGCGAGCCCTGCTTGCCCGGCTGGTTCTCGATGCTCGCGACCACGTCGCCGTTCGCGCCGACGAGATCGATGCGCGCGACGCCGTCGATGGCCGGCAGTTGAGCGAGGTTGTCCTTGAATACTGGGGTCGGTTGAATCACTGAAAACACTCCGTCGGTTCGATAAGGGGCGAGGCGGCCCGTATCTTAGCCGATCGGGCGTTGGGTTTCGCGCGGCTCGTGCGCGAGACGATGCAGGGCGCGCGCGGTGGGTGCGACCGTGCAGGACGAAGCACGATTTGGAGAGGCGGTCATCGGTGTTCTCCAGGTTATCCGCCGCACCGACGCGCGGCGGCAATGAAGCGGATTCAGGGAAGTGAGGCACGCAGTGACGAGCGATCTCGACGCGGTTCGCGTCACGCAGGCCGCCGCGCGTTATCGCCGGGCAACGTCCATCGACATGCCGGCCTCACGCGAGCGCTCGATGTCCGGGCTTCGATACGCGCGCTCGGGAATCTCGGCGAGCCGCGACGTGTGCACCTGATGCGGCGCCAGGCCATAGAACTTCTGGAAGCTCATGATCAGCGGCGACCATTTGTCGGGATCGATGTGGTCCGGATGGCCGTCAGCCAGCAGACCCGGATGCACGTGCACACGCTGGATGCGCAGCTCGAATACGGTGATCTTTCCGCGCAGGTCGGGCGTGTCGTCGCCGATCCCGTGCGAGGCCGCGACGACGGCCTCCATGTGCACCGGGCATTCGAGCGCGCGCGGCGGCGCGACGGTCTGCGACGCCGCTTCGGTGAGGCCGGCCGTGCCGAACTTGTCGGGTTCGAACACGTAACCTTTTGCCCGCTTCCCGTCGGGCACCGGATACGTGCCCGTCATGCGCGCGATCCGGTCGACCGCGTGCGCCTGCGCCGACGACGGCAGGTTCAGCACGCATTCGCCCGCGCGCAGCAGGTTGCGCGTGGTCTGCGAACTGGCGGCGATGCCGATCACGCCGCGCCAGCCGAGCCAGAACGCGGACGAGATCGGTGCGAGATTGGCCGTGCCGTTTTCGTTCAGCGTGCTGACCAGCACGACGGGCGTGCCGAAATAGAGGATGTTCGGTTCGGTGACGCGATGCGGAGCATTCATGGTAGGCGCCTTCGTTGATGGATCGGTCCTCATGCTGATCCTGTCGCTGCGGCGCGGCACTCCGGATCTTGTCATGTCATTCCGGCCGGCGCGCGCAGGTGGTGTACGCGTCGGCCGGAGCCCGCCGACATCGCGCGCGCTTTTCCGCTACAGTAGGAAATCGCAGGCCGAGCCCGCCGCATCACGCAGGCGCGCGCGGCCATGTTCCGCCAACGCTCACGAGGGCCTGATGGATACCGAGCAACGCTACACCGCCAATGCGCCGACGCGCGCGGAAGTCGACGCACTGGGCGGCGCAACCGTCATCGAATTCGGTGCGAACTGGTGCGGGATCTGCGCGAGTGCGCAGCCCGCGATCGCCGCGTCGTTTTCCGCGCATCCCGCCGTGCGTCACCTGAAGATCGAGGATGGCCCGGGCCGCCCGCTCGGCCGCTCGTTCGGCGTGAAGCTGTGGCCGACGCTGGTGTTCCTGCGCGACGGTGTCGAGGTCGCGCGCGTCGTGCGCCCCGCCGACGCGAAGCAGATCGAAGCCGACGGCTTCGCCGCATTCGCCTGAGGTCGACATCATGCAACAGGCCATCACGCACATCGGCGTCGACGCGCGCGGCAGCGGTCTCGTCGAGTTCACGCCGCAGGTGCGCGCATTCGTCGACCAGCAGGCGATTCGCACCGGGCTGCTGACCGTGTTCTGCCGCCATACGTCGGCGTCGCTGCTGATCCAGGAGAATGCGGATCCGTCGGTGCAGCGCGATCTCGAACGCTATTTCGCGACGCTCGCACCCGAGGACGACACGCGCTACGAGCACGACACCGAAGGGCCCGACGACATGCCCGCGCATCTGCGCACGGCGCTGACGCAGGTGCAGCTGTCGATTCCGGTCGAGCACGGGCGCATGGTGCTCGGCACGTGGCAGGGCATCTACCTGTTCGAGCATCGCCGCGCCGCGCACCGGCGCGACATCGTGCTGCATCTGATCGGCGAATGAGTATCGACGGGTGACGCGGCGCAGCGCGCGATGCGATGCCGTGCGCAGGCGCACACGCTATCGCGGGCTTACGCGAGCAGTTTCTCGACGAGCGCGCCGAGTTCGCGAAGGTGGACAGGCTTCGGCAGGAATTCGTCGAATACCTGCTTGTTTTCGCGCAGCGCCGCCGACTCATACGCGCTGACGCCGAGGATCGCCGGATGGCGGCCGTCGTCGTCGGGTTGCGCCACTGCCCGAATGCGCCGCGCGACTTCGAAGCCGCTCAGGTCCGGCAGCTCGAGATCGAGCACGACGATGTCGTAGCGGCCGGTGCCGAAGCGCGCGACGCCTTCCTGTCCGGTGCCGCACAGATCGGCCTCGATGCCGAGCGCCGACAGCATCGCGCCGAGCGTTTCGCGTGCGTTGTCGTTGTCGTCGACCACCAGCGCGCGCCGGTCCCGGTGCTCGGTCGCGGGTGGCAGTGCGGAGGCATCCCCGGCCGCGTGGCCGGCCGTGTCGATGCCCGGCACTTCGGCCGGCAGCGTCACGACGAACTCGCTGCCTTCGCCCACCGTGCTGCGCACGTCCACATGCCCGCGCAGCGTCGTCACGATCTCGCGCACGACGGCGAGCCCCATGCCGATTCCGTCCACGTGCAGCCCCACCGCGTCGTTCGCGCGATAGAACGGCTCGAAGATCTTCGACAGGTGTTGTTTCGCGATGCCGGCGCCCGTGTCGCGCACGGCGATTTTCAATTGCTGGCCGGCCGGCGCGTCGGCGAGCGTGATCGACACGTCGATCGATCCGCCGGCCGTGTACTTGACCGAATTCTCGATCAGGTTCGACAGCACCTGACGCAACAGCTTGCGATCGGAGCGGATCGCGAGATCGCCAGGCTCGACCTGCTGCGCGACCGCGATCCGTTTGGCCGCGATCTTCGCGCGCAGCGGATCGAGCACTTCGGCGAGCAGCGATGCGATGCCGACCGTTTCGGTTTCGGCGAGGCGCTTGGTCGAGCGCAGCTTGATGTAATCGGTCAGGTCCTTGACCAGCGCCTCGAGCGACGATGCGGAATTCTGCAGTCGCCGGATCGTTTTCAGGTTCGCGTCGGATTGCGGCCGCGCGAGCAGGATCTCGATCGATCCGCAGATCGCCTGCAGCGGCGTGCGCAGTTCATGGCTGACCATTCCGAGGAACGCGTTCTTCGCCTCGATCATCTCGAACGCGCGATCGGATGCCTTGCGCTCCGCATCGAGCGCCGCGTTCTGTCGTTCGAGCAGATCGTCGCGCGTGCGCATCGTATAGAACAGCAGCAGGAACAGTGCGCACAGGATCACGCCGAGGATAATGCCGAGCGACACGATCGCCTGCTGCTTTTCTCTCAGCTGATGGAACGTGAAGTCGCGCTGCGCCATCTCGATCGCACGGAAGTCGTTCGCGAGGCCGTTGACCTTCGGCCAGTACGTACTGACCTCGTCGATCACGCGCTGTGCGCCGCCCGGCGCGCCGCGCAGCAACGGCACTTCCTGCCTCAGGCGCGTCATGAACTCGCCGAGCGCCGCGATCTGGGCGCGGGCACGCGGGATGCGCAGCCAGTATTCGGACACCTCGGACGGCCGCTGCAGGAACCCGAACGACACCGACAGGCTGTCGAGCTGCATCTGCACGTGGTCGAAGTCGTCGTCCACGTGCGTCGCGTAGAGGATCAGCTGGCGGTCGAAGCGCGTGTAGACGTTGCGGTATTGCGCGGCGGTCCAGAACACGCCTTCACGCGGTCCTTCGAGCACGCCCTCGTTGACCGACGTCGCGAGCAGGTCCCACAGCAGGAACGCCCATGCGGCGAATCCCAGGATCCACAGCGATCCCAGGACCAGGATGATTTTTCTGTTCTTCCACCGCCCGCGCTTCATGTCGCGCGCTTACTTCACGGTCAGGCCGATGATCTGCCACGCGAACTTGGCTTCGCCGAGCGGCGTCTTGAGCTCGTCGGGATACTGGTCGCGCGGATACATGATCCACAGCGGGCCGTAGTTGTCGTTGCCGAGTACCTTGCCGTTCATCGTGCGCGCGAGGATCACGCCGTACTTGTCGGCATCCGACACGGGGATCGTGAACGTGTATTCGTCGATGCAGCGGAACTCGATCTGCGTGCCGTGCGCGTCGACGGCCTTCAGCACGTCGGACAGGCGCGGGCCGGTGAAGGTCGCCTTCGGCGTCCAGCTCGTCGACGTGACGATCGTGTACTGCGGCAGCGCCATCAGCGCCTGCTCGGTAAAGACGAACATGGTCTTGCCGGGCTGGTTGCTGCGGCCGATCTTGCCGTCGACGGTGAACGTGAACGACGCGGCCCAGCTCGCGGCAGCGATGCCGAGCAGGCCGGCCGTGACCAGGCTTTTGATCCAGATGGTCGAAACGCGCATGTCTTTCCTTCGGTCGTGTGCGTGTGGTGGTGGGTTTTCGCCGTGGTCTCAGCTCGCGGCGGCGGCCGTGGCGGACGGCAGCGTGATCTTCAGTTCGCGCGCGACTTCGGCGAACAGGATCGGCAGGCGCACCGGCTTTTCCTCGCAGCGCGCGTTGTAATGCGACACGATGTGCGCGATTTCGTCCTCGCTCGCCTCGCCGGTGGAGATCTTGCCGGTCAGCAGGAAGATCGGCGCGTCGCCGTTCTCGCTCGAGCGGATGCCGCGCACGAGCTCGGCGGCCGTCTGGTCGCCCAGCATCCAGTCGAGGATGTAGCCGTCGAAATCCTCGACTTCCAGCGCCTTGCGGAACGATGCGCCGTCATAGTAAGGAATCGCGTTCACGCCTTTTTCGATGAAATATTCGCACACGGTTTCTGCGACGTCCTGCGAATCGTCGACCACCGCGATCCGCGCCGCGTAGACGGTCGGCTGGCTCGAGCGCAGTTCGATCACGTCGACCGGATAGAGGCGGCCTTCGCGTGCGTGCTGGCGTTCGGTGACGATCCATTCGCCCTGCCACTGCAGCGCGACGAAATCCGTTTCGATCTGGCTGCTGGCCTTCGCCGAGATCGCCGCGCGGCAGCGAAAGCGGCGCGACTCGATCACGAGCGTCGCGTCGATCATCTCGGCGGCGGCCGGCTGCGTGCCCTTGTCGTCGAGCAGGATCGCGGGCGGCACGCCGAAGTGCGTCGCGATGTCCTGCAACTGCGACAGGTTCCACGGGATCAGGCCTTTCATCTTGCGCGTGACGACCGAGAAACTGAGGCCCAGCACGTTCGCGATCGTGGTGTTGTGGCTGCGCGGCGGAATGCCGTTGCGCGTCAGCAGATCGTGCACCTTGGTGGCGGTGATGAGATCGACGTTGGCCTGCTCGCTATTGGGCATCTCGATGGGGTCTCCTGAGGTTGAGCGACGAAGAGCATATTCAAAAGTGACGCAATACGCAAACTTTGAAAATGCGAATCACCTTGACATGCCATTTTTCTCCATTATTATTGCTCATCACGTCACTATTGTTTGTCGCGTCATGTTTGGAGGCCGGTGTCGACACATTCGGCCCGGCGAAAAGCGGCAGCCAGCGCGTGACTGAACGATTCGAAGAGAGCCAAAGAGAGCCTGAGAGAGCCTTGGACTGCGTGTCGGCGTGGGTGAATTGTATTCGCCTCGCCGCGCGCAAGCCGGGTACGCGCTCGCGGGGGCGGGATCGTGCGAAGCAATACGGCGCGAATAAGACGTGGGGGAAAAAAGCGCGAAATGGTTCGCCGGTTACTCGCACCGGAGTTGCTGTTGACCGCGTGTGCGCGGGATCCGTCCGTCACCGGCAATACCGTGCGGATCTGCGATGACATAGGGTGTTTCGATCGCCCTGAAGTTTAGGTTTCCTATCAAAAGAAGGGCGATCCGGATGACCGCGAGGATCCGCTCATCGTGTCGCTGAAGCAGGCCGCGAAGACTCGGCCGAAGCCTGCCTATGACCTCGAGTGATTTCCGCGGCGACGGCGTGTGCCAGGCCGCCGCGCGTCGGGTGTGTCGGCACGCGGCCGGGACGCACCCCGCCGCGGCCTTTTGCTGCTCCGAATCTAGGTCAAGTTCTAAATGACGCTTCAATCGTAATTGACAAGTACGAAACGGTTCGGCCGGGGTGGACGCTCCCGCACGCGTTTGGCATTGTCGGAACTCATTTCACCTTTCCACTGGTGAGTTCCCGCAACATCGTGCGATCCGGATCGGCATCGTTCGGCGCCGCGGTGCTCGTCGCTCGTCATGCCGCAGAGTCCGCTCCAATCCCTGCGCCGCTATCTGAGCATTTCGGTGTTCGGTGGCGGCATCGTCGTTACGATCCTGGTCCTGATTGCATGCGGTCTCGGGATGGTGGCGATCATCTCGGGCCATGTCGAGGGCGAACGGCGCAATTACCTGAACGGGCTGGAGCAGACGCTCAACGAGATCCAGGTGAGCGAGACGTCGTTCCGCAACGGCGTCGCGAACGCGCAGCTGATCTGGCGCGAAGCCGATAGCGCGCCCGCGTCGGACGTCGACGCGTTCTTTCGCGACGGCCAGCGCGTCGCGATCCGGCCGCATCCGTCGCTCGTGCTCGGCGTGCCCGGGCGAACCGGCGATCGCGCCGAGGTGGCGCGCTACCTGTCGCTGTCGGTGCTGCTGTCGCGCATCTGCGCGGCGAGTTCGATCAATCGCGGGCGCACGCTGGAGGGTTACCACTACAGCACGCGCACGGGCATGTTCGGGCTGGTGCCGAACCGGAATCCCGACGATCCCGCGCTGGCATCGCCCGACGCGCGCGCCCGCGTGCTCGATGCGCTGCACATCGATTTCGCGCGCGCGTATCCGCCGATCGTCGATGCCCGGCCGCACGTGCGCTGGCTGCCGCCGTTCACCGATCCCGTGTCCGGGCAGCCGCGCATCCGGATCGCGGCCGAAGCGCGCGACAACGGCAGGACGTTCGCCGTGCTCGTGACCGAATATTCCCCCGATTACCTGCTGTCGTGGTTGGCCGATTACCGCCCCGGCGGCGCGTTCTACATCACGACCGCCGATGGCCGGCTCGTCGCGATGGATCCCACCGCGGGCGATGCGGGCAGCACCGCGCGCCTGCTGGAACTGGCGCCGTGGCGCGGTCGCGCGTCGTCGGGGGCGCCCGTGTTCCGCGACGGCTTCCTGCTGTTTCACGGCCGGCTCGAATCGACCGGCTGGACGTTCGCGTATGCGCTGTCGTGGGCCGACGTCGCGGCCGGTGTCGCGCGTTCGGCCGGCACGCTGCTGGCGGCAACGCTGCTGACGCTCACCGTCATGTGGGGATTGCTGCTGCGTTTTCACCGACGCGAGTTCGCGCCGCTCTATGCGCGTTCGCAGCGCGTGTTCGACAGCGAGGCGCTGTGCCGCAGCGTGATCGAGATGGCGCCGATCGGGCTCGGGCTGATCGCGCGCGATGACGGACATTTCCTGCTCGCGAGCCCCGCGCTGAGGGAGATGGTCGCGCGGTTCGGCGGCGACTTTCACGCGCTGTCGAACCAGGTGGCCGCCGCGTGGCAGGCGCACGTCGCGCGCGGCGGCGACGGCGTGCTGCACGACGATCTCGTGCTGGGCGGCGGCGAGGACGCGCATCTGCACCTCGAATTCATCGCATGCGGCGCGCGCTATCAGGGGACGGACGTGCTGATTGCCGCGGTCGCGGACACGACCGCGAAGCATCAACTGATGCAGAAGCTCGAGGAGGCCGTGCGCGCGGCCGACTCGGCGAACGCCGCGAAATCGTCGTTTCTCGCGGCGACGAGTCATGAAATCCGCACGCCGCTGAACGTGATCCTCGGCAACCTCGAACTGCTCGAGCGCTCGGCGCTCGACGCGGTACAGCATGGCCGGGTCGGCACGCTGCGCACGTCGGCGACGAGCCTGCTCGCGCTCGTCAACGACATTCTCGATTTTTCGAAGATCGAGGCTGGCGCGATGCAGGTCGAGTCGATCGAATTCGATGCGATCGCGGCGGTCGCGCGCGAGTTGAGCGCGTTCGCGCCGATCGCGAAGGCGAAGGGGCTGCAACTGTTCTGCGAAGTCGACGCAGCCGACACGCAACCGATGCGCGGCGATCCGACGCGGTTCGCGCAGGTACTCGGCAACCTGCTGAACAATGCGATCAAGTTCACGAGCGCGGGCCGCGTGACCGTGCGCGTGGCGGTCGTCGAGGAAGGCAAAGGCGCGCCGGCGTTGTCGGTCGCGATCGAGGACACGGGAATCGGCATCGCGGCCGAGCATCGGCACAAGCTGTTCAGCGCGTTCTCGCAGGTCGATTCGTCGATCACGCGGCGCTATGGCGGCACGGGGCTCGGGCTCGCGCTGTGCCAACGGCTCGTCGCGGCGATGGGCGGCCGCATCGAGGTGGCGAGCGAGCCGGGCGTAGGCAGTTGCTTCACGGTTCTTCTGCCGCTCGGCGTGGATGTCGCCGCGTCCGGCAGGCCGGCTCGCGCGCGTGCGCTGACGTTCGTCGCCGCCGATCCCGAGTGGCGTGCGTTCGCGTTGCCGCATCTGCGTGCATGGGGATTCGACATCGACGTGTACGACAGTCCGTCGAGCCTGCCGGCCGGCGTGGCCGGGCCGGTCGTGCTGTTCGGCGATCCCGATGCCTGGTCGCATGCGGAACTGGATCGCTTGCGCGACTGCGCGCCGCTGATTCTTGCGACACGCGACGGCCCGCTCGAACCGTACCGGACGGGCAGCACGGTGCGCGTGTCGAGCTATTCGCTCGGCGGTCTGCGTGCGGCGCTGGCCGATGACGAGTCGTCGGGCGACGCTTCGCCGGGTGATGCTTCGCCGGGCGACGCTTCGCCACCGAACGACCACGCGATGCCGCGCGGCGGCGGCCGTGCATTGCGCGTGCTGGTCGCCGACGACGTCGCCGTCAACGGCTCGATTTTCCGCGAGCAGCTGCAGGCGCTCGGCTGCGCGGCGGCCGAGGTCGAGTCGGGGCGTGCCGCGCTCGAATCGCTGGCCGGCGGCGGCTGGGACGTGCTGCTGATCGGTGCCGACCTGCCCGACATGTGCGCCCACGTGCTCGCCGAGGCTGCGCGCAGCGCGGCCGGTTGCGACGTGCTGGTCGTGACGTCGCACCTGACGCCGGACGGCATGCGCCGCTGCGAGGCGGCCGGCGTGCGGCGCGTCCTGACGAAGCCCGTGACGCTCGCGCATCTGCGCGCCGCGCTCGCGCAGCACGACGCCGGCATGCCGTGGCTTAGGCGGCCTGCCGAGCGCGCGACGGCGCTGCGTGACGAGTAAGCGGTTGTCGAGCGATCGACCGCCGTGAATGCGGCGAATGCCGCAAACGCAGCAAACGCAGCAAACGCAGCAAACGCAGCAAACGCAGCAAACGCAGCAAACGCAGCAAACGCAGCAAACGCGGCAAACGCGGCAAATGCGGCAAATGCGGCAAATGCGCGAAGCGCTTTGTCGCGGCCGGAAATGAAACAGGCAGGATGCCGGCGGACGCCGCACGGCACATTTCACATCAACCTGGGAGGGGAACGCCGTGCGTCACGCATGGAAGATATTCGCACTGCTGCTCGAGTTCGCCGCGCTTTCCGAGAAGGGCCGCCGGGAATTCCTGACGCTGATGAACGAGTTTCTACTGATGTCGCCGGCGCAGAAACGACGCGCGATCAACGAATGGAAGAGCAGGACGGATGGCGACTCGCCCGATCTGCCGGGCGATTCGGGCCGGCCGTAGCGCGTCCTCCTGCGGGCTGCGCGCCGTGACCTTGCCGCCGCGTCGCGCGCAACGGACCGACGTGCGTTCGACCCGGACGGAAGCGCTTCGGGAATTATCTTAAAATCGAGTCACTTTTTATCCGGCGAGCCGATCACGGCCAGTCGTCGACGCGATGGTGCGAGCATGCTTGCCATCGCGGCGGGAAACCGGATGCATGACTGCAAGCCTCGGGATACAAGAACATGGACGAATTCTTTGTGCGCGTGATGGTGGCCGACGATCATCCGGCGTCCGCGCTCGGCATGTCGCAGGCGCTTCAGGGCAACAGCACGATCCGGCTCGTCGGCACCGTATCGAATTCGACGGATCTGGTCGCCGCGCTCGACGCGCAGCAGAGCGACGTGCTGGTGCTGGATTACGTGATGCCGGGCGGCAAGTACGGCGACGGCCTCGGGCTGCTGTCGTTCCTGCAGCGCCGCTTTCCCGCGCTGCATATCGTGACGATCACGATGATCGACAATCCAAGCGTGCTGTATGCGATTCACCGGCAGGGCGTGAGCTGCATCCTCAGCAAGTCCGACGCGATCTCGCACCTGATCGGCGCCGTGCATGCGGCCTATGTCGGCGCGAACTACATGTCGCCGCACGTCAAGCAGCTGCTGCAGGACATCGATACGACGCCGATCGCCCGTGCGCTGACGACGCGCGAGATCGAGGTCGTGCGGTTGTTCTGCGCCGGCTACACGGTCGGCGAGATCGCCGCGCAGCTCCATCGCAGCAAGCAGACCATCAGCTCGCAGAAGTCGAGTGCGATGAAGAAGCTCGGCATCGTCCGCGATGCCGACCTGATTCGCTATGCCGACGAGGGGAAGCTCCCCGACGCGTCGGCGTCGCCCGCGCCGGGCACACCGGGCGCGCCCGAATAGCGTGGCCGGCCGGTCGCGCCGGCCATGCGCGGCACGCCCGCCATCCTCATCACCCGAACGCATGCCAGACAAACTCAAACGGCACGCCGCGATGGGCGGCAAACCCTTCGACCCCGGCCGCGTCCGGCGCCAGCAGCAGGCGCTGCTGTACGGCGGCGGCGCCGCGATCACCGCATTCATCCTGTTGTGCGCACTGCTCGTGATGCGGCTCGACGTCCACGATTATCTGGCGCGATCGCGTTCGGCGTTCCTCGGGCGCAAGGCCGAACTCCAGGCCGAGCTGCAGGTGACCAAGGTCCTGCTGAACCGCTACGTCGACAACATGGAGCTGCTGTGGCGGCGCGGCGATTACGCGTCGCCCGACGTGCTCGCGCGCTTCGCGGCCGACGGCGGCAAGCTGGTGTACCGCGGGCGCGGCGGGCAGCCGACGTTCGTCGCGCTCGCGAACGTGACGCGGGCCCATCCGGCCGAGAGTTATGCCGCGTATCTGGCGATCATATTGCGGCAGGCCGAAGTGACGATCCTGCCGACCGCGCAAACCGTGCATTCGGGCTTGAGCGGCTACGTGATCGGGCTGAATGGCGAGTTTCTCGGCGTGGTGGGCCGCGAACTCGCCCAGCGCGCGCTCGCGCTGCCGCCCGGCGTCGATCTCGCGACGTTGCGGCATGAGTTGATGCCGCGCGAGGACAGCGCGCTGCCGCAGGCGCGCACGGGCGACAGCGGCACGCTCGTGGACGCACGCTTCGATCCGCTGCTCGGGCGTACGGTGCTGCGCGTCGCGCAGCCGTTTCGCGACGCGGCCGGCCGGCCGGTCGGCTGGTTCATGTTCAATGCCCGTTCACAGACGGAGGATTTGCTCGCGTCGCACGAGATCGACCGCAGCTACGCGCTCGTCGATGGGGACGGCGACGTCCTCGGCGGCCAGTCGTCCGATCGCAGGATGATCGCGTACGCGCTCGAAGAGGCAAAGCATTCGCACGGCGAGCGCGCGGCCGCGCGCCGCATCGGCGGCCGCTTCGTGATCGGCGACGCGCTGCCCGACACCGATCTGGTGCTGGTGACGACGTTCTCGTGGCGCAGCGTGCTGGCGGCAGTCGCCGCATCCGCGAGCCTGACGGTCGGCGGCGCGTTGCTGGCGATTACCGTGCTGTGGTTCGCGATCGTCACGTTCGACCGGCGCGCGCTGCGCGTCGCGAACCGGCGCGCGATCCGCCTGATCGAGAGCGAGGCGCTCAACCGGACGCTGATCCGCACGGCGCCGGCCGGGCTCGTGCTGCTGTCGCTGGCCGACGGCGAAGCGATCGTGCGCAACGACGCGATGCTCGCGTACGACCGGGAGGGGGCGGGCGAGCCGCTCGGCAAGCGCCTGTGGCGCGCGTACCGCGACGGCGCACGCGGCGGCGGCACCCGCGCGCTCGTCACGCACGAGCTGCCCGTCGAGCGCCGCGGGCGCGATACCGTGTACCTGGACGCGCACATCGTGCGCACCAAGTATCGCGGGATTGACGTGCTGCTGTGCACGCTGCTCGACATCACGGCCCGCAAGCAGGCGGAGGCGTCGCTGAGCGAAGCACGCGAAGCCGCCGAGCAGGCGAACCGCGCGAAATCGACGTTTCTCGCGACGATGAGCCACGAGATCCGCACGCCGCTCAACGCGATCATCGGCAATCTGGAGCTGATGGAGCGCGGGGCGATGCCGACGCCGCTGCGGCGCCGGCTGGCGACGATCATGTCGTCGTCCGATGCGCTGCTGCGCGTGATCAACGACGTGCTCGACCTGTCGAAGGCCGAGTCGAACCAGATGGCGCTCGAGCATATTCCGTTCGATCTGCGCGGCGTGCTGCGCGACGTCGCCGCGATTTTCAGGCCGCTTGCCGAAGCGAAGCGCCTGACGCTCGCGTGCCGGCTGGCGCCCGAGCTCGCCGACGGCTACGTCGGCGATCCGGTGCGGCTGCAGCAGCTCGTGGCGAATCTCGTCAGCAACGCGATCAAGTTCACTACGCACGGCGACGTGACGATCGAGGCGCGCATCGCGCCGGCCGGCGCGGGCGGGCGCGCGGTCGAGATTGCCGTGAGCGATACGGGCGTCGGCATTCCCGAGGGCAGCATGGCGACGCTGTTCGACGTGTATATCCAGGCCGACGCGTCGATCTATCGGCGCTTCGGCGGCACGGGGCTCGGATTGCCGCTGTGCCAGCGCATCGCGAAGCTGATGGGCGGTGAGTTGAGCGTCGCCAGCCGGCTCGGCGAAGGCACGACCTTCGTCGCCGCGCTGCCGTTGCCTGCGGCACCGGCCGGCTGGTGCGCGGCGCTGCCGGCGCCGGTCGCGGGTCACGGAGACGACGGTCGCGACGGTGGCGACGATGGCGACGATGGCGACGATGGCGACGCGCCGCCGCCGCGCGAAGACGGCGAGCCGCTGCGCGTGCTGGTCGCCGAGGATCATCCGGCGAGTCGCGCGCTGTTGCAGGATCAGTTCGACGTGCTCGGTCACGACGCGACGATCGTGACGAACGGTGCCGAAGCGATGCGTGCGTACTTCGCCCATCCGTTCGACATCGTGCTGACCGATCTGGGCATGCCCGAACTCGACGGCTTTGCGCTGGCGAGGCTGCTTCACGAGCAGGGTTCGACGGTGCCGGTGATCGCGATGACCGCGCATGCGACTGACGACGATTACCGTCGGTGCGTCGCGGCCGGCGTGGCGGAGGTCGTGCTCAAGCCGCTGTCGATTCAGGCGCTTGATGCAGTGCTGCGCCGGCAGGCGGCGCGCCATCTTGCGGCCGTCACCGTCGCCGACGAGGCAGGCGGTCCGACCCGCGTGTCGATCGAGATTCGCAACACCCTGAACGACGCAACCCTGAAGTCGCTGGCGGCGATCGGCGATGCGCTCGCGACCGGCGATCTCGAGCGGATCAAGGTCGAACTGCATTCGATGCGCGGCGGTTTCGCACTGGTAGGCGACGTCGCTGCCAGCGACGCATGTGCCCGGATGGAGCGCGCGGCGAACGACGGCGATATCGGTGCGGTCGAGCGCTGCTGGTCCGGGTTCCGGCAAGAGATCGACGCCGCGCTCGAACGTCTGTTGCCCGATAGCGGGGAGCGGAGCGCTTAGGGTTGCGGCGCGCCGCGGCGGCACGCGCCCGCCGCGCGCGCCGGTTCATCACCCGTTGCGAAAGATCTCCGAATACGCACTCAACGCCGGCACGCCGCCGAGATGCGCATACAGCACCTTCGACCCCGGTTCGAATTCGCCGAGGCGCACCTTGTCGATCATCCCGTGCATCGATTTTCCTTCGTAGACGGGATCGGTCAGCATGCCTTCCAGTCGCGCGCACAGACGAATCGCCTCGAGCGTGCCGTCGCTCGGCAAACCGTATTCGGGCCCGCCGTAACGCGTGTCGAGCACGACGTCCCGTTCGCCGATGTCGCGCCCCAGGCCGACCAGTTCGGCCGTATGCCGCGCGATGCGCGTGATCTGTTCGCGCGTCTGCTCCGGCTTCGCCGACGCATCGATGCCGATCACGCGATCCGCGCGTCCGTCGGCCGCGAAGCCGACGACCATCCCCGCCTGCGTGCTGCCCGTGACCGAGCAGACCACGACGTAATCGAACTTGAATCCGAGCTGCGCTTCCTGCGCGCGCACTTCCTCCGCGAAGCCGACGAAGCCGAGCCCGCCGAGCGGATGCTCGGAACAGCCGGCCGGAATCGGATACGGCTTGCCGCCCGCCTGCCGCACGCTCTCCATCGCTTCTTCCCAGCTGCGGCGAATGCCGATGTCGAAGCCGTCGGCGACGAGCCGCACGTCGGCGCCCATCATCCGGGACAGCTGGATGTTGCCGACGCGGTCGTACACGGGATCCTCGTAGTTCACCCAATGTTCCTGCACGAGCACGCATTTCATTCCGAGATGCGCGGCGACGGCCGCGACCTGGCGCGTCTGGTTCGACTGCACGCCGCCGATCGACACGAGCGTGTCGGCACCTTGCGCGAGTGCGTCGGGCACGAGGTATTCGAGCTTGCGCGTCTTGTTGCCGCCGAACGCGAGGCCGCTGTTGCAGTCCTCGCGCTTCGCGTACAGCTCGACCTTGCCGCCGAGATGCGCGCTCAGGCGCTTGAGCGGCTGGATCGGCGTCGGGCCGAACGTGAGCGGATAACGGGGGAAACGTTGCAGGTTCATCGACAGTCTCCGAAAGACGGTGGGCAGGAAATCGGATCGGTCGCGTGCGGCCGGTGCGCCGTGTCCCGATACAAAGATGATAGGCAGGACGCCGGGAAATGAGCTTGCGAAATAAGTGGCGAACGCCTACGTTATCGATGTAGAAAAGCATAAGCAGATAATTTTGGTTCGCAGAATTCATCGGAGACGCAATGAAATTAGATCGCAGCAGCGCCGCCCCCGCCGATGCCGCGCCGACGCTCGATCGCATCGACCGCGCGATCCTGCGGCAGCTGCAGCAGGACGCGTCGATCTCGAACGTGAGCCTCGCTGCGAAGGTGAAGCTGAGCGCGCCGGCATGCCTGAGGCGCGTCGAGCGACTGAAGGAGATGGGGTTGATCCGCGGCATCGTCGCGTTGCTCGATCCGAAGCCGCTCGGTGCCGGGATGCTGGTCGTGATCGGCTTCGTGCTCGATCGCTCGACGCCGGAGGCGTTCGCCGATTTCGAGAAGGCTGCGCAGAAGGTGTCGGGATGCGTCGAGTGCCACGTGGTGACCGGCGAATTCGACTACTTCATGCTGGTCCGCACGCGCGACAACGAGAGCTTCAATCGCTTGCACGCCGAACAGCTGCTGTACCTGCCCGGCGTGCGGCAGGTGCGCTCGTTCATGGTGCTCAAGGAGATTCTGTCGACGCATGCGCTGCCGGTTTAGTGCGGAGCGCCGTCGATTGCCCTGGTTACGGATATGCCGTTTGGTCGATTGAAAATTCCCGATCGAGTGTATACAATGAGAATTCCAATTAACCCATTTGGGAGTTTCCATGGCAGCAACCACACCGGCGGCCCGTCAGCCGGCCAAGCGGGCTGCCGCGCCTCAGGCGAGTAGCTCGAACGGCCTGGGCGCCGCCAAGGGCGATTTCGATACCTTTGCCCGGATGGCGCCGATGTCGCAGCGGCGCGCGATTGCGGAGGGTTTCGACGCGGTCATCATCGAGCGCGTCGCGCGCGAGTTGCTCGGCGTGCCGGTTCAGACCCTCTTGAGCGCGCTGAGCCTGCCCAGTTCGACCATTCTGCGGAAAATTGCCAAACACGACCGGTTGTCGCAAGGCGAATCCGATCGCGTTGCGCGCGTGCTCTATGTCCGGGGTCTCGCCACCGAACTGTTTGAGGACGGCGAACGCGCAGCGGCGTGGATGAACCGGGCGAACGCGGAGCTCGACGGTTTGAAGCCGCTTGAAGTGCTCGACGTACAGCCCGGCTACGACCGGGTGCGCGACATTCTGAACCGCGCCCAGTTCGGGGTCGGCGCGTGAGGTTGTATCGTCTCGCGAAAGAACGAAAGGGGCACTACCTGGCCGACGACCTGAGCGGGAACGGCGCGGCGATCGCAGGCGGCCGCTGGAATCCTCGCGGCATGCGGGTGCTGTATACCTGCTGCCATGCGTCGACGTCGTTGCTCGAGGCGCTCGTCCATATGTCCGGGTTGCTTCCGGCAGGCGGATTTTATTTGGTGACGCTGGAAGTGCCCGACACCGTGCATGACCACGCGTACCAGCCGGACCTGCCGGACGACTGGGCAGTACTGTCGCAGGACCCGGAGTCGACCGCCCGAATCGGGCAGGCCTGGCTCGAAGCGGGCGAGCAGTTGGCGATGCGCGTACCGTCCGTCGTCTGCCCGACCGACTTCAACTTGCTGCTGAACCCGCTGCATGCGGATTTTGCTTCAAGTGTGAAAGTGATCGGCAAGGAAGCGTTCGCGCTGGATCCTCGCCTGTTCGGCTAGCCGGCCGTATTGTTTCGGTCGACGAATTGTCGTCGGCTGCCGCTCGATCGCGTCGCCCGATCAGCGCTGCCATGGCGCGACGCCCGGATACGAGGTCTTGCCGAGACGCTCCCGCGCGTCGCGCACGATAGTCGCATCGAGTTCCCCGTCATCAGCCAGCGCCTTCAGCGCGGCGAGCACGATGCTCGCGCGATCGACTTCGAAGAACGCGCGCAGTGCGTCGCGCGTGTCGCTGCGGCCGAACCCGTCGGTGCCGAGCGTCACGTAGCGGCGCGGCACGTACGCGCGGATCAGTTCGGGCACCGCACGCACGTAATCGGTCGCGGCGATTACCGGGCCATGCGTTCCTTCAAGCATCCGCGTGACATACGACGATGCCGATCCGTCGCCGAGCCGAGACAGCCGTTCGGCTTCCATCCCGTCGCGCTGCAACTCGCTGAAACTCGTGACGCTCCACACGGCTGCATCGATCCCCCAGTCGTCCTGCAGCATCCGCTGCGCGGCGAGCACCTCGCCGAGAATCGCGCCCGCGCCGAACAACTGCACGCGCGCGGTCGCGTTCACTGCGGACGGCAGCCGATGCATGCCCTTCAGGATGCCTTCGCGTCGGGCGGCCGGATCGTCGTCGGGCATCGACGGCTGCGCATAGTTCTCGTTCATCACGGTCACGTAATAGAACACGTCGCGCTGCTGTTCGACCATCTCGCGCATGCCGGCATCGACGATCGTCGCGACTTCGTACGCGAACGCCGGGTCGTAAGCGCGGCAGTTCGGAATCGTCGACGCCGTGAGATGGCTGCTGCCGTCCTGGTGCTGCAGGCCCTCGCCGCCGAGCGTCGTGCGGCCCGACGTCGCGCCGACGAGGAAGCCGCGCGAGCGCTGGTCGGCGGCGGCCCAGATCAGGTCGCCGATCCGCTGGAAGCCGAACATCGAGTAGTAGATGTAGAACGGCAGCATCGGCAGGTCGTGCACGCTGTACGCGGTCGCGGCGGCGATCCACGACGACACCGCGCCGGCTTCCGAAATCCCTTCTTCGAGGATCTGGCCGCGCGTGTCCTCGCGGTAGTAGAGCATCGAGCCGAGATCCTCCGGTTCGTAGCGCTGTCCGAGCGGCGAGTAGATGCCGACCTGCCGGAACAGGCTCGCCATGCCGAACGTGCGCGCCTCGTCGGCGACGATCGGCACGACGCGCGGACCGATGTCGCGATCCTTGATCAACGCGGCGAGCATCCGCACGAGCGCCATCGTCGTCGACATCTCGCGGCCGGCCGCCTCCAGCGCGAACGCACCCCAGGCCGGCATCGAAGGGACGGTCAGCCCCTTCGATGCCGCCATCCGCCTTCTGGGCAGATAGCCTCCCAGGGCAGCCCGGCGGGCATGCAGGTAACGCATTTCCGGGCTGTCTTCCGCTGGTTTGTAAAACTTCAACTGCTCGACGTCGTGGTCCGACAGCTGCAACCGGAAACGGTCGCGGAACGCCTTCAGGTCGTCGACGTCGAGCTTCTTCTGCTGGTGCGTGGTCATCCGCCCCTGGCCGGCCGTGCCCATTCCATAACCCTTCATCGTTTTCGCGAGGATCACGGTCGGCTGGCCGCGATGGGCGAGCGCGCGCGCATACGCGGCGTGCAGCTTGCGCGCGTCGTGGCCGCCGCGGCGCAGGCGGTCAATTTCCGCATCGGTGAGCTGGGCGGCCAGCGCTTCGAGCGCCGGGTCGCCGCTGAAGAAGCGCGCGCGGTTGTACGCGCCGTCGTTCGCGGAGAAGGTCTGGAACTGGCCGTCGACGGTGTCGGCGAACGCGCGCGCGAGGGCGCCCGCGTGATCGCGCGCGAACAGCGGATCCCAGTCGGAGCCCCACAGCACCTTGATCGTGTTCCAGCCGGCGCCGGCGAACAGCGCTTCGAGCTCGTCGATCACGCGGCCGTTGCCGCGCACCGGGCCGTCGAGCCGCTGCAGGTTGCAGTTGATCACGAACACGAGGTTGTCGAGCCCTTCGCGCGCGGCGAGCGACAGCGCGCCGAGCGATTCGGGCTCGTCCATCTCGCCGTCGCCGAAGAAGCCCCACACGGTGCGGCCGGCGGTGTTCGCGAGCCCGCGATGCTGCAGGTAGCGCATGAAGCGCGCCTGGTAGATCGCGTTGATCGGGCCGATGCCCATCGAGCCGGTCGGGAACTGCCAGAAATCCGGCATCAGCCACGGATGCGGATACGAACACAGCCCGGGCCCGGCGATTTCACGACGGTAGTGCTTCAGGTGATCTTCGGTGAGGAAGCCTTCGAGATACGCACGCGCATACACGCCTGGCGACGAATGCGGCTGGAAGTACACGAGGTCGCCGTTCGGGCCGCTTTCATCGCCTGCGTCGGCCGGCGCCGCTCGGAAGAAATGGTTGAAGCCGACTTCGAACAGGTCCGACGCCGACGCGTAGCTCGCGATGTGGCCGCCGAGTTCGCCGTATGCGCGGTTCGCGCGCACGACCATCGCGAGCGCGTTCCAGCGCAGCGCGGCAGACAGCCGTTCCTCGAGCTCGGCGTCGCCCGGATACGGCGGCTGTTCGTGCGCGGCGATCGTGTTCAGGTACGGCGTGACGGGGCCGCGCGGCGCCGCGAGCCCGCGGGTGTGCGCATGCGCGGCGAGCCGGCCGAGCAGGTACTGCGCGCGTTCCTTGCCGACGTGCGCGACGACGGCGTCGAGCGCTTCCAGCCATTCGGCGGTTTCTTCCGGGTCGGCGTCGGCGTGAGCCGCGCCCGCGCGCCGTGTGGCGTCGATTCCGTTCGACAGGTCCGTCATCGCAGGTCTCCCCGCGCGCCGGTTCGGAGCGGCGCGCAATCAGTGGCAATCGGTCGGATCATGCTACCCGCCGATCCGCAAAATATGCGTCTGATTTCATTGGGATTTCGCTCACGGATAGTGTAAATATTCCGGATGTAGCCACTCTTCCGGAATATTTCGACCATGAGCGCAAACCCGCGTCGGCTCGACCGCATCGACATCGGCATCCTGAACCAGCTGCAGCAGAACGCGCGCATCACGAACGCGGAGCTCGCGCGCGCGGTGAACCTGTCCGCCACGCCGTGCTTCAACCGCGTGCGCGCGCTGGAGAAGCTCGGGTTGTTCCGCCAGCAGGTCACGCTGCTCGATCCCGAGCCGCTCGGGCTGCGGATCAACGTGTTCATCCAGGTCAGCCTCGAGAAGCAGGTCGAGGATGCGCTGCAGCGTTTCGAGGAGGCGATCTCGCAGCGGCCCGAGGTGATGGAGTGTTACCTGATGTCGGGCGACGCCGACTATCTGCTGCGCGTCGTGATGCCCGACATGCGCACGCTCGAGCGCTTCATCATCGAGCGGCTGACGACGATTCCCGGCGTGTCGAATATCCGGTCGAGCTTCGCGCTGAAGCAGGTGCGCTACAAGACCGCGCTGCCGCTGCCGGCGGCCGGGCTGACGCTCGTCGATCCGGACGAGTCGGCGTCCGACTGGGGCTGAGCGCGGGGCCGCCGATGCCCCGTCCGGTTTCAGGTTTCAGACGAAACGGCGACAACGCGCCGACGATTGCCCGACGCCGTCGAAAGGGGCGGACTGCCGCGGTCCGGCCGCTGCGCGTCGCTGCGCGTCGCCGCGCGGGGCGCCCGCGTCTTCACGACGCCGCGCGGCACGATCGCGTATGCTCGTTCGGTCAGCGGCGAAGGCGGCTGCCGGAGCCGATTCAATCGTGTGACGACCGATCAACGAGCGAGGGCATGATGGCTAGACAGACGATGGCGGAATACCTGGCGAAGACGCTGGCGGCAGCGGGCGTCGAGCGCATCTGGGGCGTGACGGGCGACAGCCTGAACGGCTTGTCGTTCAGCCTGGGCCAGATCGGCTCGATCCGCTGGATGCATACGCGGCACGAGGAAAGCGCGGCGTTCGCCGCGGGCGCGGATGCCGCGTCGACCGGGCGGCTCGCGGTGTGCGCCGGCAGCTGCGGCCCCGGCAACCTGCACCTGATCAACGGCCTCTACGACTGCCACCGCAATCACCAGCCGGTGCTCGCGATCGCCGCGCACATTCCGTCGACCGAGATCGGCCTCGGCTACTTCCAGGAAACCCATCCGCAGGACCTGTTCCGCGAATGCAGCCATTTCGCGGAACTCGTGACGAACGCGTCGCAGTTCCCGCGCGTGCTCGCGCGCGCGATGCGCACCGCGATCGAGGAGCGCGGCGTCGCGGTGATCGTGCTGCCGGGCGACATCGCGCTCGGCGACGGCCCGGAGGAAGCGCCCGCGTGGAGCGAATCGGCGCCGCCGTCGATCCTGCCGGCGGACGCCGATCTCGACCGGCTCGCGGCGCTGCTCAATGGGTCGGACGCGGTCACGCTGCTGTGCGGCAGCGGCACGCAGGGCGCGCACGACGAAGTGGTCGCGCTGGCCGACACGCTCGGCGCGCCGGTCGTGCATGCGCTGCGCGGCAAGCCGTTCGTCGAATGGGACAACCCGTTCGACGTCGGGATGACGGGGCTGATCGGCTTCAGCTCCGGCTATCACGCGATGGAATCGTGCGACACGCTGCTGATGCTCGGCACGGACTTCCCGTACCGGCCGTTCTATCCGACGAATGCGAAGGTCGCGCAGATCGACTGGAAGGGCTCGCAGCTCGGCCATCGCGCGCCGCTCGCGCTCGGGCTCGTCGGCACCGTGAAGGAAACGATCGCCGCGCTGCTGCCGCGCCTCACGCGCAAGACGCAGCGGCGCTTCCTCGAGAACGCATTGAAGCATTACGCGGCCGCGCGCAAGGGCCTCGACGATCTCGCGGTGGCCGAGCCGCCGGGCCGCGCGATCCATCCGCAATACCTGACGAAGATCGTCGACGAAGTCGCGGCCGACGACGCGATCTTCACGGCCGACGTCGGCACGCCGACGCTGTGGGCCGCGCGTTACCTGACGATGAACGGCAAGCGCCAGCTGCATGGTTCGTTCAATCACGGCTCGATGGCGAACGCGATGCCGCAGGCGCTCGGCGCGCAGGGCGCGCATCCTGGGCGGCAGGTCGTGTCGCTGTCGGGCGACGGCGGGCTGTCGATGCTGCTCGGCGATCTTCTGACCGCGCGCCAGCTCGACCTGCCGATCAAGATCGTCGTCTACAACAACAGCCTGCTCGGCTTCGTGTCGATGGAGCTGAAGGCGGCCGGCTATCTCGACACGAACGTCGACCTGAGCCCGACCGACTTCGCGGCGATCGCGAAGGGCGCGGGGATCTTCAGCGTGCGCGTCGAGCATTCGGAGAACGTCGAGCACGCGCTGCGCACCGCATTCGCGCACGACGGGCCGGCGGTCGTCGACGTCGTGACGTCGAAGTACGAACTGGCGATGCCGCCGAAGATCGAGTTCGCGCATGCGAAGGGCTTCAGCCTGTTCATGCTGCGCGCGATCCTCAGCGGGCGCGGCGACGAGATCGTCGAGCTGGCGCGGACCAATCTGCGGTGAGGCGGTGAGGCGGCGCGAACCATCGAGCGGCGAACCGTCGGCGCTCGAGACGGCCCTGCGGCAGGTCACGATCGTCGGCGCGCGGTATCCCGCGCAGCTTCGGCGGCGCGTCGACCGCCGAGCGGGAAGCCGTCGATTGCACGGCCGGCAGTGGCGGCGCAATCAGGGACAATCTTCACGTCGCCTTAAGTTTGCATTTCCTAGAATCGATGGAGCGCCGCGCGTGCGTGGCGGACGGATTTGTTCAGGAGGATGCACGTGAAAGAGCCCCGTGGCGTCGTAGCCCTGTTACAGGCAGTCATTGGCACGCCGAAGCTGATGGCGCAACCGCGCAAGGTTGGCCGATGATCTGGCCGAATGCGTTGCGTGTCTCGGCACTGTTCGTGCGAGAGTGGGTCGGCCGCCCGGCCGCGGTGGGCGCGTTGTGCCCGAGTTCGCGGCATCTGGCGCGCGAGATGGCCGATGCGGTGCCGGACGGCGACGGGCTCGTCGTCGAGCTCGGCGGCGGCACCGGTGCGATCACCGCCGCGTTGCTCGAACGCGGCGTCGCGCCGGGGCGCCTCGTCGTGGTCGAGCGGGCGCCGGCGTTCGTGCAGCACCTGCGACGGCGCTTTCCCGGGATTTCGATCGTATCGGGCGACGCGCGGCAGCTCGAGCGGCTGCTGCCGCCCGATGCGCGCGTCGACGCGATCGTGTCCTGCCTGCCGCTGCGCACGTTGCCGCGCGAGGACGTGACGGCGATCGTCGGGCAGTGCGAGCGTGTGCTGTCGGTCGACGGCGTGATGATCCAGTTCACCTACGACCTGCGCGTGCCCGAGCGTCACCCGCTGCGCGATCCGGCATTCGTTGCCGATGCCAGCCGAATCGTGTGGGCAAATATTCCGCCCGCGCGCATCGTGACGATGCGCAGGGCCGCCATCGGACAGGTGGCGTGATGCCCGCATCCTGACACGCTTTCTTTCATCGACCCTGCGGAGGCCGTCGGTCGCGGCTCATGTTGCGGCGTCCGGCACGCGCGCCGCAGGCCGCGATGCGGCCTGCCGGATGAAGCGGTCGAGCGGCGTCGCGTAGCCGCTTCATCGCGCACGATCTCGACGACGCATCGCGGATCGGCGACCGGATCGCGATCCTGCGCGACGGCACGCCGGACGACATCCTGTCGCGTCCGGCGGACGATGATGTGCGGCGGTTCGTCGAGAAGCAGAGGAGTGCGAACCGATCTGGCGGGAGCGTGCCAGCGAAGCACGGGGGCGTTTCGCCTGCGTTTTGAGCGGCAGCCTGCCGGTACCCGCACGCGGTTGCACCGCAGGCAGCCCGTGGGTCACGTGCGGCGCACCTCGGCGGGATTTGCGTCGCCATTCCACGGCGCTTGCCGTCAGGAATCCTCGTTCCGGCCGATAACCGGACCCGCGCGCGCCCGCGCTCGCCGCGGACAGGATCCGAGGAAAAAGCGCCGAATCATAGTCGAAACATTTCTAAATGGCACTCCATGCGGGATTTTGATGCCTCATCGGAATGAATTCGGCGGGCGTCCTTGCCGGGCCTGCGTTTGCGATTGGGATTGAATATCCGGTGCTACGGGCATACCCGTATGGGCCGGCCGCGGCCGTTCAAAAGTGAAACATTCCGCGCTTGCAGGGACCTTCTTCGGAAGATCGGACAAGCGTTTGAATACATAGAGAAATCCATCCGCGGGTCGAGGGTGTCCCGGCCCCGTGCCGATCGACACGTTTCAGACCTGAAACATAAATCGCATGCCGGAATCGGGCGAGGCGGGTTATGTCGCGCAAAGCATCCAACCGGCTCCCTGTCGTCAGGCAGCTGGCGGGATTGGCATCGCCGATGCGTGTTGTCCTCCGGATTGGTGCAGTTGGCCAAGCCGTTCCTCGTTACTTCAGGAGGATTTCATGCGCAAAACTCTATTGGCGTCTGCTGCGCTTCTCGCCTTGGGATGCAGCGGCTACGCAATGGCGAATCCATGCAGCAGCGATACCAGTTCGACATGCAGTCAGAAAGCCGATGACGGATCGAACACTCTCAGCAACGCAGTCAGCTCAACCCAGACCAGCTCCACCGGGTCCAATGCGAATGAAGTTTCGCCTGGCGCGAGTGTCTACCAGGATTCGTACAACAGCACCAAGATCGTCGCGATCAGCAAACTCGACGGGTACGTGAGCAATGTCCAGGTCTGGGGCATCGGCAACAACGCGACCAACTCGGGCAGCGCGGCCGGCGGAAGCGGCGGCAAGGGCGGCAACGGGTATGGCTACGGCGGCATCGGCGGTAATGGCGGAAGCGGCGGTGCAGGCGGCGCCGGCGGCAAAGGCGGCAGCGCGCATAACGGCAGCGCCACGGCGGGCAACGCCAGCAATGGCAGCGCGACGGCCGGCACCGGCAACGGCGGCGGCGGCGGAGCCGGCGGCTCACCTGACGCCAGCGGCGGGGGCGGCGGCAATGCCACTGCGAGCGGCGGCTCCGGCTCCGGCACGGGCGGCGGCGCGATCGCGGCCTCGGTCGGCGTAGGCGGTTCCGGCAAGGGCAGCGGCACAGGCTGGGGCGGCGGCACCGGCACAGCCAATCCCGGCTCCGCGTGGGCCAGGAATCATGGCAGCGGAAGCGCGTCGGCATCGGCCGGCAGCGGCACCGGCACCGGCACGGGTACCGGCACCGGCTCGGGCAGTGGCTCAGGCGGCGCAGGGTCGGCGGGTACGTCGACCGCTTCGGGTGGATCGGGCGCAGGCATCGGCGGCGCGGGTGCGGCCGCGGGCGGCACCGGCGGCGCGGCGGCGGCCACGGCGGGCAACGGCGGTGCCGGCGGCGCGGGCACGGGTGGCGGCGCGACGAACGGCGGCGCGACGACGACGGCCAGCAACGGCGGCGCAACCGCGGGTAGCGGCGCGGTGGGCGCGATGGGCGGCGCGGGCGGGGCAGGCGGCACCGGCAACGGCGGCGTCGGTAACGGCGCGGTCGGCGGCGCGGGTGGCGCAGGCGGAGCCAATGCGGTCAACGCGGGGACGTTCAACATGTCCAACGCGATGGCGAGCGTCGGCCAGACCGCCGCGGGCATCATGGTCGCCAACCAGAACAGCGGCATGGCGTCGTTCGTTCAGCAGGCCGTGACCGTGCAGGCGAACCTGTCCGTAGGACGTTAGCCGGCCGGCCGGTCCTGGCGAGCCGGATGCATTGACGCGGGCGCAGGCGAGCCCGCGACTTGCATTCCATCGCCGATGGACAGGACCGCCGGCGAGGGCGGGATGGCCGAACGGCCGTCTCGCTCTCGTTGGCGCAGGCCGGGCTGATTTCCGTCGATCGACGGTCACGCGGATTCCGCTCCCTGTGCGCCGGTTTCGAGCCGGCTCGCGCAGGGACCAAGGAGACAGCCATGCGAATCCGAACGGCACTTTTGCTGGTGATATTGCCTGCGGCGCTGCTGCCGGGCCTGACGGCCCATGCCACGGCTGACGGGTCGCGAACCGTTGCGGCGGAGGCCTCCGCCGATGTTGCGCCGGCAGCGGCACCTTCCCTACCCGCCGCGCGCGCGGATCACGCCGATCCGGCCGCGGCCGTCGCGCCCCCTGCGGCAGCCATACCCGCTGCGACCGACACCGCGACCGCTCAAGCGGGCGGCTTCGGTGTCGCGATGACGCCTGACCAGCTCGACGAGCATCGGGGCGGCGATGCGCTGATCGGCCAAAACTATCTGACCGGCGCGGTGACCGACAACGTGGCGAACCGCGTGTCGACCGGCTCGAATTCGATCGCCGACGGCTCGTTCGCCAATGCGAGCGGCCTGCCCACGGTCATCCAGAATACCGGCGCCAACGTGCTGATTCAGAACGCGACGGTGCTCAACGTGCGCTTCGGGAACTGAGCGATGAGACCGGTTGCCGCAGCATGCATCGCGGCGCTCGCTTACGCGCTGTCCGTCCCGATTGCATGGGCGGACGAGATGACGGTCGTCGATCCGGCGGGCGCAGGCTATGCGATGCACGTCACGAGTCTCAAGGAGGCCCGCTTCAAGCGCACCGTCAAGCAGCAATTCGATTTCAGTTGCGGGTCGGCTGCCGTCGCGACGCTGCTGACTTATCAGTATGACTATCCGATGACCGAGCAGACCGCCTTCGCCCAGATGTGGGAGAACGGCAATCAGGAGAAGATTCGCCAGCAGGGCTTCTCGCTGCTCGACATCCGGCGGTTTCTCGACGCGCACGGCTTCGTCGCGGACGGGTTCGAGCTGCCGTTGCAGACGCTCGCCAGGACGCACACGCCGGCGATCGTGTTGATCACCGAGCACGGCTATCACCATTTCGTGGTCGTGAAGGGGCTGCGTGACGGGCGTGTGCTCGTCGGCGATCCTGCCACCGGCACGCGCCCGATGTCGCTGGCGAGCTTCGAGCAGAAGTGGGAAGACCATGTGATTTTCGTGATTCACAACCGGCCCGAGCTGGCGGTGTTCAACGACCCGCGTGACTGGCGCGTCGCGCCCAGCGCGCCGCTCTACACCGGTATCGCGCGCGACGGCCTGTACAACGTCGTGATGCCGAAGCACGGCCCGAACGACTTTTGAGGACCGTCATGAGATCCCAGACCAGGAACATCGCCGGCATCGCCGTGATGGTGTGCGGCGGGGTGACGTCCGTGAGTGCGGTGGCGATGCAGGACGACGCGCTGGCCGCGACCGACGTGCCGGTCGCGCAGGCGAGCGGCGTCGTCGAGGCATCCGCCGCGAACGCGGGCGCGGATGCGGCGCCTGCGGAGTCGCGGGCCGGCGAGGTGCCGATCCTGCGTGCCGCGCCGCTCGCGATGGCGGAGTGCGCGGCAGGGCCGCCGGCAGTGGAGCCGGGCGGCGCGCAGGAACGGAACTGGCCGGCAGCCGGCGCGATCGCGCTCAGCGACGCGCGCCTCGATGCGATGCGCGGCGGCTTCGATATGCCGAGCGGTCTGAAGGTTTCGTTCGGCGTGTCGCGTGTCGCGTTCGTGAACGGCAATCTGGTCACGACGACCAGCTTCAACATCCCGGACATCAGTCATATCACCGCGCAACAGGCGCAGGCGCTGGCGGCCGCGAACGCGGGCGCGCTGATCCAGGTCGGCGCCGGCAACGCCGCGCAGCCCGCCGCGCTGCCGGCGCTGACCGGCGCGGTAATCCAGAACACGTTGAACAACCAGCAAATCCAGGCGGTGACGACGATCAACACGACCGTCAACACACTGTCGACGTTCAAGAACCTGAACGTGATGTCGACGCTGAACAATGCGTTGATCGGCGTGTTGCCGGGGCGATGAAGGCTCGGTGAGCGACCGATGAATGGCAGATGAGCGCGCACTGGCGCGCCGAGGCCCGCGTGCGCCGCGCGGCCCGCCGCACGCGCACGCGGGCGATCAGAATGCAATCGGCACGCGCAGCGTCATGACCACGTCCGGCGTGTCGCGTGTGAGGCCGGCGCCGATCGAGAGATTCAGCGTGGTCTTCGGCGACAACCGGTACGAGTAACCGAGGAGCAGTGAGCCGAGGATCACGCGCACCGAACTGGGTACCGTCTGGCCGTTCTGTTTCGTCGGCAGTACGATGCTCTGGTCGTAGCCGAGGCTCACCGACGCTTTCTCGTTCAGCGCGAGGCCCATGCCGATATTGAAACCCCAGATGTCGCCGGGCTGCACCTTGCCGATGAAGTCCTTCTGTCCATCGCGAATCGTGAGGCTGAGATTGTCGCGGCTGAAGCTGTGCAGATAGCTCAGGTTGCCGAAGAACACCACCGGGTCGGACGGAAAGAGCCACGTGAGGCCAGGCTGGATCGCGTAGAAACCGGAGCCCGTCGGCTGCTCGAGCGGCAGGCCGGTGCCGGTGGCATTGCCGACGCAGCGCGTGACGCAGTCGGTGACGACGTCGAACGGGCTCTTGCCGGTGGCGCTCTTGAAGCGCAGCCAGCCGATGTAATAGAACTTGTCGGGGCCGCCGGTATTGAACTGGTAGCGCAGCGTCATTTCGACGTCGCCGAGGCCCTTGCCGTGGCTGTTGAACGCGTTGTCCTGGGCGGTGCCGGTGAAGATCTCGCGGCTGATCGTGTCGTTCGTCGAGTACACATAGGGGACGCGGACTTCGACTTCCATCCGGTTGGTGATCCCGTAGCGCACCGCGACCGCGCCCGTCAGCGTGGTCGTCTTGACTTCCCGCACGTCGACCAGGCCGATCAGCAACGCCGGGATGATCGTGTAGCCGACGAGTGCGACGCGGTTCGACGACGAATAGCTGAACTGGAACGACGGCTCGACGACGAACTTGTTCTTCGGCGTCAGCACGCCGGGCTGATCGAAGATCGGCGCGACAGGCGGCGGTGCGGTTTCCGCCACCGGCGCCTGGCCGACCGGCCGGCTCGGCGGCGCGGCGGACCCGGCCGACGATTGCACGTTGCCGGGGGCGTTGCCGGCCGCGCCGGGCGCGCCGCCCGGGGAGCCGGTATCGGCCTGCGTCGCCGCGTCGCCGGAGCCGCCGGCATCGCCGGTGCCCGCGCCACGCCGGGCCGCGAGTTCGCGGTTGTCCAGCGCCCGGCTCAGGCGCGAGAGATTGGCTTCCTCGTCGGCCAGTTTGCGCTTGAGCGCACTCAGTTCCTGCAGATGGCGATCGACTTCCTGGCGCAGCGCGGAAATGTTCTCCTGCGTCGACTGGGCGTCCAGCGACTGCGCTTGCGCCGGGGCCTGAAAGAGCAGCACGCTTGCATAGCTGATGGCATGGATGCAGCGAAATGGCATGCGCTTCACGGTGCGTCTCCACGATCGGGCCTGCGGTTCCCCGGTGCACACCGACGGCTGGCCGGCGCGCGTGTTGCCCCGGATCGCCTCGCGTCACATCGCACGCGAGCCAGAGGATGTTTCTCCGGCGGCAACGACATGCGTGATCGAACGCAATGAAACGTCGGCAGCGAGGCCGCGCGCCGATACTCGATTGTCAATGTGCACGACGTCATGTCCCGCCGGCCGAACGACGCGGGGGCAGACCTCACGAGGCTAGTGCAGGCGGGCATCGAAAACCAACCAGACAAACCCTTGCCCACGTACGGTGGACAACGGACGTCACGGTTCTCCCTGTTTCACGGGGCCTTGCGTCAAAACCGAATGCACGTTTCGAGCCCGTGCGCGCAGGCTGCGCGGCGGGTTCATGGCAGTGTTTTCCCGTGTGCCGGCGGGCGTAGTTCCGATCAGGCGATGCAGGGGGGCGACCGCCGTTGCCGGAGAGGCGATCGCGCGGAAATCGCGCGTTCCCTTCCATCCGTGGGGCGCGTCGGTTGCGCGGGAAACGATTCGACGCGAGCGCGATCGTGCCGCGGCTCGTCGGCCCGCCCGAGTTGAACGCGATCAGGTATCGGGAATACGGCGCGGGCTTGATGCCCGCGCGATATGTCGCGCTCGTCGTGCGGCATGGGGATGCCTGACGTCGAGGTGGCACGCAGCGTACCGGCGAATCGTGGGCGGTTGTCCTGTCAGCGTTGACCGGGCGCACGCACGACCTGCGCCGAATCACGTTGCCTCGCGTCGTCGCGGCGCGAAACAAAAAACCCGCCGGCAGGCTGGCGCTTGCGGGCGGGCGAAGACACCTCGGGCCGACCGGCGCGGGTGTCGCGTGAAGAACGGAGAACCGGGTTGCGTCAGAACTTGTGGCGCAGCGCGAGACGCACGGCCACCTGGTTCGACGTCGACGACGGCGCGTCGGTGCCGGGGATGAACGCGTTGTCGAGGATCGAGTTCGTCTTGTCGCCGGCGATGTGCTGGTACGCGGCCTGCACGTACACGTCGGTGCGCTTCGACAGGTTGTAGTCGGCCATCAGCCCGACCGAGTGGATCTTCGGCTTCGCGTCGCCGGTCGATGCGTCGTACTTCTCGAGCGACAACACGTACTGCGCGCCGACCATGAACGCCGGCGTGATCTGGTACGAACCGTTCACCTCGAAGTTCTGGTACTTGATCGCGCTGACGGTCGCACCCGGTGCGATGATCGCGCCCGGCGTGCCGAGGTAGCCGTTGCCGGTCGGGTTCTTGTAGTTCGAGTTCGTGTATGCGAAGCCGACCGTCGCGGGTCCGAACGTGTAGTTGATGCCCGCGCCGAACACGCGCATGCGCTCGGCGATGTAGCTCGCGTCGTTCGCGGTGATCGCGCCGGCCGAGCCGTCGCCCGGCCGGTTCGCCTGCAGGTAGGCGGCGCCGATCAGCAGGCCGTTGTTCTGGTATTGCGCGCCGAAGCTGTACGCGCGGTTGTCCGAGAAGTTCGTGCTGTTGCTGAAGCTGTATGCACCGCCGAACTGGAAGCCGCCGAAGTTCGGGCTCGCGTACTTCACCGTGTTGTCGAGGCGGAACGAGTTGTCGGTGTTGTCGTTGTCGAACGGGTGCGCGAGCAGGTAGCCGCCCCAGTTGCCGTTGGCCGTGGTCGGCGCGAGATAGTCCACGACGGAGTCGTACTGGCGGCCGAACGTCAGCGTGCCGTACTGCGTCTGGCTCAGGCCGACGTACGCCTGGCGGCCGAACATGCGGCCGCCCTGGTTGAGCCGGCCGGTGTTCACGTCGAAGCCGTTCTCGAGCTGGAAGATCGCCTTCATGCCGCCGCCGAGATCCTCGCTGCCCTTCAGGCCCCAGCGGCTGCCTTGCGCGTAGCCGCTCGCCATCTCGTAGACATGGCCGGTGCCGACGTTGTTCGTGTAGTTCAGGCCTTCGTCGATCACGCCGTACAGCGTGACGCTGCTTTGCGCGAACGCGGGGGCTGCGAAGGTTGCCGTTACGGCGAGCGCCGTCAGGGTCTTTTTCATTGAGAGATCTCCGGGATATCCAGCTTCTTGTATCGGTTGTCGTGAACGCGTCCGGCGAGGCGCGCCCCGTCATCCGGGGCGACCCGGCGCAGCGCGCGCGGCGCCGGAAGCGCGCGATGCGCGGCGGCGCGGCGACCGGCTGGGCGGGTCGTGTCTCCTCCGATGACACCGCGCATTCTTCCCAAGCCGAAACGGATTCGAAAGCGAGTAATTTCGATGGATGGGATCGGGTTCGCCAATGGGGCGCGGCGGGTCGTTTCGACGGTCGAAACGGTGTGCGCGCCGCCGCGCTTCAATGTGGGTCGAGCGGTGCCCGAACAAGGCTCGACGCAGCCCGTTCCGGTCCGCGCGCGGGCCCGGTGAATCGGCTGAGAGGCCCGTCCGGCGGGCCACGCGAGGCACCCGACGATCGATTGGCGCTGCCGATTGCAATGATCGGAATTACTCGTTTCCCTAAACATATTGGTGGCTCGACCATGCAGCCTGACCGGACGTGGCTGGCTTCGCGATTTGCCGGTCGCCGCGCATGCCGCGACGCACAAACAACAGATTCGATTTGGAGACGACCCACCATGCAGATTCGACGACTGAAAACGGTCCTTCTCGCCGCCGCGGCGATCCTGTCCGCGCCCGCGGCCCATGCGGCCGGCGGCGCGTGCGCCGACGGCAAGACGGTCCATTTCGCGGGCATCACGTGGGAGAGCGGGTCGTTTGCGACCGAAGTGCTGCGGCAGATCATGGAGAAGGGCTACGGCTGCAAGACGGACGTCGTGCCGGGCAGCACGGCCGCCACCGAAACGGCGCTCGCGCGCAACGACCTGCAGATCTGGGCCGAGCAGTGGACGGGCCGCAGCGAGATCACCGCGAAGGCCGTTTCGTCGGGCGCCGTGAAGCTGATCGGCGACACGCTGCCGGGCGGCACGACCGAAGGCTGGTTCGTGCCCGACTACGTGGTGAAGGGCGATCCGGCGCGCAACATCAAGCCGGTCGCGCCCGGGCTCGTGTCGGTCGACGATTTGCCGAAGTTCAAGCAGGTGTTCGCCGACGAGGAGGAACCGGACAAGGGCCGCTTCCTGAACTGCCCGACGGGCTGGGACTGCGAGCGCGTGAACACGCGCCTGCTGAAGGTGCTGAAGCTCGACCAGTCGTACACGAACTTCCACCCGGGCACCGGTGCGGCGCTCGACGCGGCGATCGCGTCCGCGTACCAGCGCGGCGCGCCGATCGTGTTCTATTACTGGGGCCCGGCCGCGCTGATGGCGAAATACAAGTTCACGGCGCTGAAGATGCCGGCCTATAACGAAGCATGCTGGAAGACGTTGCGCGACGAGAGCAGCACGCACCAGTGCGCGTCGTCGTACATGGTGTCGCGGCTGACGGTCGGCGTGTCGAAGCCGTTCGCCGATGCGAATCCCGATCTCGTCGGCGTATTCGGCAAGGTGCGTTTCCCGATGGACTTCCTGAACCAGACGATCCTCGAGATGACGACGAGGAAGATCGACGGCGCGGCGATGGCCACGCAGTTCCTGAAGACCCGTCAGGACATGTGGAAGCAGTGGGTGCCGGCCGACGTCGCGCAGAAGATCGCCGGCAGCCTGAAGGGCGCGTAACCTGCGCGCGGCGACGGGCCCGCGCCCGTCGCCGCCGTCACGCGCCTTCGCGGCGCGACGGAGAATCAACATGAACGGCTTCTTTCTGCACCTGTCGATCGCCGACTGGGTGAACAGCGCGCTCGAGACGTTCGTCGCGCAATACGGCGACAGCTTCCATCACTTCAGCGCGCTCGTGTTGCGCTACCTGCTCGTGCCGCTCGAAGGCGCGCTGTGCGTCGCGCCGCCGTGGCTCGTGCTGCTGGTCGTCGGCGCGATCGCGTGGAACGCGACGCGCCGCATCGGCCTCGGCGCGCTCTTCATGCTGCTGCTCTACGCGATCGGCTGCTTCGGCCTGTGGGACAAGCTGATGCAGACGCTCGCGCTGATGCTCGTCGCGACGGTGCTGTCGGTTGCGATCGGCGTGCCGGCCGGCATCCTCGCGTCGCGCAGCGCATGGCTGCGCCGGATGCTGCTGCCCGTGCTCGACGTGATGCAGACGCTGCCGAGCTTCGTGTACCTGATCCCGGTGCTGATGCTGTTCGGCCTCGGCAAGGTCCCCGCGATCCTCGCGACGATCATCTACGCGCTGCCGCCGCTGATCCGCCTGACCGATCTCGGCATCCGCCAGGTCGATCCGGACGTGACGGAAGCCGCGCGTGCGTTCGGCACGACGCGCTGGCAATTGCTCGTCAACGTGCAGTTGCCGCTCGCGCGGCCGAGCATCATGGCCGGCATCAACCAGACGACGATGATGGCGCTGTCGATGGTCGTGATCGCGTCGATGATCGGCTCGCGCGGGCTCGGCGAGGACGTGCTCGCGGGCATCCAGACGCTCGACGTCGGCAAGGGCACGCAGGCCGGCCTCGCGATCGTGATCCTCGCGATCGTGATCGACCGGATCAGCCAGGGCTTCGGCCAGGAGCGGCGCGCGCGCCGCCGGCTCGCACAGCAGCGCCGACAGAAGGGCGCGTCGCGCGTGCCGTACCGGCTGCCGCGCAAGGCGGAGTCGGCGGGCGTCGATTCGAATCAGGCGACGCAATCGTCGCGCGCATAGGAACGGAGGCAGACATGGCGACCATCGACGTCAAACACGTGTACAAGCTGTTCGGGCCGCAGGCCGCGCATGCGCGCGTGCTCGACCTGCTGCGCTCGGGCAAGCGCAAGGCCGACGTGCTGGCCGAAACGGGCTGCAACGTCGGGCTCAACGACGTGAGCCTCGGCATCGAGTCGGGCGAGATCTTCGTGATCATGGGGCTGTCGGGTTCCGGGAAATCGACGCTCGTGCGTCACTTCAACCGGCTGATCGAGCCGACGGCCGGCGAGATCGTGATCGACGGCAGCGACGTGATCAAGCTCGACGCGCACGGGCTGCGCGAGCTGCGCCGTTTCAAGGTCAGCATGGTGTTCCAGAACTTCGGGCTGCTGCCGCACCAGACCGTGCTCGACAACGCCGCGTATGCGCTGCGCACGCGCGGCGAAAAGCGCCACGACGCGGCCGACGCGGCGCGCAACTGGCTGACGAAGGTCGGGCTCGACGGCTACGGCGATCATTATCCGGACGAGCTGTCGGGCGGGATGCGGCAGCGTGTCGGGCTGGCGCGCGCGCTGGCGGCCGATACCGACGTGCTGCTGATGGACGAGGCGTTCTCCGCGCTCGACCCGCTGATCCGCACCGAGATGCAGGATCAACTGCTCGAACTGCAGGCGACGCTGTCGAAGACGATCGTGTTCATCACGCACGATCTCGACGAGGCGCTGCGCATCGGCGACCGGATCGCGATCCTGCGTGATGGCACGCTCGTGCAGGTCGGCACGCCGGACGACATCCTGTCGCGTCCGGCGGACGATTATGTGCGGCGGTTCGTCGAGAAGCGCACGAGCGTGAACTGACGCACATCACGCCGCCCAGGCTGCGTGCCGCGCTCACTGCGCGCGGTGCGCGGCCGTCGTCAGCACGATCTTGCCGACGTGCACACCGGAGTCGATCAGCGCGTGCGCGCCGCGCGCGTCGTCGAGCGGGAAGGTGCGGAACACCTGCGGCCTGACCGTGCCGGCTGCGACGTGCGGCCACAGGTGCCGTTCGAGTTCGGCGATGAGCGCGCCCTTCTCCTCCGGCGTGCGCGAGCGCAGCGTCGAACCGATGTGCGTCAGGCGCTTTGTCATCATCGGCCACACGTCGAGTTCCTTCGCCGGCCCGTTCAGTGCGCTGACCTGCAGGATCCGCCCGTTCATCGCCGCGGCCCGGTAATTGCGCGCGACGTAGTCGCCCGCGATGATGTCGAGGATCACGTCCACGCCCTTGCCGGCGGTGATCCTGTCGACTTCGGCAACGAAGTCTTCTTCCCGGTAATGCACCGCGTGATCCGCGCCAAGCTGCAGGCTCGCGGCGCGATGCGCTTCCGAGCCGACCGTCGTGATGACGGTCGACGCGCCCATCGCCTTCGCGATCATCGTCGCGGTGGTGCCGATGCCCGACGCGCCGCCGTGGATCAGCACCGATTCGCCCGCCTGCAGCCGCCCGCGCTGGATCAGGTTCAGCCAGACCGTCAGGAACGTTTCCGGCAGCGCCGCGGCTTCGATCATGTCGAGTCCGGGCGGCAGCTTCATCGTCGTGAGGTGATGGGCGACCGCGTATTCCGCATAACCACCGCCCGTCACCAGCGCGCTGACCCGGTCGCCCGGCGCGAAGCCGTGCACGGCTGTGCCGGTCGCGACGACTTCGCCCGCGATTTCCAGGCCCGGGATGTCGGATGCGCCGGGCGGCGGGTTGTAGAGTCCCTTGCGTTGCAGCACGTCCGGGCCGTTCACGCCGGCGGCGTGAACCCGGATCAGCACTTCGTCGGCCTTCGGCCGCGGCGCGGGGCGACGTGCGGTTGCAAGGACTTCGGGGCCGCCGGGGCGGGTGATTTCGACTGCCGCCATGTCGGCGGGAACGGGGGAGAGCGTATCGGACATGTTTGCCTCGAAAAGACTGGTGAGTGGTCGGTGAAAAAAGTATAGGCTTGGGCCTTGATGAATTCGCGCAGCGATTTTCACGACCACAGATGCAAATTTGCATCACACCGGGAGAAGGCGCTTGAACTGGGACGACGCACGGATCTTTCTCGCGATCCATCGCGAACGCAGCCTGCGCGGCGCCGCGCGGGCGGTCGGGCTCGACCAGGCGACGGTCGGCCGGCGGCTCGCGGCGCTCGAGCGCGCGCTCGGCGCGACGCTGTTCCTGCGCACGTCGGCCGGGTACGTGCCGACCGCGGTGGGCGAGGTCGCGCTGCGCAACGTGGAGAAGATGGAGCAATCGGCGATCGACCTGGTGCGGCAGACCCAGGGCGTCGACCGGCGTCTTGCCGGCGACGTGCGCGTGACGACGACCGATACGATCGGGCTCGAATTCGTGATGCGCGCGATGCGCAGCCTGCACGACGAGCATCCGGACGTGCGCGTGCTGCTCAACACGTCGACGCAGGTGGAGAACCTCGCCAAGCGCGAGGCGGACATCGCGATCCGTACGATCAAGCCCGACAATCCCGATCTGCTCACGCGCCGGCTCGCCGCGTGGCCGACGGGGTTGTACGCGTCGGAGGAATACCTGGAGCGGCATGGCGAACCGGTGCCCGGCACCGGCTTCGAAGGGCATGACCTCGTGTGCTTCCTGCCGCACCTGAATGCACGCGGCCCGCTCACGGTGGTCGGCGAGCCGGTGCGCGCGGGGCGGATCGTGTCGGGGCTGAATTCGAATCTGATGTTGCGCGCGGCGGCGCGCGCCGGGCTCGGGCTCGCCGAGCTCCCGGTGCCGATCGCGGAGCGCGACGCGCTGGTGCGCGTGTGGCCGGCGCGTACGTCGGCGCGTCCTTACGAAGTCTGGATGGTGACGCACAAGGACTTGCGGCATACCGCGCGGATGAGCGCGATGATCGATCACATCGTGCGGGTGTTTGGCGATGCGGGAGCGCCGGGCAGTGCGAGCGACTGAGGCGGGGCGGCGACCCGTTCGCGATCCCCGGGGGCGATGCTACGTGCCGGCCGCGTTTGACTTGACGACCGATATGTCGATCAGCCGCACGCCATACGGGCCGACCAGCTCCTCGACGCGGACGACACCCGGCGCACTTTCGTCAGGCAGATCCAGATCGCGGTTGCACACCGAAATCGGCGCGCCGAGGGCGGCGTCCATGAAGGTCGCCTGGTGCCTGCACCCCTTCGGACCGGACGCATCGAGTGCGAAACCGGTCTCGAATGACCGCGGCGAATGCGCGGTCATTCTGACCAGCGCCGTGAGTGTGAAGTTGCCGAACATCATGCCCAGGCCGCCGAACATCAGAACGCAGAGCAAGAACTCCTTGATACTGCACGCTGTTCGAAGGTCCGACGTGACGACGATTGCAAGCAGCACGAAGGCGAGCGTGAATCCGGCGACGACCGCCGAGGAACCGGGCCAGTCGGCGGGATAGCAGCGCTCCGTCGCAAACAGGCCGACGAACATGATGATGAGCGGCGCGAGAATCAGCGAGAGAAACGTGATCGCGTGCCATCGCTTCATTTCCTTTTTGTGTGTCGGCATTGATTCGGTAACCTGTCGCGCGAGGAGAGTGATCTCGCGAAGTATGAACGACTTTCGACGGGATCACCGCGCTCGCTCAATGCGCGACGAGTTCCCGCTCGTTCGTCGGCACGCCGTTCGTCTCGCCGCGCGCCGCATCCGCCAGGATCAGGTCCGCGCCTTTCTCCGCGACCATCATCGTCGGCGCGTTGATGTTGCCCGACGTGATGTTCGGGAACACCGACGCATCGACGATCCGCAGCGCCTGCAGCCCGTGCACGCGCAGCGACGCATCGACCACCGACGTCGCCGCGTCCGGCCCCATCGCGCACGAGCCGCACAGGTGGTAGATCGAACCCGACTGCTCGCGGAAATACTGCAGCATCGCTTCGTCGGAATCGACCTGCGGCCCCGGCGAAATTTCCTCGACGGTCATCGACTTCAGCGCCGGCGCGCGCATCAGCGCACGAATCACCTTGCTGCCCTGCACGGCCTCGTCGAGATCCTTCTGCGTGGTCAGCGCATTGATGTGGATCTTGGCGTCATCTTCCGCGCGGTTCGACGCGATCTCGATCGTGCCGCGGCTCGTCGGCCGGCACGGGTTGAACGCGATCAGGAATCCGGAGTAAGGCTCGGGCTTGATGCTCGCGCGGTCGCTCTTCGGGATCCGGTACGACAGCGGGTTGAAGTAAAGCTGAATGTTCGGCTCCTGCGCATCGGCCGTGCCGCGGAAGAAGCCGCCCGCCTGGTTCACGCTCATCGCGAGCGGGCCACGCTTCGTCAGCAGGTAGCGCAAGCCGATCTTCATCTTGCCGAGCAGGGTGCCCATCTCGTCGTTCAGCGTCGGCCGGTTCGCCTTGAAGTAGAAGCTCACGCACAGGTGGTCCTGCAGGTTGCGGCCGACGGCCGACAGCGCATGCACGAGCGGCACGCGCCGGCGCGCGAGCAGCGCCGGATCGCCGACGCCCGACAGTTGCAGCAGCTTCGGCGTATCGACTGCACCGGCCGCGAGGATCACCTCGCGCGCGGCGACGAGCGTTTCGTCGCCGTGTCCGCCCGCGACGACCACGCCGGTCGCGCGCGTGCCGTCGAACGTCACGCGCCGCACGAGCACGCCCGAGCGGAGCGTGAGGTTCGCGCGGCCCAGCGCGGGACGCAGGTACGCGAAGCTGCTGGAGCAGCGTTCGCCGTTTTTCGTGTTCAGGTCGTAGATGCCTGCGCCCTCGAACTGCGCGCCGTTGAAATCGTCGGTGCGCGGCAGGTTCAGTTCGCCGCAGCCCTTCAGGAACTCGTGGACGATCGGATGCACGTCGGCCTTCATCGACGTGATGTGGATCGGCCCCGTCGCGCCGTGATGCTGCGGATCGGTCGCGCCCGCCGCGTGGGTTTCGAGCTTGCGGAAGTACGGCAGCACGTCGTCGTACGCCCAGCCCGGATTGCCGGCGGCCGCCCAGTCGTCGTAGTCGCTGCGCTGGCCGCGCACGTAGACCATCGCGTTGATCGAGCCCGACCCGCCGACCACCTTGCCGCGCGGGCAGTACAGCTTGCGATCGGCAAGCTGCGCCTCGGGCTCGCTGTAGTACATCCAGTTGTAGCGGCGGTTGTAGTAGGTCTTCGTGAAGCCGACGGGCACCTTGAACCAGAACGACGCGTCGTGCTCGCCCGCTTCGAGCAGCAGCACCGAATGCCGGCCCGATTCGCTCAGGCGGTTCGCGAGGATGCAGCCGGCCGAGCCCGCGCCGACGATGATGTAGTCGTAGCTCATGTCTGTCCTTTGCGCTCAGCCCTTCGCGGGGGCGAGATCCTTCACGTCGACGGGGTGTTCGCCCATCTGCAGGTGCAGCCGTTCGCCGGTGTACGGCGTGTGGCGCCTCACGACGTCCATGTCGAGTTCGATGCCGAGGCCCGGTTCGTTCGACGGGACGATGTAGCCGTCTTCCCAGCGGATCGGCGTCTTCACGACTTCGGTGTGGAAACCGCCCCACGTCATGATGCTTTCCTGTATCAGGAAGTTCGGTGTGCAGGTCGCGAGCTGGATGCTCGCGGCCGCGCCCACCGGCCCGTTGTACAGGTGCGGTGCGATCTGCGCGTAGTGCACTTCGGCGAGCGTCGCGATCTTCTTCGCTTCGAGCAGGCCGCCCACACGCGCGACATTCAACTGCAGGATCGATGCGCCGCCCGCCTGCAGCAACTTGTGGAATTCGTACTTGGTGGTCAGGCGCTCGCCGGTCGCGATCGGAATCGACGTGTGCTTCGCGACTTGCGCGATCGCCTCTTCCTGGCCGGGGGGCACCGGCTCCTCGAACCACAGCGGGTCGTATTTCTCGAGCCGCTTTGCGAGCCGGATCGCCGACGACGGCACCATCTGCCCGTGCGTGCCGAACAGCAGGTCGGCCTTGCTGCCGACGGCTTCGCGCACCTTGCGGCAGAACGTCTCGCAGCGGTCGAGCACTTCGAGCGACAGCTGGTGGCCCGAGTAGGCCGTGTACGGGCCGGCCGGATCGAACTTGACGGCCGTGAAGCCGAGCTTCACGTTCTCGGCCGCGCATTCGGCCGCGAGGTCGGGATCGTCGTAGTCGTATTCGCCTTTCGCGTTCTTCGGGTACAGGTACGTGTACGAGCGCAGCCGCTCGTGGATCTTCCCGCCGAGCAGTTCGTACACGGGCTTGCCGGCGGCCTTGCCGATGATGTCCCAGCACGCCATTTCGAGGCCGCTGACGACGCCCATCATCGTGAGATCCGGTCGCTGCGTGAAGCCGCTCGAATAGGCCTGGCGGAACAGCCGTTCGACGTGATGCGGGTCGCGGTTCAGCAGGTGGCGTTCGAACACGTCGTCGATGATCGGCGCCATCGCCTTCGGGCCGAACGTCGCCGAGTAGATCTCGCCGACGCCTTCGATGCCGTCGTCGGTCTTCAGCTTCACGAAGATCCAGTACATCCCGCCGATATGCGGCGGCGGCACGGCGACGATATGGGTTTCGAGCGAAACGATCTTCATGCGGACTCCTGGATACGGTGAATGCGGTTGAGGCGGTGTTTGAGGAACGCGGCCGCGCCCGCGCCGCAGAGCGCGATCGCAGCGATGTAGCCGAAATAGAGCTGGTAGCCGTGGGCGCCCGGCCAGGTCTGCGTCACGTAGCCGTTGATCAGCGGCACGAACACGTCGGGCGAATAGCCGAGCACCGAGATCAGGCCGATCGCGAGGCCTGCGCAATGGGTCGGCACCTTGCAGTCGTCGAGCAGCGACCAGTAGAGGCCGCGGATCGCATAGGTGAGGATGCCGATGAACAGCACGAGCACGACGAGCATCGCCTGCGGGCTGTGCGCGGGCGCGGCGATCAGCCCGACGAGCGACAGCGCGGCGAGCACCAGCGCCCAGAACAGCACCGACACCTTCGACACGCGGTCGCCGAGGAAGCCGCCGCCGATGCCGCCGACGGGACGCATCCACAGCTTGAGCGTCGTGATGAAGCCGGCCGCCGTCGCGCTGAGCCCGAAATTGCCTTCGTGCAGGTAGGCCGAGAAGCTGTAGGTCGCCCAGAACACCTGGTAGCCGCAGAACACGATCGCGGCGACGAGCCACAGTTCGGGGATCGCCGCGAGCGTCTTCAGGTCGGTCAGCACGCTGCCTTTTCGGCGTTCCGTCACGGCCTTGCGACCGCCGGCGCCCACCGGATCCTTCACCAGCGCGAGCAGCACGCCGAGCGCGATGCAGAAGAACGCGTACAGATGCACGACGAGCGTGAAGCCGGCCGCATCGGTGCCGCCGCGCGCCTGCGTCACGTAGGCGAACAGCGTGATCGCGATCGTCGCGAGCAGCGCCTCGACGAGCCCGCGGCCGCCGTCGAGCAGCCCGAAGAAACGGCCCTGTTCGTCGGGGCCCGCGATCATGTTCACGCGCTTGATCACGGCGGCCCAGAACGTGAGGCCGGTGGTCAGCCCCCAGCCGCCGAAGATCAGCACGAGCGTGTCGAACGACGGCCCGGTCGCGTACACGAGCCCGAGCGCGCCCGTCGCGAGCAGCGAAAAGCAGATCAGCCAGCGCGGCGACAGGCGGTCGGCGAGCCAGCCGCTCGGCAGGTAGCTGACGAGGAAGATCGTGCCGAGCGACGAATACAGGTAACCGAGCTGCACGTCGTCGATATGGAAGAACTGCAGCATCGTCGGCTGGTACACCTGCCGCAGATACAGCATCGGGTAGATCGCGCCCGCGGCAATCACGAGCAGCAGCAGTTGCAGGTAGCGTTGCGCGCGGGAATGCTGCGACGCGTGAGCGTGGTCGTGCAGCGCGAGCGACGCGGCGGGCGTCGACGGTTGGGTCGGCATGATGTCTTCCTCCATCAGGCGTCCTTGAGGCGGACGCCTGCAGGTTTTTTATGTTCTGGTGGGTCAGGGGCGGCGCGCGGCGGGGTGTCGTCGTGCGCGCGCCGGAAACGGTGCTTGCGTGTGGCGGTGTCAGTACTTCATGACGACGAGGCGCGTCTGCGTGAATTCGAGCATCCCGTGCTTGCCGTCGTCGCCGCCGAGGCCCGAGCGCTTCCAGCCGGCGTGGAAGCCCTGGTACGGATCGGCCGGCGTGCGGTTCACGTACAGCTCGCCGGCCTCGATCGCGTTCGCGACGGTCATCGCGGTGCGGTAGCGCTCGGTATAGAGCACCGACGACAGGCCGAACTGGTGGTCGTTGGCCTGCGCGATCGCTTCGTCGATCGTCGTGTAGCGCAGCACGGGCATGATCGGGCCGAAAGTTTCCTCCTGCACGATCTCCATGTCCTGCCGCACGCCGGTGAGCAGCGTGGCCGGGTAGAAGAAGCCGGGGCCGTCGGGAATCGCGCCACCGGTTTCGAGCGTCGCCCCCGCCGCGATCGCACGTTCGACCATCCCGTGGATGTGCGCGCGCGCCGATGCGCTGACGAGCGGGCCCATCCGCGTGGCGTCCTGCGCACGGTCGCCGATGCGCACGGCGGCCATCTTCTCCTTCAGCAGCGCGACGAAACGGTCGTGCACGCTGTCGTGCACGTACACGCGCTCGATCGCCGTGCAGAGCTGGCCGCAATGGGTCGTCTTCGACGCGACGAGCGCGGCGGCCGCGCGTTCGAGATCGGCGTCGGGCTCGATGATCGCGGGCGTCTTGCCGCCGAGTTCGAGCGACGGCTTCGCGATGTTCGCCTTGCAGTAATCGAGCACCTTGCGGCCCGCGTTCACGCTGCCGGTCAGCGTGATCATCCCGACTGCCGGGTGCGTGCACAGCGCTTCGGCCGTCGCGTGATCCATCGTCAGGATGTTGACGACGCCCGGCGGGAAGCCCGCTTCGTCGGCCGCCTTCGCGATCTCGAACGCGGACACCGGCGTGTGGTTGCTCGGCCGCACGACCACGGTATTGCCGGCGATCAGCGCGGGCGCGACCTTGCGCAGCAGCGTGTAGACGGGATAGTTGAACGGGATCAGGCATGCGACGACGCCGATCGGCTCGCGCTGCAGGAACAGGTTCTCGTCGGGCGTGTCGCTCGGGATGATCTCGCCCTCGATCCGGCGCGCCCACTCGGCGTGATAGCGCGTGATCTGGCCCGCGTAGACGGCTTCGTTCGACGCGTCCTCGATGCTCTTGCCGGATTCCTGCGCGAGCGCCGCGCCGATCTCCGGAGCGCGCGCGGTCAGCGCGTCGGCTAAGCGGTGCAGGTACACGGCGCGCTCGGCGCTCGGCAGCTTGCGCCACGCCTTTTGCGCGGCGGCCGCGGCGTCGACGGCGGCGAGCGCGTCGGCCGGCGTCGCGGCCGGCACGCGCGCGAAAGGCGCTTCGGTGGCGGGATTGTGGACCACGATGAACGCGTCGCTTTCCGGGGCGACGAAACGGCCGTTCACGTAGTTGCGTTCAGTGCGCATGAAGTGACTCCTCCGATGATTGCGGGCGGATCGCTTCGGGTGGCGACGCGCGCGGTACGGGACAGAGGCCATTCTCTTCATGCGTTTAGTGCACGACAAACGACTTATTTTCGCGTCGAGCATGAGAAAAATGCACGTTACTCGACCGATCGGCCGGAATCGCGCGTCCGGCAAGGCTGCCGTGGTGCGGGCCGCGAGCGGGACGGGCGGCGGCGGGCCCGCATTTTTCGACTGATCCGGATGCGCGCGCGAGCGGGAGCCGGTAAGGTGTCGGCCGCGGTTGACGCTTCGGCGCGGCGCGGGGCGGTCGGCTACGCTTGGGGCACGGATCGTGTGCTAGGCCAGCGGCACTTGCGGCAGCGGCGACGACGGTTCGAGATGGCGCTTCGCGAGCCACACTTCCTGCTGCAGCCAGTCGCGGAACTGGACGATGTGCGGCAGGTTCGTCTGCTCGGGCCGCGTGACGAACCAGTACGACTGGTGGCCGTCGACGTGTACGTTGAGCACCTGCATCAGCTGCCCGGTCGCGAGTTCGCGCGCGACCATATGGCGATCGGCGATCGTGATCCCGAGGCCGTCGATCGCCGCGCGGATCGCGTGGTCGAGCAGGTCGAATTCGTAGCCGCCGCGCGTGTCGACGTCGGCGATGCCGGCGGCCTTCAGCCAGTGCTGCCAGGTCAGGTAGCGCTGGTCGTCGGTGGCGAGCACGTGCAGCAGCGTGAAGCGGTTCAGGTCGATCGGCGCGCCGTCCTGCCGCAGCCGCGCATACAGCGCGGGCGCGCAGACGGCGATATGCTGCTCCTGCATCAGCAGTGCGTTGTCGAAGCCGTCCCATTCGCCGTCGCCGAAGCGGATCGCGCAGTCGAGCACGCGCGATTCGCCGAGACTGTCGTGGATGCGGGTCGTGAGGCTCAGCTCGAATTCGGGATGCGCGTCGCGCAGCCGGCCGAGCCGCGGCATCAGCCAGCGCGCGGCGAAGGTGGGCGGCACGTTCGCGCGCAGGCGGTTCAGGTGGGTTTTTTCCTGCAGGCTGCGAACGGTCAGCTCGATCTTGTCGAACGATTGCTGCAACGCGCGCAGCAGCACGCGGCCGGCCGCCGTCAGTTCGAGCTGGTGATGGCGGCGCTCGAGCAGGGTTTCGCCGAGCTGGCCCTCGAGCTGGCGAACCTGGCGGCTCACCGCGCTCTGCGTCACGTTGAGCAGCTCGGCCGCGCGCGTGAAGCTGCCGGTGCGGCCGGCCATCTCGAAGGCTTTCAGCGCGTTCAGCGCCGGCATCTTGCGTCTCACGGGGCGGTGTCGTGTCTGGTGCGGGATGCTTATTGTAGGCGGGCGGCGCGGGTGCTGGGGGCGATGAATGGATGCGACGAAGGGGGCGGGCCCTCGGGGCTTTTTACGGCGCGGCGGTTGATGCACGTCGTTGCGATGAGACTGCCGGCGGGATGGACGGCGGCGCCGGCTCGCACCAGCACGAACGATACGAACGATACGAACGAAAGGGACACACATCATGCGACGCCTGCCATCGTTGATCGCGCTGCGATTTTTCGAGGAGACCGCGCGTCACCTGAGCTTCAACCGTGCGGCGGTTTCGCTGTGCGTGACGCAGGGGGCGGTGAGCCGGCAGATCCGGCTGCTCGAGGAGGCGCTCGGCGCGCGGCTGTTCGAGCGCGATCACAAGGGCGTGCGCCTGACCGATGCCGGCCAGCGGTTGCTGCCGTTCATCGGGCAGGCGTTCGATACGATCGAACGCGGCGTCGACGAAGTCGCCGCCACGCGGCCGGGTGCGAAGCGGCGCCTGACGGTGTCGCTGCCGCCGACGTTCGCGACGCAGTGGTTTTCGCCGCGGCTCGGCACGCTCGCGCAGGCGCTGCCCGACGTCGAGCTGTCGATCCGCACCGAGCCGGCCGACGACTGCCATTGCCACATCCGCTTCGGGCGCGCGGCGCGCGCGGGAATGCAGTCGGAGCTGCTGATGATGGAACGGCATGCGCTCGTCGGCGCGCCGCGTTATCGCGGCGATGCGCTCGACGTGCTGCTCGGCCGGCTGCCGTCGCTGCATGTGCTGCACGAAGGCAAGCGCCTGACGCTATGGGCCGACTGGTGCGAGCAGGCCGGCGTGCCGGTGGCGCGGATCGCCGACGGCATCGAGTTTTCCACGCTCGAACAGGCGATCCGCGCGGCGCGCAAGGGCGCGGGGCTCGCGGTGGTCGACCTGAACATGATCGAGGAGGAGATCGCCGAGGGCAGTCTCGTGCGGCTGTCGCCAGTACAGCCGATCGGACCGTTCGGCTATTGGCTCGATGTCGAGCCGGAGAGTATCGCGGTCGAGCCCGTGGTTGCGTTTGCCGCGTGGTTGCGGGGGCAGGCGGGGCGGCGGGGGTAGGGGCGACTGTAGGACGTGGCTGATCGGAATGTGGGAAAAATCGGATCGGTCCGCGCCAGTCGCGCAGTGCTTTCAACTTTGGTGTCCGTTAAAGATCGTTACCAACGGGAGACCTGTACGCTCGTTGTCGAGCCGAGTCAGACAGCTTTCTCCCGTCGTGGCCGGCTACGCGTCGGGGTCGTGTCCGAAGTGCATGAGTGTCTCCCGGCGTCCGCTGGCTTCGATCTCGGCGATCGATTCGACCGGCAACTGGCACTTGGAGAGATCGATACGCCCGACGTTGAAGACGGCGCGTCGCGGCGGGGATGCCTGCATGTCGGCCGACCATGTGTCGTGCCCGACGGCGGACTTGCGCATGACGCGCGCCAGGCTTCGATGGAGTTCGTTTGCGACGAGCGTATCGAGGAATTGCCTGGCTTCGGAGACGAGAGCAAGGCGATGCCGGTTCGCCGGCCGGCCCCGCTTTGCCATGGCGCGCGCGACCCGGAATCCGGCAATCGGCGTGTGCTTTGCGTTCATTCGTAAATCTCCTTTTCGATCAGGTATCTTTGTAGCGCCTGCACGGATGTGCCATGCGGTGCGACGTCGAATGACATCCAGCGATGTGATCCCGCCACACGCCAGAAATCTCGCCCGAATCGTGTGGCATAGAGCGCACGCAGCGTCCGGAGCGATCCGTCGGCAAGACCGACCGGGTGCCCCTGGAAATACTGGAACAACGCCGCTTCATCGCTGCACGTGTCGGGAATGGGCGCGTCGAAACCGAACCGCGGCCATGCGTAGTACCCGAATAGCCGACGCCCGCCCGGTTTGGGCGCCGCCTTCCGGCCCCCCGCCGCGAATGCAATGATTCGAGTGATGCCCAACGTATCAGACGCCCTGACGATGCGCCACAGCATCGCCGCGCCGAGTCCCGCGATTGCGTTGTCGACGAGATCGATTGTCTTGAGTTCGAGTAGGGATGTGTCCGATTCCCGACGCACCGATACACGATTTTCGGATCGGATCCAGGTGGTGTTCGTGACCGAGAGCGTCAACCAGCCTCTGCTGTCGAGATAGGCTTGAATCTCCGATCCCTTAGGCGCTCCGCATAACGAAACGAGCAGTTCATCGGGGACATCGCCGCTCACGCCCAACAACGCGGAAATATCCAGGTCGTTTCGTTCGATCGCCAGCCGATCGTCGAAGTACGTCGTCTCGTACGGCAGGACATGGCTGAGGTCGACAAAGCGGGCGGGCATGGTGGCGGTCGAAAAGCGGAAAACCCCAGCATATCGCCGCGAATCAGCGGCGCCGAGTCCGCCGAACGGCCAATCGCGAGTCGGATCGTCCGCCGTCCCGCCCGCCCTACGACCAGTCGAACGTCAGCAGCGCCACGCGGCTGACCGGTTCGTAAAACAAGAGAATCCAGTCAGGGCCCTCATCGCGTGATATTCCCACCTGGCCACGGCTGGGTTCGCTCGAATCGCGCTCGGCATCACCGCCGCACATCAGCGGCGAGCCGACGCGAAAGCGTCGAGCGTACCGATGGAGGCAGGCACGCCACCCGCCACCCTCGTCAATGCCCCGACGCTTCCTCCAGCGTCAGATGCTTCGTCTCCGGCGCCCACGCGATGGACACGATCATCCCCACCAGCAGCACGCCCGCGAGCGCGAACATCGTCGCGTGAAAGCCGAACGTCGCGATGCCGGCCGGCAGCAGGAACGTGCCGATCGCCGAACCGAGCCGGCTGCACGCGATCGCGAGGCCCACGCCGCTCGCGCGCACTTCGGTCGGGAAGCACTCGGGCGGGAACACGCCGACGAGGTTGCTGAATGCCGACATCGTCAGCGTGAAGATCGCGAACGCGACGATCATCGCGACGGCCGCCGTCGACGGCAGCACCGCAAGCGCGACGAGCGACGCGCACGTCACCGCGAACGAGCCGATCAGGAAGCCGCGTCGCGACAGCCGGATCGTCAGCCAGATGCCGATCAGCGCGCCCAGCACGAGAAACGCGTTCAGCAGCAGGTCCGCACCGAAGCCTTCGGCGAGGCCGATCGTCTTCAGGATCGTCGGCAGGAACGTGTAGATCGCGAAATACGGAATCACGAGGCACACGAAGAACGCGCAGTTGAAAAGCGTGCGGCGGATCAGGTCATGCCGGAACAGTCGCGCGAAGCCGGCATTCGCCTGCGGTTCGGCCGAACCGTCGAGCATCACGTGCGGCCCGAAATGTTTCGCGACGATGGCGCGCGCTTCCTGCACGCGGCCCTTGCCGAGCAGCCAGCGCGGCGATTCGGGCGTGCCGATCCGCAGCACCAGCACGATCAGCGCGGGCAATGCAGCCGACGCGAGCAGCCAGCGCCATGCGTCGGGCGCGGCGTCGCCGTACGCGAGGCCGAGCACGTTCGCGGCGACATAGCCGATCGTCCAGATCACGCTGAACGAGCCGAGCAGCGCACCGCGATGCTTGCGCGGCGAGAATTCGGCGAGGATCGCGTGGCCGACGGTGAAGTCGCCGCCCATCCCGAAGCCGATCAGCACGCGCAGCACGCACAGTTCGAGCGGCGACGTGACGAAGAACTGCGCGAACGCGGCCGCCGTGATGATCACGAAGCTCGTCAGGAAGATCTTCTGCCGGCCCATCCGGTCGGACAGCCAGCCGAACACGAGGCTGCCGAAGAAGATGCCGATCAGCGCCGAGCTGCCGATCATCCCCATCCAGAACGCGTCGATCGGCATCTGCCTGCCGAGCGCGGCCAGCGCATAACCGATCGTGCCGAGCGTGTAGCCTTCGGTGAAATGCGCGCCGAACGTGAGGCCGGCGATCTTCACGTGGAAACGGTTGAGCGGCACGTCGTCGAGCGCGACGGGGCGGTGCGGCGCCTCGGCGCCACGCGACAGCGGCAACGCGCGCGCGGTGCCGGATTGAACGTTGGCCTGGGTCAAGCTGCCTCCTGGATTGTCATGCGCGATGCGGCGGCCTGCGCGGGCACGAATGCCCGCGAGCGCCGTGCAAGGCGCCGCGCGCCCGGGCGGCGCGCGGCGCGGGTCGACCGCGGGGAGTGGTCAGCGGCCGAGGCCGGCCATCAGCGTGTACTTGAGTTCCACGTATTCGTCGAGGCCGTACTTCGAGCCTTCGCGGCCGAGCCCCGATTGCTTGACGCCGCCGAACGGCGCGACTTCGGTCGAGATGATCCCGTCGTTGACGCCGACCATCCCGCTCTCCAGCGCACCGGACACGCGCCACGCGCGGCCGAGATCCCGCGTGTAGAAGTACGCCGACAGCCCGAACGGCGTGTCGTTGGCCGCGGCGACGGCCTCTTCCTCGGTCGTGAAGCGGAAGCAGCCGGCGACGGGACCGAAGGTTTCCTCCTCGGCGATCAGCATGTCGGGCGTCATGCCGGTCAGCACGGTCGGCTCGTAGAACGTGCCGCCGAGCGCGTGGCGCTTGCCGCCGGTGAGCGCGTGCGCGCCCTTCGCGGTTGCATCGGCCACGTGCCGCTCGACCTTGCCGAGCGCCGCCTCGTTGATCAGCGGCCCCTGGTCGACTTCACCGGCGAGCGCGTCGCCGACGCGCAGCGTGCGCGCGGCGTCCGCCAGCTTGCGCGTGAACGCGTCGTACACGCCGTCCTGCACGAGAAAGCGGTTCACGCATACGCAGGTCTGGCCCGTGTTGCGGAACTTCGACGCGATCGCGCCCGTGACCGCCGCATCGAGATCGGCATCGTCGAACACGATGAACGGCGCGTTGCCGCCGAGTTCGAGCGACAGCTTCTTCAGCGTGTCGGCCGACTGCTTCGCGAGCAGCTTGCCGACCCGCGTCGAGCCCGTGAACGACAGCTTGCGCACGACGGACGAACTCGTCAGCGTCTCGCCGATCGCGACCGCGTCGCCCGACACGACGTTGAACACGCCGGCCGGCACGCCCGCGCGCTCGGCCAGCACCGCGAGCGCGAACGCCGACAGCGGCGTTTCCTCGGACGGCTTCAGCACCATCGTGCAGCCGGCCGCGAGCGCGGGGCCGGCCTTGCGCGTGATCATCGCGAGCGGGAAGTTCCACGGCGTGATCGCCGCGACGACGCCGACCGGCTCGCGCGTGACGACGATCTGCGAATCCGGCTTCGGGCTCGGGATCACGTCGCCGTACATGCGCTTCGCTTCTTCCGCGAACCATTCGAGAAAGCTCGCCGCGTACGCGACTTCGCCGCGCGCTTCCGCGAGCGGCTTGCCTTGCTCGCGCGTCAGCAGCTCGGCGAGCGCATCGCGATGCTCGAGCATCAGCTCGCCCCAGCGCTTCACGCGTGCGCCGCGCTCCTTCGCGGTCAGCGCGCGCCACGCGGGAAACGCGTGCGCGGCCGCGTCGATCGCGCGCTGCGTGTCGTCGGCGCCGCCTTTCGCGACTTTCGCGATCGTCTCGCCGGTCGCGGGGTTCAGCACCGGATAGGTCGCATCGCTCGCGCCATGCGATTCGTGCCATTCGCCGCCGATGTAATGGCCGGTCCTCAGAAATTCGTTCATTGTGTGTCGTTCCTTCAGTGCATCGGAGCCGCAGCCCTTCAGTCCGTTGCGAAGCTGCCCTGCGCCGGACGCGACGCGCGCGCGATGCGCTTGCCGGCCGTGTAGTCGTTGATCAGGTCGCACGGCGTGTAGTTGCGTTCCAGTTCGTGCAGTTCTTCCTCGGTGAGCTGCGTTTCGAGCGCGCCGAGCGCGCTGTCGAACTGCGCGACGGAATCCGCGCCGACCAGCATGCTCGCGACGCCGGGGCGGCTCAGCACCCACGCCTGCGCGATCTGCGCGGGCGGCACGCCGCGGCGCTTCGCGACCTTCGCGACCGATTCCGCGATCGCGAGCGACGCAGCGTCGCCGTACATCTGCGCGGTGAAGAAGTCGGTCTGGTTGCGCGTCGATTGCGGCTCGCAGGTCAGCAGGCCGCGCGCGAGCGGGCTGAACACCGACACGCCGACACCCTGTTCGATGCAGTACGGCACCATCTCGCGCTCTTCCTCGCGATACGCGAGGTTCAGCTGCAGCTGCATGTTGATCGGCTTGTCCCAGCCGTTTCGTTCGCAGGCCTGCATGATCTTCGCGAACTGCCACGTGTACATCGTCGATACGCCGATATAGCGCGCCTTGCCCGCGCGCACGATGTCGTGCAGCGCGCTCATGGTTTCCTCGACGGGCGTGTTCACGTCGAAGAAGTGCAGCATGAAGATGTCGACGTAATCCATCCCGAGCCGCTTCAGCGACCCGTCGATGCCGTCGAGCACGTGCTTGCGCGAATGGCCGCCCGCGTTCGGATAACTGCCCATGTCGTAGCCGACCTTGGTCGTCACGACGAGCTCCTCGCGGCGCGCGTTGCGCTTCAGGATGCGGCCGACCACTTCCTCGCCGACGCCCGTCGAATAGAAGTCCGCGAGATCGATGAAGTTGACGCCGGCGTCGAGCGCGCGGCGCACGATCGGCTCGCTCTGCGCTTCGTCGAAGATCCAGGGCTTCCATTCGGGGGTGCCCATGTTCATCGTGCCGAGACACAGGCGGGACACCTTCAGGCCGGACTGGCCGAGGCGGACGTATTCCATGTTTCCTCCAGGTGCGGCCTTGTGTCGGCCGCTCGTCGTCGTCAGTTTTTCTTCGGGGTGTAGAACGGGTTCGACACGTCGCGCGCGGCGGCGAATACCGCGTCGCGATGCGGCAGCCCTTCCATCGCGGCGACGATCGCGTTGCGGCACGCGCGATAGTTGTTCTCGAACACGGCATCGAGATCGTCGGTCTGCGGGTTCACCCAGTTCGCCGACACGACGACCCAGTCGTTTTCCGCCTCGGGCGGCAGCGTGCCGTTCTCGAGCGCTTCGGCCACGGCCTTCGCGATGCCGGCCTGCGACGCGCCCCACGTGGCGTTGCCGTGGAAATCGCTGGCGATCTGCGCCTTGTTGACGTACAGCGTGAGCGGCTTGGTCGGCACGCCCGGCTGCGCGATCACGACGAACGGCGCATGGCCGGCCGACGGCGTCGCGAGGGCGGTGGCGAACGCCTGGCCCGCCGGGCCGTTGCGCGGGCCGACCAGCACGTTGATGTGCGCGAGGTTGACGCCGGGGCCTTCGAAGCCTTCGCCGATGTAAAGCTGCCTGGGTTGAGATGCGGTCATTGCGGTGTCTCGTCGATGAGGTTGGGAGTGAGGCGATTGTGGTGGGCCGCGGCGCGGCCGGTGAATCGATGTTTTCTGATCGGGCTATGAGTTTTCGTCGTCTCCGGGAATGCCCTGAGCCCGGCGCGCGGACGCCCGCCGGGCGGGCCGCGGCCGGCGTCGTGACGGCGGGCGGGGCGGGATCGGCGGGTGGGCATTCGCGAACCGGCTCCGGGTTTGTCATACCCGGGCAGGGGTTGGAGGGCCGGGCGCTTCCGGACAACAATCGGCGTGCTCCGAGCCCTATCTTTCGTCTTCCCTTCTTTTTTCGAAAGCGAGTAATTCCGATGGCTGCCATTCAAAGGCCCGATTGGTCGAAGCTCAGTTCGCTCGATCCCGAGCTGATCCGCGCATTCGTCGCCGTCGTCGAGAGCGGCGGCTTCACCGCGGCGGCCCGGCAACTGCATCGCACGCAATCGACGATCAGCCTGCGCATCCGCACGCTCGAGGAGCGGCTCGACACGCACCTGTTCATGCGCAACAGCCGGCGGCTCGAACTGTCGCGCGACGGCGAGAACTTCCTGATCCATGCGCGCCGCATCATCCAGGTGCAGAACGACGCGATCCTCGCGCTGAAGCAGGCGAGCAGCGACCGCGGCGTCGTGCGCTTCGGGCTGCCCGAAGACTATGCGGAGCTGTGGCTGCCCGACCTGCTGAAGTCGTTCTATGCGATGCGGCCGGGCGCGCGCTTCCACGTGCATTGCCGCACGTCGCTCGAACTGCTCGAACGGCTGCAGGCCGGCGAGCTCGACGTCGCGCTCGTCGTGCGGCACGGGCCGAACGCGGGCGGGCGGCTGCTCGGCCGGCACGAGGTCGTGTGGGCCGCGCACCGCGATTTCGCGCTCGGCCCGCAGGCGTCGGTGCCGCTCGCGCTGTTTCCGGAGACGTGCTGCTACCGGCAGCGCGGGCTGCAGGCGCTCGCGACGGCCGAGCGGCCGTATCACGTCGTCTATACGAGCCAGAGCCCGACCGGCATCAAGATCGCGGTGAACCACGGCGCGGCCGTGACGATGATCGACCGCTGCACGCTGCCCGAGAACTGGCGCGTGCTCGACGAGACGGACGGGCTGCCGCCGCTGCCTGCGGCCGATCTCGAACTGCATCGCTCGCCGGGCATCTGCGATCCGCTGACCGACGATCTGGTGTCGCTGATCGAATCGATGGTCGACGAGCGGCGGCGCGCGTCGCTCGAAGCGTTCGCCTAGCGGGGTGGGGCGGCGCAAACGCGGGTGAGATTGAGGCGAACCGCGGCGCGCGGCCGCAACGCGCGCATGACGACCGGCGGCCAGCCGCAGCTCGGTGTCGTGTTATGTCCCCCGTGCCGTTTTTTGCACGGGCGGCCCGTTTTTTTGCACGACGTTTATCCGGTCTCTTCTAAGCTGGGGACGTGTCGAACAGCCGGGACGGCCTCCGTCCGCTCCATGACCTTCATTCATCCCGTTCCCGCCTGCGATGTCGCCGGCCGCCAGCTGCGCGCCGGCGCACCCAGCAATGTCATTCCGTTCCCGCCGCCGCGCCCGCGCCTGCAGTTGCCCGTCACCATGACGGCCGATTCCGGCGAACGCGCGCACGCCCGGCTCGCGGCGCTGCTGCATTCCCCGCTCGGCGTGTATGTCGTCAGCGCGCGTGCCGTGCGCGACGTGGTCCACGTGCACTTCGACATCGCGCCGGAAGACCTGGATTTCACGCTGCACATGCTGATCGCGCAGCAGGCCGATGCTGTGATCGGGCCGGTCGCGCGCCGATTGCATGTCGGGCCGAACGCGCGGTGAAGCTGGGAACGGTTGTTGCTCGTGGGTTGTCGTTCGTTCCTTGATGGCTTGTCCGATCCGCCGCCCGATCGCCGGTCGCCGTGTCGTCCGCCCGCAGGCGGCGAACCGGCGCGCGATGCTGCGTGCGCGGCGCCGATCACGAATACGGAGGAGTCATGGATCTATTGGAAGTCGTACCTGTCGCGCGGCCGGCGAGCGGCCGGTTACGGACGGCGTCGCTGCCGTCCGGCCAGCAACTCGCGCGTCAGCTCGTGACGACGGTGCGCGTGGCCGAAATGCTGCTGCATCAGGCGATCGTCGTGCCCGACCGGCACCAGTGGTCGGTGGACACCGAGCGGGTCGACGCGGCCGGCGGGCCGCTCGAGGCCTGGGAGAGCTTCGTGACCTGGCGGATCGGCAAGGTGTTCGCAGCGTCGGTGAGCCCCGCCGCGCGCGTCAACGATCGCGACCAGGTCGCGGTCGAGATCCGGCTTTGTCTGCCCGAGCAGGACTACGTGGCCGGGCGGCGCGTGAGCACCTTCGGCCGCCGCCACGGCAACCGCTTCGGCGCGACGCTGTCGGTCGTGTCGGGCGCGCAGTGGGGCTGGCAACGCGCGGAGCACGTCGCGCCGGAACACGCGCAGGTATGCGGTGATACGCTGGAAGCGCTCGTCGATCGGGTGGCCGCGAACGTCAATGCGGCGCTGGGCGCGGCCGGGTTCGGCGCGACGCGCTGATCACGCGTCGCCGGTCTGCCCGGTTTGCCGCTGCAGGTCTTCCATCAGCTGTTCCGCGAGAAAGTCGCACGGCGGGCGCTTCGATTTCGTGCTGCGCGCGAGGATCAGTTCGAGCGGCGGCAAATCGGGCAGCCCGTGCGAGCGGCCGAGCATCGACAGTTGCGCGGGTATCGCGCAGCGCGCGAGCGGCGCGACCGCGAGGCCGGCCTCGACCATGCTGAGCAGACCGAGCAGGCTCGGGCTTTCATACGAAGTGCGGAACGGCAGCTTCGCGCGTTCGAGGCTGCGGATCGCGTTCTCGCGCGCGACGCTGCCCGGCATGAACACCGCGATCGGCAGCGGCCGTTCTTCCCATACGCGCGGCCCGTTCGTCATCGCGGCCCATGCCATCGGCTCGTGGCGGATGAAGTCGCCGGACAGCCCCTTGATGCGCGTGCCGCACACGAGATCGACCGTGCCGTCCTTCAGGAGCGGCGCGAGCGCGCTGCTCGGCAGCCCGATCACCTGGATCTCGACCTTCGGATAGGTCGCCGAAAATTTCTTCAGCACCGACGGCAGCAGCGACGACGCATAGTCGTCCGGCACGCCGATGACCACCTTACCCGTCACTTCCGGCCGCACCACGGCCGCCCACGCCTCGTCGCGCAGCGCCAGCATTCGTCTGGCGAATCCGAGCAGCACCTCGCCTTCGCGCGTCAGCACGATGCTGCGCGGCTTGCGCACGAACAGCGGCCGCCCGATCGCGTCTTCCAGGCTCTTGATCTGCATGCTCACGGCCGATTGCGAGCGGTTCACCGCTTCGGCGGCACGGGTCATGTTGCCGGTTTCCGCGACGGCGACGACGGTGGCCAGCACGTCGTGATCGAGCATCTTCATCGGTATCAGGAAAACTGAACGTAACGATCAGCATTATGCGTTTTTATTGTCGCTGTGTGTCTGCCATAGTGGCATCGAGCCGGCCGCATCGTTCGATGCGGTGCGGCGATCACGCCGGCGTGCCCGGCACGCAGAGCCGAACAGGGAAGAGTGGTGTACCGATGATGGATCATCCATTGCGTGCCGCACTGGCCGCGGAATTGCATGCCCGGCCGTTCCTGCGGCTCGCCGAAGCCGTGTCGCTCACGCACTACGCGATCTACGCGGACGGCCAGCCCGACATCCACGAAACGCTGCTGCACGCGCTGTGTCGCGACACCGGCATTGCCGCGCCGCAGGACGGCGCGACCCACTACGCGGTGCAATCGCCGGGCGGCTGGTACCTGAAGTGGGAGCGCCACACCGAATTCTCGACCTTCACGTTCGTCGCGCCGCGCCGCGACACCGGCTATTTCGACGATCTCGCGATCGAAGGGATTCCGGCCGCCTGGTTCGCACGGCTCGCGGGCATCCGCTTCGTCGCGGTGCGCATGGAGTTGCTGTCGGGCGATGCCGCGCGGCTCGTGTGCGCCGACCTGCGCCGCTGGATCGACGGGCCCGCGCTCGTCGGCAGCAACGTGCTCGGCGGCGGCAAGGTGTACTGCGACTGGCACGTGCGCGACGACGGCTTCATGCGCTTTCTCGTCGTCGACGAGGATTTCCGCGAGGAGCAGGGCGGCCGCCTGCTGCAACGCCTCCATGAAATCGAGACGTACCGGATGATGGCGCTGCTCGCGTTGCCGGTCGCACGGCGGATGAGCCGCGAGCTCGACGAGATCCACGCGGCGCTGCATGCGCTGATGCAGCGGATGGACGCGGGCGGCGCCGACGGCGACGACGCGGCCTTGCTCGTGAAGCTCACGCATCTCGCGGTGCGGGTCGAAGCGCTGTCGGGGTCCGGCGGCCGCTTCAGCGCGTCGCGTGCTTACGAAAAGCTCGTGCTGGCTCGCATCCACGAGTTGCGCGAGGAGCGCATCGAAGGGATGCCGACGATCGCGGAGTTCATGGAGCGGCGCTTCGCACCGGCGATGGAAACCTGCCGCAGCGTGTGGGCGCGTCACGAGCAGATCGCCGCGCGGATCGCGCGCGCGGTCGACCTGCTGCGCACGCGAGTGAATCTCGCGCAGGAAAAGGACGTCACGCGCCTGCTGGCGGGCATGGAGCGCACCGCGCGCAACCAGCTGCATCTGCAGCACGCGGTCGAAGGGCTGTCGGTGGCGGCCATTTCGTACTACGTGCTGTCGCTCGCGACCGCGGCGTTCAAGGCGCTGCACGTGATGAACCTGCCGGTCGATCCCGAACTCGCGGAAGGCCTGCTGATCGCACCGGTCGTGTTCGCGGTGATTCACATCACGCGGCGCACGCGCGCGCAGCTCGCGCGGTCGGAGGCCGCGCATGGCGGCGCAGCCGTGCAAGCGGCGACGTTGCAACAGGCAAATTGAATCAGAACATCGACGACATATCGAAAGGAGTGGAGATGACTTTTACGCAATCGCAAGCGGGTTTTTTCACTGGCTACGACGCATTCGACGAACCCGGTCGGGATGACGCCGGCGCGCCGGAAGAGGTGCGCGTGACGTCGTATCAGGCCGTGCTGCAGGAGCCGATGACGTCGCTCGTCGGCAGCACGATCGATCGGCCGGATGTCGCGGCGGTGGCGATTCTCGGGTACAACTGACGCCTGGTCGTTTCGCGTCGATTCACGACGTCCGCCGTGGACGCTGCAGGCCCGGCGGCCCTTCACGTACACCTTCACGCCATGAACGCGCATCCCGCCGTTTCGCTTCAACTGACCGACATCGCGCAGCCGGCCGCACGCGACCTCATCAGCCGCAAGCTCGGCGAGTTCAACCACGCGATGACGGGCCGATCCGACACGGCGGCGCTCGACGTCTACGTGACCGATCCCGCGACCGGCGAGGTCGTGGGCGGCCTCACCGGCCGGACGTCGCTGGGCCTCTTCTTCATCGACCTCTTTTACCTGCCGGAATCGCTGCGTGGCGGCGGTTTCGGCAGCCGGCTGCTGCGCGAGGCCGAAGCGGAGGCGAAGCGGCGCGGGTGTGCGCGCGCCGTGCTGTACACGATTACGTTCCAGGCGCCGGACTTCTACCGGAAGCACGGTTACGAGGCGTTCGGCGAGGTGCCGTGCGAGCCGGAAGGGACGGCGCGCGTGTTCATGGTCAAGACGCTTTGAGCGAGGTAGCCTGACGTCACCGCGCCGGCGTCGCTACCGAAGACCGGCGGGATCGCAGCATGCGCTGCATCGACGGCGACGGGTAGCGCGACGCCGTCCACGCCGACCCGGAGGCATATCGTGGCAACGCCATCCGATCAATACGCCAGACAGTACGTGCGATTCGAAGACGAACGCACGCGGCCTGTCCGCGACCTGCTGGCCGCCGTGCCGGACACGCCGATCCATGCCGCGCTCGACATCGGCTGCGGGCCGGGCAATTCGACCGAAGCGCTGATCGCACGCGCACCCGACGCGACGGTGCGCGGGATCGACGCGTCGCCGGACATGATCGCGGCCGCGCGCAAGCGCCTGCCCGCGCTGCGTTTCGATCTCGCGGATGTCTCCACGTGGGACGATCCGGGCGGCTACGACCTGATCCTGTCGAACGCGGTGCTGCAATGGGTGCCGGCGCACGACACGCTGTTTCCGTCGCTCGTCGGCCGGCTCGCGCCGGGCGGCCATCTCGCGGTGCAGATGCCCGACAACCTCGACGAACCCGCGCACCGGCTGATGCGCGCGGTCGCCGCGGGCGGGCCCTGGGCGGACAAGCTCAAAGGCGCGGCGCGCACCGAGCGGTTCGACGCGCGGTATTACTACGCGCTGCTGTCGCCGTCGTGTTCGCGGGTGGATGTCTGGCGCACGACTTACTACCATCCGCTGCGCGGCGGCGCCGACGCGGTCGTCGAATGGTTCAAGGGCAGCGCGCTGCGGCCGTTCCTCGCGGCACTCGATGAAGGCGAACGCGACGCGTTCGTCGCGCGCTATCGCGATGCGCTCGCCGGTCCGGATGGCTACCCGTCGCTCGACGACGGCACCGTGCTGCTGCCGTTCCCGCGTCTGTTCATCGTCGCGACGCGGAAGTAAGGCGCAAGCAAAGGCGCAAGCAGGACCGGAGCGGGCGGCGGCGGGTCGTCGGTCAGGACAGCGGCCGCATCGATTCCGGATCGACCGTCCGGCTCTTCGCGCTTTGCCCGTCGCGCAGATCCTTGTACCAGAAGAGGGCGACTTCCCCGTCGTTCGCGCCGTCGGCGTACAGGAAGCGGTCGTGGCCGCCCACGACGAAGCCCGCCCGCGCGTACGTGCAGCAGGCCGCGACGTTGTTCGCCTGCGTTTCGAGCCGCATGAAGCCGAATCCGCGGCTGCGCGCCCACGCTTCCGCGGCCGCGAGCAGGAACTGGCCGATCCCCTGCCGCCGGCAGCTGCGGTCGACCGCGAGTTCCGCGATCTCGGCCATCCCGTTCCAGCTTTCGGTGATCGCGACGAATCCCGCGAGGCGCCCGCCCGCGCTCGCGCGGAACAGCGCGGTGCCGCCGGACGCCTCGCGCGCCCAGCCGGCCGGATCGAAGCCGTAGTCCTTGCGCTGCACGGGCAGCGCGCGCAAATCGAGCAGATCCTGGTACGGCGCATTCAGCTCCCACGCGATCTCGAACGAAAAGTCGCATCCGTTCAGTTCGTCGGCGGGCAGATCGACCGCCTGTTCGATGCTGATGTGCTCGGCTCGGTCCATGTGTCGGTGTCCTGTCTTCAGCGGGATTGCCTGGTCTTCCCCCGGGGCGGGCGGCGGCGCCTTGCAGCGAGAGCCGGATCGCACCCGTTCCTGTTTTGAATTGATGCGCTCGCACGATGTCTCTTCCCGCGGCGGCGCTCAACGCCCGATTATGCGGGATATCGGCGCGGACTCATCCGCATCTCGTCTCGTGGCGGAGCGCCGATCCCGGCCATGCCGCGTATTCGTCGGCGCATTGCTTCATTTGGCAGGGCGATGCGATCACGCAACGGATTGCTCATACGGAATCCACACGGCCCGATTGCCGGAGACCCTCATGGGGGCCGCTTCGCGGTTCGACTATGCTGAATTGTCCGCGGCGAACCTGCGATGACGGGAGGGGGCGATGAGCGAGCAAGACAACGTGCAACTCGTGCAGCAGGCATACGCGGCGTTCGGCCGCGCGGATATCGAGGGCATTCTGCAGACGCTTTCCGACAGCGTCGACTGGTTCATCCCGGGGCCGGCCGACGTCGTTCCGTTCGTCGGCAGACGACATGGGCCGCAGGCGGTCGCGGCGTTCTTCGCGGCGCTTGCGTCGGCGCAGACCGCGGAACGCTTCGAGCCGCTCGAGTTCATCGCGAGCGGCAACCGGGTCGTCGTGCTCGGCACGCAACGCTGGCGTGTCCATTCGACCGGGCGCACTTACGAGGACGACTGGGTGCACCTGCTCACGATCGAAAACGGGAAGATCGCGGCGTTCGTCGAGTATCACGATACGGAGGCCGAAGCGGCCGCGCATCGACGGTGACGGTACCGAAGATGCGTCGGGCCGCTGTGCCCGGCGGCTTCGGCATCCGGCGCGGCCGGCATGGCCCGCGGTGCCGCGCCGGCCCGCCGGGGATGGTGCCGCCGGTGGCCTGAACGGCCGCCCAGATCAATCGATCGCGCGCATCACGTGGCGCAGTTCCTGGTAGCTGCGCAGGCCCGTCACGCCGAGTTCGCGGCCGATCCCGCTGAGCCCGAAGCCGCCCCAGCACACATGCGGGTAGATGAGTTGCGGCGCGTTGATCCACACGAGCCCGGCGCGCACGCGTGCCTGGAACTGCTTCGCGACTTCCGCGTCGCGCGTCACGACGGTCGCGACGAGCCCGTAGCGCGTGTCGTTCGCGAGCGCGATCGCCTCGTCGTCGGTGCGGAACGACTTCACGCACGCGACCGGGCCGAACACCTCGTCGGTCCACAGCAGGTTGTCGGCGGCCGGCTCCGCGACCACGACGGGCGCCATGAAGAAGCCATTGCCGCCGGCCTCGGCGACGCGCCCGCTGAACGCGACGCGCGCGCCCGCCGCGATGCCTTGCGCGAGCATCGCCTCGACGCGCGTGCGCTGCGCGGCCGAGATCATCGGCCCCATCGCGACCCCCGCGGTGGCAGGCGGCGCGACGACGAGCGCGCGCACGGCCGTCTCGAACGCGGCCATGAAGCTGCGATAGAGGCTGTCGTGCACGAGGATGCGCGCGGTGGCCGAGCACATCTGGCCCGCGTTCGTGAAGGCGCCGGCGACCGCGAGCGACACTGCGACGTCGAGATCGGCGTCGTCGCGCACGATCAGCGACGACTTGCCGCCGAGTTCGAGCGTCACGCGCTTCATGTCCTCGGCCGCGGCCTGCATGACCTTGCGGCCGGCGGCCGTGCTGCCGGTAAACGAGATCTTGTCGATCAGCGGATGCGCGGTCAGCGCCGCGCCGACCTCGGCGCCGCCGTTCACGACGTTGACGACGCCGTCCGGCACGCCGGCTTCGGCGATCAGGTCGAGCAGCGCGTGCTCGGCCGGCGACGTCAGTTCGGACGGCTTCAGCACGACCGTGCAGCCGGCCGCGAGCGCGGGCGCGAGCTTCCATGCGGTCGTGACCATCGGGAAGTTCCACGGCACGATCAGCGCGGCGACGCCGACCGCGTCGTGGAAGCGCTCGGCCGCGACGGTGTCGCTCGGCAACGCGACGGGCTCGGCCTCGAACAGCGCCGGGTTTCCGCACAGCGTCGCGTAATACGCGAACGTCGCGGCGACGTCGCCGACGTCGGCGTCGGCCTCGAACGGCGGCTTGCCGCTCACCTGCATCTGCAGCGCCGCGAGCCGCTCGCGGTCGGCTTCGACGCGCTCGGCGATCGTCGCGAGCAGGCGGCCGCGCTCGGCGGGCGGCGTGTCGCGCCAGCCGGCGAACGCGTCGCGCGCGGCGCGGACCGCGGCGTCGACGTGCGCGGCCGTCGCGAATTCCTGCCAGCCGATCGTCGTGCCGGTCGACGCATCGAAGATCGGCGCACCGGCTTCATCGGAATGCGTGCGCACGGGCTGGCCGGCGATGCGCGCGGCGGGCAGCACGATGGCCGCGGCGGAAGGGGAAAGCTCGGCGGTGGACATGAGCGTGTTCCTGTCGATCGGATTAGCGGTAGGCGACGCCCGGCATCACGCAGAGCATCTCGAATGCGAGGTTCGCGCCGACGAGCGCGGTGGTGCCGGTCGGATCGTACGGCGGCGACACTTCGACGAGATCCGCGCCGACGATGTTCAACCCCTTCATCCCGCGAATGATCTCGAGACCCTGCTGCACCGACAGGCCGCCGATTTCCGGCGTGCCGGTGCCGGGCGCGAACGACGGATCGAGACCGTCGATGTCGAAGCTGAGATACACCGGCGTGTCGCCGACGCGTTCGCGCACCTGCGCCATCAGCGGCGCGAGCGACCGGTTCCAGCATTCCTCCGCCTGCACGACGGTGAAGCCCTGCTGGCGGCACCAGTCGAAATCGTCCGCGTGATAGCCGGTGCCGCGCAGGCCGATCTGCGTGACCTTGTCGCATTGGAGCAGGCCGTCTTCCACCGCGCGGCGGAACGGCGTGCCGTGCGCGATCTTCTCGCCGAACATCGTGTCGTTCACGTCCGCGTGCGCGTCGACGTGCACCACGGCGACCTTGCCGTATTTCCTGTGCAGCGCGCGCAGGATCGGCCACGCGATCGTGTGGTCGCCGCCGAGCGTGATCGGCCGGCAGCCGTTCGCGACGATCTCGTCATACGCGTGCTCGATGCGGCGCACCGAATCCTTCAGGTCATACGGGTTGGTCGCGACGTCGCCGATGTCGGCGACCTGCAGCGAATCGAACGGCGCCGCGCGCGTGGCCATGTTGTACGGGCGCAGCAGCACGGATTCGGTGCGGATCTGGCGCGGGCCGAAGCGCGAACCCGAGCGGTTCGACGTGCCGAGGTCGAGCGGCACGCCGACGAAGCACACGTCGAGGCCGTCGGTCGTGTCGGCCTGCGGCAGGCGCATCATCGTGGCGATGCCGCCAAAGCGCGGCATCTCGTTGCCGCCCATCGGCTGGTTCAGTTCGCGGTGCATGGGGCCGTCTCCTCTTTATGGTGAAAAGCGATCGGCCGATGGTAGAGGAGAACGCGGGCGCGAAGATCTTGAAGTCGCAACGTTTACATCGACGGGTCTCGATGCGAACGGCGCCGCCGCATCGACGCGGCGCGACCGGTGGCGGGCGATCGGCGGCGCGCGACCGGATCAGCCGGCGATCGCGGGCGGCGTGCCGGCGTCGTCGCCGTCGTTGCCTTCGTCGCCTACGTGGTCACGCATTGCCGCGGTAGGAAACACCGGCACGGCCGCGCCCCACGCAGCCAGCTCGCGCTTCGTGCGCACCCCGAGCTTCGCGAACGCACGCTTCACGTACGACTCGGCCGACGCGACGCGCACGCCGAGGATGTCGGCGGTTTCCGGCACGGTCTTGCCGGAGATCAGGTGCTTGCAGGTTTCGTATTCGCGCTTCGACAGCTTCACGCCGTCGGCCGCGATCCGCGCGTCGAACTGCGCGAGCGGATGCACGTCGGGCGTCGGGTGCGCGATGCGCCGCGCGGCGGTGGTCGATGCGTGCAGCTCGAGCAGCGGGAACAGCACGTCGCTGATGCTGCGAAAGCGGTTCATTTCGGCGAGCGTGAACGGCGGGCGGTCGCGGCCGCGTTCCAGCGCGATCGAATGCTGCGCATAGCGGGTGCCGCGCGCGAGCACGCATTCATGGCCGATATGCACGTCGTCGAACAGTCGCTGGCGGAATTCGCCGGGCGGGATCGCCGCGATGTCGCGCACGACCAGCATCGTGCCCGTCTTGCCGCGCAGCCCCGCGAACAGCGGGTCGCTGTCGAGAAAGCGCTCGTAGTAGAGCGTCATCACGTCGGAGATGTCGGCGGTCGCGGTGCCGATGCCGCTGCTGCCGATCCATTCGCAGCGGTAGCCGGTGGGCATCGTGCCGTCGACGCGCGAGCGCTCGACGTGCGCGACGTCGAGCGGCACGACGTCGTTCAGCAGTCGCGTGAGACGCGGCACGAAGTGCGGCGTGCCGACCGTCTCGATCAGCTCGCCCAGCGCCTTGAACGACACGTTGTATCGGTCGGTGTCGCGGTGGAAGGGGTTCACGTTGAGCAGCATGCGGTTCCCCGGTGAAAAGCGGCGGCGATTCTAGCGTCCGAAGTCAAAAACGTCATTAGGGGGAAATACGGTACGGAGTCCTGCGACCCTGCGCGCCGCGGAAAACGCGGTTTGTCCCCCCCGCAGGGGGGCATACCGGGGCAGTGTAAATGAGTAACTTTGTCTCTGCTTTTTTCAATCGAGAGACGAAAGATTCAAATGACCAAACTGATCAAGGACATCCTGCCGCTGGGCGCAGGCGTGGGCGAATTCACGAAGCTCGACTTCGGGATGGACGAAAGCGACTGGCGCGCGGCCGAAGGCAAGAGCGGCAGCTACCTCATCGGCTGGTGGGAAGGCAAGGTCGGCTCCGTGGAGTTCCCGGAAACCGCGGCGGACGAAGTGGTGTGGCTCGTCGAGGGCCGGATCGCGCTGACCGATGTCGAAGGTAACCGCAAGGAATTCACGCCGGGCCAGGGCTACCTGCTGCCGGCCGGTTTCGCGGGCCGCTGGGAAACGATCGAGGACGCGAAGAAGTTCTACGTGCTGCTCGAGAAGTCGTGATGCGAGCGGCCGCCGTGGCGTCGTCGTCAGGTTGACGCGAGGCCCGGCGGCGGCGTTTTCGATCGACCGCAGGCGACGTCCGTCGCGCGGGTGTCGAAGGCACGCGTCGCGGCTTGCGGTGCATCGCGCCGATCGTCGCCGTCGGCGCAACCGAGGCAACCGCGGCGATAGAAGTAAGCGGCGCAATCGCTGAATTCGGCGAATTCGGCACGCCGTGCACGCATCGCATGCGCGGGCCGCGATCAGGTGGAATGGCTGGGATCATGGAAATGGAAGTCAACGAAGCAACACAAGCCGCACCGGCTCACGCGCACGCCGCGCGTCACGCGCCGGTCGCACTGGGCGCCGCCGAGGCGCTCGCGCATACGAAACTGTTCCCGTACTGGCTCGACAACCCGGCCGCGCCGGCCGCCGAGCCGGAACTCGTCGGCGACGTGACGGCCGACCTGCTGGTCGTCGGCGGCGGCTTCACCGGGCTGTGGACGGCCGTGCAGGCGAAGGAACAGATGCCGCACCTGAAGGTGGTGCTGATCGAGGCCGGCAAGGTCGCGCACGGTGCGTCGGGCCGCGCGGGCGGGATCATCTCGACGTCGGTGATGCACGGGCTGCCGAACGCGGTGCGCGTGTTCCCGAACGACATCGCGCAGCTCGAGGCATTCGGCCACCACAACCTCGACGGCTTCGAGGACACGCTGAAGCGCTACGCCATCGACGCCGACATCGAGTGGAACGGCGAGATGACGGTCGCGGTGGACCCCGGGCACCTCGCGCACCTGAAGGGCGACTACGACCTGCATCGCGAATACGGGCACGACGTCGTGCTGCTGAACCGCGAGGAAACGCTCGAGCAACTGAACTCGCCGCTGTTCGCGGGCGCGCTGTGGTCGCGCAACCGCAGCGGCATCGTGCATCCGGCGAAGCTCGCGTGGGGGCTCAGGCGCGCGGCGCTGTCGCTCGGCGTGAAGCTGTACGAGCACACGCCGCTCACGACGGTGACCGACGAAGGCAGCACCGTGTACGTGACGACGCCGAAGGGCAGCGTGCGCGCGCCGCGTGTCGTGTTCGGCAGCGGCACCGCAAAGGTTGGCATTCCTGATATCAATCGCCGCGTGATGCAGGTGCGCGATCACGTGCTCGCGACCGAGCCGCTCACCGACGAACAGCTCGCGCGGATCGGCTGGAAGAATCGCCAGGGCGTGTACGACACGCGCACGCAGCTCAACTATTTCCGGTTGACGAAGAACAACAGCATCATCTTCGGCGGGCTGGTCAGCTATCACTTCGACGGCGACCCGGAACCGCACCAGGACGGCCGGCGCGAAACCTACTACCGGCTCGCGGAGGCGTTCTACCGGACGTTCCCACAACTCGCCGACGTGCGCTTCTCGCACGCGTGGGGCGGCCCGATCGACTACTGCTCGCGCGGCTCGGTGTTCGCGAAGCGCTATCTCGGCGGCAAGGCCGTGTTCGTCGCCGGCTACACGGGCTTCGGCGTCGCGGCGAGCCGGTTCGGCGCGTTCATGGGGCTGAACATCCTGTTCGACCGCGACAGCCCGGAGCGCAAGCTCGACATCGCGAACCAGAGCCCGAGCTACATCCCGCCCGAGCCGATGCGCTGGGTCGCCGCGAAGATCACGTTCCACGCGTTCGACGGCGCGGATGCCGAAGGCGGCTGGAAGCGCGCGTGGATCAACGGGCTCAAGGCGATGGGCTTCCCGATGTAAGCGCCGGTCGTTCACGAACGACGGGTATGGCGCGTGCCGTTGCCGATGACGGCGCGCGTCCGGTCAGGTTCATCGGCGCGGGCGGCCGGTGTCGTGTCGGCCCGGCAACGCGCGAGAAGCGCAGCGGCTTGAAGCATGTTTTCGAATACCACCGATCTCGATCTCCGGCTCATCCGGGTCTTCCTGGCCGTCGTCGACGCACGCGGCATCACGGCCGCCGAGGCATCGCTCGGCGTGCGGCAGTCGACCATCAGCACGCAGCTCTCCGCGCTGGAAGCGCGTGTCGGCTTCAAGCTGTGCGACCGCGGTCGCGGCGGCTTTCGGCTGACATCGAAGGGCGAACGCTTCGCGGCCACCGCGCGCACGCTGGTCGCGGCGACATCGGAGTTCGTCGCGCGCGTGCGCGACATCGACCGCAAGCTGGTCGGCACGTTGTCGATCGGGCTGATCGGGCAGGCCCCGCTCGTCGAGAACGCGCGCGTCGCCGACGCGATCGGCACGTTCCGCAAGCGCGACCAGGCCGTCACGTTCTCGATGAAGGTCGCATCGCCGCAGGAACTCGAGGAAGGCCTCGTCAACAACCAGCTCGATTTCGCGATCGGGTATTTCTGGCATCGCGTGCCGGGGCTCGACTACACGCCGTTGTTTACCGAGGAACAGGTGGTCTACTGCGGTCGCGGCCATCCGCTGTTCCATGTGTCGCGGCCGGTGTCGATGGACGACCTGCAGGCGCACGACTGGGTGTGGCGTACGTATCCGGTGCCGGAGGAACAGTGTCCGCTGCCGGAGCGGCGCGTGACCGCGAGCGCGGACAGCATCGAGGCCGCGACGATCCTGATCCTGTCGGGCGGCCATCTCGGCTACCTGCCCGCGCATTACGCGGAGCCGTTCGAGCAGCGCGGGCTCGTGAAGGCCGTCGGCCGTGCGACGTTCGGCTTCGATGTGCCGCTGCATCTCGCGATGAAGCGCAACGCGAGCGGCAAGCCGATCGTCGATGCGTTCCGCGAGGACTTGCTGCGCGCGTTCAACATCAAGGCGGCCGCGCTGGCGGCATAGCGCGTGCCGCTCGTGCGGCCGCGCCGCCGCCCCGCGGGCGCGAGGAACAGCGGCAGGAATCGCGAAACGCGTGTCGCGGGCGGACGGCGAACGCGCGGGATGTGAACGAGTATCGGGCGGGTCGCGTTACGCGCTTGCGCTGTCGTCGCGATATCCGCTCTTGCCGTCGAAGATTTCCTTCAGCGCGGCGCGCAGCGCGACGGGATCGTGTTCGCCGGGCGCAAGATGAATCACGTAATGCGTGTTGCCGTCGAGCCTCGCGGCGGTGCGCTCGTCGAGTTCGACGTCGAGCGTGTCGCCCGTGAGCCGCACCGACAGATCGTTCACGTGCGCGGTGAGCTGGTCGAGCACCATCACCTCGATCGACGTTTCCTCCGGAAAGCGCAGCAGCGAGAAGCAATAGTTCTGCGCCGCGTCGTGGCAATAGATGTTCGCGAAGCTTTCGTCGTCGTCGACATCGGACGTGGCCGCGCCGACGGTAGCGTGTAGTTCCATGATGTGTCTCTCGGTAAGGGGTTATCGGGGCAGCGCGGCTTGCGCGTCGACCTCGCCATGCGCATCGCGCGCCTTCAGCCACAGCCCGAATGCGCGCATGACCTCGACAACGGGCCGCAGCCGGTCGCCGTCCGCGGTCAGATCGTACTCGACGCGCACCGGCACTTCCGGATACACGGTGCGCCGCACGAAGCCGGCGTCCTCGAGCGCGCGCAGATCGAGCGTCAGCATCCGCTGCGAGATGCCCGGCATGTCGCGGCGCAGGTCGCTGAAGCGCTTCGGCCCGTCGAGCAGATACGACACGAGCAGCAGCCGCCAGCGGCCGCCGAGCATGCGCATCGCTTCTTCCACGGAACATCCTGTCGCACTCGTCTTCATGCCGCTGACCCTGTCGGTAACTTTTTTGTGACTACGGCACAAACGACTGCCTTCTTCTCAGTGCTGCGCCGATGCGAGATATTAGCGCCCGCGTCGCGGCGAATCGATAGTCGAACCACCCAATCAAGGAAACGCATGAAGCTTTATCACGCTCCCGGCAGCTGTTCGCAGGCCATCTGCATCGTGCTGCGCGAAAGCGGCATCGACGCGCAGGTCATCAAGGTCGACGCGCGCAAACACGTCATTGAAGACGGACGCAATTACTACGATGTGAGCGAACTCGGCTACGTGCCGCTGCTCGAACTCGACGACGGCACGATGCTGCGCGAAGGGCCGGTGATCGCGCAGTATCTCGCGGACCGGCGCCCCGAAGCGCGGCTCGCGCCCGCGTACGGCACGCTCGCCCGCTACCGGCTGATGGAATGGCTGAACTTCCTCGGCACCGAGATCCACAAGAGCTTCATCCCGCTGCTTTACGCGGTGCAGGCGGGGCAATACGTCGACCCGGTGCGGCAGAAGCTCGACAGCCGCTTTGCGTGGATCGACCGGCAGCTCGACGGCAACCCGTATGTGACGGGCGACACGTTCACCGTCGCCGATGCGTACCTGTTCGCGCTGACGGGCTGGGGCAAGGCCGACTGGATGCGCTCGGTGTACAACGCGGACATCGACCTGAGCCGCCATGCGAACCTGCGCGCGTGGTACGAGCGGGTGCGGGCGCGGCCGGCCGTACAGCAGGTGCTCGCCGCGGACGGGCTGGCACGCTAGCGCGTTTTGGGGGCGGCGCCGGACACCGTAAGAAGCCGCTCACGTCGCCGCGCCATACCGCAAACCGCCGCGCTATAATCGCCGCCATGAAACTGCTTCGGACCTTCATCCTGCTGCTGCTTTGCGCGGTGCTGCCCATCAGCGGGCTGGCAGCCAGCGGCTTGACCGGTGAATGTCCGATGCAGCACACGATGTCGATGGACGCGAACGCGGGCATGAGCATGTCCGCCGACATGAGCGGCTGCGATTCGATGAAAGCGTCGCCCACCGACACCACGAAGGCCAAAGCGAAGGGCATGGCCTGCAAGGTGACGGCCCAATGCCAGTTCGGCAGTCTCTATCACCCGGCCGCCCGCGCCGACGTGAGCCGTCCCGCTGCATTCGCCAGCACGATCGTCTTCCACTACGCGCAGTCCGTCCCGATCCGCGACCCGAACGGGTTGTGGCGCCCGCCCCGCATCAGCTGATCCCGATTTGACCGGTTCACCGCCGAGGCGGTGAGGTTCGTCCCGTGTTCGGGACGTGGAATCCATTCGGGTTCCGACTTGGGGTTACACCATGTCATTCGATTTCTGCACGCCGCGCATGCGGCGTGCGTGCCGGCGCGCGCCCGTGCTTTGGGCGGCGCTGCTGGCGGCGGGCGCCCATGCGCAGCAGTCGCCCGTCACGCTGGACGCCGCGCTGCAGGCCGCCATCGAACGTTCCGCGTCGATGCAGGCCGCGCAGGCTTCGGTGCGCGCGAGTTCGGAAGCGGCAGTCAGGGCCGGCCAGCTGCCGGACCCGATGCTCAAGGCCGGCATCGACAACCTGCCGGTCAACGGCGGGCAGCGCTTCACCGTCGGCCAGGACTTCATGACGATGCGCCGCATCGGCATCGAGCAGGAATGGGTGTCCGGCGACAAGCGGCGGCTGCGCGCGGCGCTGGCCGACGAGCGAGTCGGCCGCGAACGCGCGGACTATCTCGTGCAACTGGCCACGGTGCGCCAGCGGACCGCGGCGGCCTGGCTCGACGCCCTCTACGCGAAGCAGGCGCTCGCGCTTCGCCAGGCGCTGCTCGATCACATGCGGCATGAGCTCGACGCGACGCAGGCGTCGTATCGCGGCGCGAAGGCGAGCGCGGGCGAGGTCGTCCAGGCTCGCGCGATGCTGGCGCAAACGCAGGATCAGGTGCTCGACGCGCGGCAGGCCTATCGCACCGCACTCATCGTGCTCGGCCGCTGGACGGCTGCGCCCGTCACGGACGTGACGGGTACGCCGCCCGCGCCCGAATCCTTCGTGGCGTCGTTGCCGCCGGACGAACTGCGCGTGTCGCAACCGGCGCTCGTCGCCGCCGCGGACGACATCGCGGTCGCCGAGGCCGACGCCGCGGTGGCCGACAGCGAGCGCAGCCCGAACTGGACGTGGGAGATCGCGTACCAGCAGCGCGGCGGCGCGTATTCGAACATGGTGTCCGTCGGTGTCACGATCCCGTTGCCGCTCGATCGCAAGAACCGGCAGAACCGCGACGTCGCCGAAAAGGCCGCGCTCGCGACGAAGGCGCGCCTGATGTACGAGGACACGCTGCGTCAGGTGCAAGCCGATATCCGTACGCAGTCCGAAACGCTGGCAAGCGGCCGCGAACGCCTCGCGACCCTGCGCGAATCGCTGTTGCCCGCCGCCGGGCAGCGCGTGCAGCTCGCCACGGCCGCCTACCGGGCCGGCACCGGTTCGCTCGCCGACACGTTCGCCGCCCGGCGCGCGCAACTGGACGCGCAGTTGCAGGTGCTCGAGCTCGGACGCGACGTGTCGCGGACCTGGGCGCAGCTCGAATATCAGGTCGTGCCGTCGACGATGGCCGCCGCGCAGTGAAGGAGAACCTCATGACGAAGCAATCACTGGCGCGTGCGGTGCTGCTGGCATGCGCGGGCGCGGCGCTGCTCGGCGCCGGTTATGTCGCGGGCATGCGCCATGCATCGGGCGGCGCGGCAACGGCTGCCGTCGCGGCGTCAGGCACGCCCGATTTGCAGGCAGCACGCAAGGTGCTTTACTGGCACGACCCGATGGTGCCGAACCAGCACTTCGACAAACCGGGGAAATCGCCGTTCATGGACATGCAACTGCAGCCCGTCTATGCGGACGAGGGCGGCGATGCACGGGGCGTCCGGATCGATCCGGGCCTGCAGCAGAACCTCGGCATCCGCTATGCGACCGTGCGCCGGCAGCAGACAGCGGACGGTTTCGATGCGGTGGGCACCACGCAATTCGACGAATCGCGCGCGGACGTCGTGCAGTCGCGCGTCACCGGCTACATCGACCGGCTTTACGCACGGGCGCCGATGCAGCGCATCGAAAAGGGCGCGCCGATCGCGTCGCTGTTCGTGCCGGAATGGCTTGCGCCGCAGGAGGAATATCTCGCGCTCAAGCGGGGCGGGATGGACGGCAGCCTGCTCGATGCGTCGCGCGCGCGGATGCGTGCGCTGTCGATGCCCGACGCGATGATCGCCGCGCTCGATCGCGCCGGCCGCGCGCAGACGCACGTCGTGCTGAGCGCGCCGGAAACCGGCGTCGTCAGCGAACTGAACGTGCGGGACGGCGCGATGGTCGCGCCGGGACAGACGCTCGCGAAGATCGCCGGGCTGTCGACGCTCTGGCTCATCGTCGAGGTGCCGGAAGCGCTCGCGCTGAACGTGCAGCCGGGGATGGCGGTCGACGCGACGTTCGCGGGCGATCCGGCGCGGCACTTCACCGGCCGCATCCGCGAAGTGCTGCCCGGCATCAGCTCGGGCAGCCGCACGCTGCAGGCGCGCGTGGAGATCGACAATGCGGCGCTCGGGCTCACGCCCGGCATGCTGATGCGCGTGCATGTCGCGGCGCGGAAGGCGGTGTCGCGCCTGCTGGTGCCGTCCGAAGCGGTGATCGCGACCGGCAAGCGCACGATCGTCATCGTGAAGACGGGCGACGGCCGGCTCCGGCCGGTATCTGTGAAGGTGGGCAACGACGTCGGCGGCGACACGGAAGTGCTCGACGGGTTGAACGAAGGCGATACGGTCGTCGCATCGGGGCAGTTCCTGATCGATTCGGAAGCGAGCCTGAAAAGCGTGCTGCCGCGGCTGGAAGGCGCGGCGGGCGCGAGCGCGGCGCAAGCGCCGGCCGCCGCGGCCGCGCCGGTGTACGAAACCACCGGCAAGGTCGAGCAAGTCACCGACGACGACATCACGTTCTCGCATCAGCCGGTGCCGGCACTCGGCTGGGGCGCGATGACGATGGCGTTCGGCAAGCCGTCGGCACACGCGTTCCCGGACGTGAAGGCTGGCCAGACGGTGCGTTTCGCGTTCGTGCAGCGCGACGACGGCTACCGGCTGACGAAGGTCGAGCCGCAGGGAGGCACGCGATGATCGCGCACGTGATTCGCTGGTCCGTCCGCAACCGCTTCCTGGTGCTGCTCGCCACCGTGCTGATCGCGGCGTGGGGCGTGCATGCGCTGCGGCAGACGCCGCTCGATGCGCTGCCCGACCTGTCGGACACGCAGGTGATCGTCAAGGCGTCGTATCCGGGCAAGGCGCCGCAGGTCGTCGAGGACCAGGTCACCTATCCGCTGACGACGACGCTGCTCGGCGTGCCGGGCGCGAAGACCGTGCGCGCGTACTCGTCGTTCGGCGACGCGTTCGTCTATGTTCTGTTCGACGACCACACCGACCCGTACTGGGCGCGTTCGCGCGTGCTCGAATACCTGAGCCAGGTGCAGAGCCGCCTGCCCGCGGGCGCGACCGTGTCGCTCGGGCCGGATGCGACCGGGGTCGGCTGGGTGTACGAGTACGCACTCGTCGATCGCACCGGCCGTCACGACCTCGGGCAACTGCGTGCGCTCAACGACTGGTTCCTGAAGTTCGAGCTGAAGGCCGTGCCGGACGTGTCGGAAGTGGCGAGCGTCGGCGGGATGGTGCGCCAGTACCAGGTCGTGCTCGATCCGGACAAGCTGCGCGCGTACGGCATCACGCAGGCGGCGGTCGCGGACGCGCTCGGCAAGGCCAACCAGGCATCGGGCGGCGCGGTCGTCGAGCTGGCCGAGTCGGAGTACATGGTGCGTTCGTCCGGCTACCTGCGCACGCTCGACGACTTCCGGCACGTGGTGCTGCGCACCGACGACGCGGGTACGCCGGTGCTGCTCGGCGACGTCGCGCGCATCCAGGTCGGCCCGGCGATGCGGCGCGGGATCGCGGAGCTGGACGGGCAGGGCGAGGTGGCGGGCGGCGTCGTCGTGATGCGCTCGGGCAAGAACGCGCTGACGACGATCGACGCGGTGAAGGCGAAGCTCGCCGACCTGAAGCGATCGCTGCCGCCCGGCGTCGACATCGTCACGACCTACGACCGCTCGCAATTGATCGAGCGCGCGGTGGACAACCTCCGCGACAAGCTGATCGAGGAGTTCGTGATCGTCGGGATCGTCTGCGCGGTGTTCCTGTTCCACCTGCGCAGCGCGTTCGTCGCGATCCTGTCGCTGCCGCTCGGCGTGCTGGCCGCGTTCATCGTGATGCGCTACCAGGGCGTGAACGCGAACCTGATGTCGCTGGGCGGCATCGCGATCGCGATCGGCGCGATGATCGATGCGGCGATCGTGATGATCGAGAACGCGCACAAGCATCTGGAGGCATACAGCCACGCGCATCCCGGCGAGCCGATCACGACGGCGCGGCGCTGGGAGCTGGTCGCGAGGTCGGCCGCGGAGGTCGGGCCGGCGCTGTTTTTCTCGCTGCTGATCATCACGCTGTCGTTCGTGCCGGTGTTTTCGCTCGAAGGTCAGGAGGGCAAGCTGTTCGCGCCGCTCGCGTTCACGAAGACCTACACGATCGCCGCCGCGGCCGCGCTGTCGGTGACGCTGGTGCCGGTGCTGATGGGGTATCTCGTGCGCGGCCGCATTCCGCCCGAGCACGCGAACCCGATCAACCGAGTGCTGACCCGCGTGTACCGGCCGCTGCTCGAAGCGACGCTGCGGCGCCCGTGGCGCGCGATCGGCGTCGCGATCGCCGCGCTGTTGCTGACGGCCGTGCCGTTGTCGCGTCTCGGCGGCGAGTTCATGCCGCCGCTCGACGAAGGCGATCTGCTGTACATGCCGACCGCGCTGCCGGGCATCTCGGCCGACAAGGCGAGCGAACTGCTGCAGCAGACCGACCGGCTGATCAAGACCGTGCCCGAGGTCGACACGGTGTTCGGCAAGTCGGGGCGCGCGGATACGGCGACCGATCCCGCGCCGCTCGAGATGTTCGAAACGACGATCCGCTTCAAGCCGCGCAGCGCATGGCGGCCGGGGATGACGCCGGAGAAGCTCGTCGACGAACTCGATCGCACGGTGAAGGTGCCGGGCCTGTCGAACGTGTGGGTGCCGCCGATCCGCAACCGGCTCGACATGCTGTCCACCGGCATCAAGACGCCGGTCGGCGTGAAGATTTCCGGGCCGGACCTGGCGGGGATCGACGCGATCGCGACGCAGGTCGAGGCGGCGGTTAAACGTGTACCGGGCGTCACGTCGGCGCTCGCGGAACGGCTGAACGGCGGCCGCTACCTCGACGTCGACGTCGACCGGCTCGCGGCCGCGCGCTACGGGCTGTCGGTGGCCGACATCCAGTCGGTGGTGTCGTCGGCGATCGGCGGCGAGGATGTCGGCGAAGTGATCGCGGGGCGCGAGCGGTTCCCGATCAACCTGCGCTATCCGCGCGAGCTCCGCGATTCGCTCGAGAACCTGCGGCAACTGCCGGTCGTCACCGCGCGCGGCGCGCAGATTCGCCTCGGCGACGTCGCGCGCATCGCGATCGCCGACGGGCCGCCGATGATCCGCAGCGAGAACGCGCGGCTGTCCGGCTATGTGTACGTCGATATCCGCGGCACCGATCTGGGTACGGCAGTCCGTGCGATGCGGCAGGTCGTTGCGCAACAGGTCGCATTGCCGCCCGGCTATTCGATCGCGTGGTCGGGACAGTTCGAGTATCTCGAACGCGCGGCGGCGACGCTGCGCACCGTGGTGCCGGTGACGCTCGTCGTGATCTTCGTGCTGCTGTTCGTCACGTTCGGCTCCGCGGCCGATGCGCTGCTGCTGATGTCCACGGTGCCGTTCGCGCTGATCGGCGGCTTCTGGCTCGTCTGGGCGTTGGGCCACGCGGTGTCGGTCGCGACGTCGGTGGGCTTCATCGCGCTGGCGGGCGTGGCCGCCGAGTTCGGCGTCGTGATGCTGCTGTACCTGAAGGGCGCGCTGCAGCGCCGCCTCGACGCCGGCACGCCGCTGACCGATGCCGTGCTGCTCGACGCGATTCGCGAAGGCGCGGTGCTGCGCGTGCGGCCGAAAGCGATGACGGTCGCCGTCGTGCTGGCCGGCCTCGTGCCGATCATGGTCGGACACGGCGCCGGCTCCGAAGTGATGCAGCGCATCGCCGCGCCGATGGTCGGCGGCATGATCACCGCGCCGCTGCTGTCGATGTTCGTCATTCCCGCCGCGTGGCTTCTGCTGCAGCGCCGTCGTGCGCGAGGCGCGAGCCGTCAGCGGCAATCCGATGCAGTTCCTCACGGCATGAACGTGCCGTCCACCTCAACTGGAGAATCCCGATGAAGATGAATCAACTGATCGCCACCGCCACTGCCGTTTTCGCGACCGGCGTGTTCGCCGTTCCCGCGCTCGCCGCGGGCGACATGCCGGGCATGGACATGTCCGGCATGAAGATGTCGTCGGGCGGCGCGGCCGAGTCGCATGCCGCGCTGACCGATGCCGAAGTGAAGAAGGTCGATGCCGCGAGCGGCAAGATCACGCTGAAGCATGGCGCGCTGGAGAACGTCGGGATGCCGCCGATGACGATGGCGTTCAAGGCGAAGGACGCGGCCATGCTCGCCGAGGTCCATGCGGGTGACAAGGTGAAGGTCCGCGTCGAGAACGTCAACGGCACGCTGACGATCGTCAGGCTCGTGAAGGCGTCGTAAGCGCGGGGAAGCGGGCGGGATGGCCGCCCGCCGCGAGCGTCGTCAAGCGCGGTGCGGTGACGACGCTCGCGTTCGGGGGGGCGTACGCCTGTCGGGCGGCGCGCCCGATCCGCGTCTTCAGCGCATTCAGTTCCTTCAGCGCCTTCAGCGCCTTCAGCGCCTTCAGCGCCTTCAGCGCCTTCAGCACCTTCAGCACCTTCAGCACCTTCAGCACCTTCAGCACCTTCAGCACCTTCAGCACCTTCAGCACCTTCAGCACCTTCAGCGCGTCAACGTCACGAACAGATAGCCGACATACCCGGCCCCGTTCGCCAGCAGCGCCCAGATCGCGAGCCCGCGCGCACGCGCATTGACACGCAGCCAGACCGCCGCCGCGAGCGTGATGACCACGCCGGTCAGCACCTCGGGGCGCGGCTCCCACGGCGTCAGCATGATGCCGATCGCCGGCAGCAGCGTGCCCTGGAACACCATCGCGCCGGTGATGTTGCCGAACGCGAGCGTGTCCTTCTTGCGGCGGATCCACAGCACGCTGTTGACCTTTTCCGGCAACTCGGTCGCGATCGGCACGATGATCAGCGACAGCAGCAGCGCGGAAATACCGAGCAGGTGCGACACGCCTTCGACGCCGTGGATGAAGCCCTTCGCCCCGCCGACGAGCAGCGCGACGCCGAGCGCGAGCTGCAGCGCGATGGTCGCGAGGTTGGTCGGCAGCCCGACGCGCGACAGGAACATCGCGTGCGGCGCCTCGGTGCCGTGCCCGGCATCGACGAGCCGGGTCGACGCGCGGAACGTCATCACGACGTACATCACGTAGACGCCGACCAGCATCGCGGCGAGCAGCGCGCGGACCGCCCACACGTGATGCGGGACGAACATCGCGACGGTGGCGAGCGCGAATGCGGCGATGAAGTAGTTCAGGTCGCGCACGAAGCCGGTCCGCTCGGGCGCGATCGTGCCGGTCAGTCCGCGCGAGCGGATCACGGCGAGCGTCATCAGGAAGGTCGTCAGCGTCGCGAGCATCAGCGGCGCGCCCAGAATCGCGCCGACGCCGATCTCCTCGTTGACCGCCGCGTTCGACGTGCCGCCCGCGAGCGCGAGCAGCGGCACCATCGTTTCGGGCAGCGCGGTGCCGACGGCGGCGAACAGCGAACCGGTCACGCCTTCGGAAATCTTCAGCCGTTCGCCGAGATGTTCGAGCGCATTCGTGAAGAGTTCGGCCGCGACCAAGATGACGATCAGCATGAACGCCAGTTCGACGAGCATCAAGGTCATGCGGCACCTCCGCAGGCAGGCAGGCGGGCAGTGGCGAAATGCGAGAGGGAAGTCAGGAGGAACATGGGGACTCCGTGGTCGGACGTGGACGAACCATGACGCATCTGCCGACGTCCGACCAGGAACGACGCGATGCGTCGATGGTCTCGCCAGACCGATACGGCCGAATACGCCACGGCCGCAGGCCGAGTGTGTTGACGCATTCGCTTTCCGGGGATGGAAAGCAGGCTACTCCCCAAAGACGAAGGGCAGTCTAGCCGAGCCGGCCGCTTTCGGCAAGCGTGTGCGGTCATGCCGCTTCATTCGGGATGGTAAGCCGCCTTCTGCCGGACGCACATGCCATTCCAGGAAGCAATCGGTGTGCGCGCGCGGCGGCGTCACGCGCGTGTCACGCAGCGCCGGCCGGGAAATACAGCGCGAACGTCGTGCGTCCGCCCTGGCTCACGACCTCGACCTTGCCGCGGTGCAGTTCGACGATCGACTTGACGATCGCGAGCCCGAGCCCCGCGTTGCGCGCCGCGCCGTGCCGCGACGAATCGATCCGGTAGAAGCGCTCGAAGATCCGCTCGATCTGTTCGGGCGGAATCGCCACGCCGCGGTTCGTGACTTCGACGACCGCGAAGCCGGGCCGGGTCGAGACGGCCAGCTCGATCGTCGACCCGGCTTCCGCGTGTTCGAGCGCGTTCGACGCGAGGTTGCTGACGGCGCGGCGGAACAGCGTCGCGTCCGCGACGACCGGCGCTTCGCCGCGCACGTCGAGCCGCACGCCGGCCTCGTCGGCCAGCGCCTGGAAATACGACGCGAGCCGGCGCAGTTCGTTGCCGGCGTCGAGTTCGGCGGTCTTCAGGTGCTGCCGCGCATTGTCCGTGCGCGCGAGAAACAGCATGTTCTCGATCATCCGCTGCAACCGTTCGCATTCCTCGATGTTCGAATCGATCAGCGCTTCGTATTCCTCGGTGGTGCGGGCGCGCGACAGCGTGACCTGCGACGCGCTGATCACGTTCGCGAGCGGCGTGCGCATGTCGTGCGCGAGGTCGGACGAGAACTGCGACAGCCGCACGAACGCGCGCTCGAGCCGGTCAAGCATCCGGTTGACCGAGGTGGCGAGCTCGCGCAACTCGACCGGGCCGCCGCGCGCGTCGAGACGCGCGTTGAGGTTGTGCGCCTCGATGCGCGACGTCTGCCGGCCGAGGCTCTCGACCGGACGCAGGCCGCGGGACGCGACCGCGTAACCGAGCGCGCCGACCAGCAGCGCGCCGAGCGCGGCCGCGAGCCAGATGTCGACGCGATAGCTTTCGAGCAGCGACTGGCGATCGGCCGCCGTGCGCGCCACCGCGACCTGGACGGTTTCGCCCGACGGCAACGTGGCGCGTGCACGCACGCAGCGCGACGGGCCGATGCCGGGCGGCGTGCAGCTGAACGGGCTGGCGGCCGCGCCCGGGGCACCGGCGGGCTGCGGCCGCGCGATCACCGATGCGAGCGTGTGGCCGGCTGCGTCGCTGTGTTCGACGAGCGGGCGGTTCGCGCCGTCGTAGATGCCGAGATAGACGCCCGGATGCGACAGCAGCACTTCATGGAAGACGGCCGGGTCGGCGCGCAGGGCGGCGGTCGAGCCGCTCGCGTGCGCGAGCTGCAGGAACTGGTCGAGCTTGCCGGCGATCTCGATGTCGTCGCGCCGGGTCAATTCGGCGGACAGCGAGCGATACAGGTACGCGCCGGTCAGCGCGAACACGAGCGCGGCCACGGCCGCGAACGCGAGCGTCAGGCGCCGGAGCAGCGAATAGGGGGCGGGGCCGCCGGTCACGCGCGATCCTCGAGCACGTAGCCCATGCCGCGGATCGTGTGGATCAGCTTCTTCTCGTACGCGTTGTCGATTTTTGCGCGCAGGCGCTTGATCGCCGCATCGACGACGTTCGTGTCGCTGTCGAAATTCATGTCCCAGATCTGCGACGTGATGAAGGTGCGCGTCAGCACCTCGCCCTCGCGTTCCGCGAGCAGCTGCAGCAGCGCGAATTCCTGCGCGGTCAGGTCGATACGGGTGTCGGCGCGCCGCACGCGGCGCTTGATCAGGTCGACTTCCAGATCGGCGACCTGCAGGATCTCGCGCGCATTGCGCGGCGCGCGCCGCAGCAGCGAGCGGATGCGGGCGAGGAACTCCGCATACGCGAATGGCTTGAGCAGGTAATCGTCGGCGCCCAGTTCGAGCCCCGTGACCTTGTCCTCGATCGCCTCCCGGGCCGTCAGCAGCAGCACCGGCGTCTGCTTCTGCGCGCGCAGGCGCCGGAGCACCTCGAAGCCGTCCAGTTCCGGCAGCATCACGTCGAGCACGACGAGATCGAAATCCTCGTGCAGCGCGAGGAACAGCCCGTCCTGGCCGTTCTCGGCCACGTCGACCGTGTAGCTCGCCTCCGTCAGCCCCTTGCGGAGGTACGACGCCATCTTGGGTTCGTCTTCGACTATCAGTATCCGCATGGTGGTGCAGGCCGTGGGTGATTCCGGCCGGTCAGTGTAACGCGTGAGCTTACGGCGCCGCGCGTGCGCGAAAGATGACCGGCGGATGACGGAATTGTCATCCGGCGCGCGTGCGATGCCGTGCCGCCCTTCATGAAAATCCGGTCATGTTTCGGCCATGTCGTCGTCACGCCGGCGGCGATAAGCTGCGGCCGTCTTGTGTCCGGAGCGCGCCGTCGCGGCGCCGCTCCCGTTCATCCGGTCATTGTCTGCCTGATTCCGCATCCATGTCGTACTGGCGCAAATTCATCCTCGTCGTGCTGCTGGCGCTGTGCGTGCCGATCCAGTCGTTCGCGACCGGGTCGATGCAGTGCGCGGGCACGGTCGCTGCGGTGCCGCATGCGGAGCATGGGGCGAGCGCCGCTGCGCCCGCTGCGTCGCATGCGATGCAGCGCATGCACGGCGAACCGCATGAGCACGAGGGTCGCGCACGGCATGCGACGCCTTGTTCCGCCTGCGGATCCTGCTGTTTCGGCACGGGCATGGCGGCGGTGCCTGCGGTGCCCGTTACGTCGGACATCGGTACCGCGATCGTCTCTTTCGCGCCTTCGACCGTCGTCGTGTCGTTCCTGACCGGCGGCATCGACAGGCCGCCGCGCCGGATTTCCGTCTAGTCCCTGCCCGCGGCCACCGGCCGCGATCCACAAACGGTGCCGGCGAACGCACGACGTCCGCCGCACGACTCACGACTCACGACTCACGACTCACGACTCACGACGAGAAACATCCATGCGATTGATCATTGCGGCGCTGCTTGGCGCGGCGAGCCTCGTGCCGTCGCTCGCGCCCGCGCAAACCGCCTTTCCCGATCCGGCCGATGCGGCCGCGTCGGTGCCGGACGTCACGACGACGTCCGCGTTCGACGGCTACGTGCCGTATCGCGACGACGCCGGCCCGGGCTGGAAGCAACTGAACCGGGACGTGATGGAGCGGCCCGCGAAGGGGGCCACGAAGGGACCCGCGACCGGACACGCGAAGCCCGGAAACCCGGCGGGCGGCGCAGCCCATTCGATGCACGGAGAGGCCGGGCAATGATGCGATTTGCGATTTCACCGCGATTCGGCGCGACCATGCTCGCGCTGGCATTTCTCGCCGGCTGCACGACGTTTTCGAAGGACGGCGGCTTCGACGCCGTGTCGTCCGCCGCATCCGAGCGCATCGGGAAGGACGCCGTCATCGTCAGGACCGATGCCGACCGCGAAGCCGTCGACAAGCGGACGAAGGAATTGCTCGCGAAACCGCTGTCGATGGACGACGCGGTGCAGCTTGCGCTGCTGAACAATCGCGGCTTGCAGGCGTCGTATGCGGAACTCGGGCTGTCGGAGGCCGATCTCGTGCAGGCCGGCCGGTTGCCGAATCCGCGCTTCTCGTTCAGCCGCACGCGGGCCGGCGACGGCGAACTGAGTCTCGGCCGCACGTTCTCGGCCAATGTGTTCGCGCTGCTGACGCTGCCGCTCGCGACGAACATCGAACGCCGCCGCTTCGAGCAGACCAAGCTCGAAACCGCCGACGCGATGCTGAAGGTCGCGGCCGACGCGCGCCGTGCGTATGTCGAAGCCGTCGCCGCCGAACAGGCCGCGAACTATGCGCAACAGGTGCGCGACGCCGCGAGCGCGGCCGCCGAACTCGCGCTGCGCATGCGGCAGGCCGGCAATTCCAGCCGGCTCGACTACGCACGCGAACAGGCGTTCCATGCGGACGCGGTCGCGCAGCAGGCGAAGGCGCAGCAGCAGGCGGTGGCCGCGCGCGAGAAGCTCACGCGCGCGATGGGGCTGTGGGGCGAGCGCACGCGGTACACGCTGCCCGAGCGCTTGCCCGACCTGCCGAAGGCACGCCCCGATCTGCCCGATCTCGAACGCTACGCGATGCACAACCGCCTCGACATCCAGGCCGCGAAGCTGCGGACGCAGGGCGTCGCGTCGTCGCTCGGGCTCAGCAAGGCGACACGCTTCGTCAACGCGGTCGATCTCGGCTACGTGAACAACTACGAGACCGACAAGGGGCACGAGCACGGCTACGAGATCAGCGTGGAGATTCCGCTGTTCGACTGGGGCGGCGCGAAGGTCGCGCGGGCCGAGGCCGTCTACATGCAGTCGGCGAACCGGCTCGCGCAGACGGCCATCGACGCGCGCTCGGAAGTGCGCGAATCGTATGCGGCATACACGACGCGCTACGACGTCGCGAAGCACTATCGCGACGAAGTCGTGCCGCTGCGTAGAACGATCTCGGACGAGTTGCTGCTGCGCTACAACGGGATGCTCGCGAGCGTGTTCGAGCTGCTGGCCGATGCGCGCGAGCAGGTCGGCGCGGTGAATGGCTACATCGATGCACTGAAGGACTACTGGCTCGCTGAAACCGATCTGCAGGCGGCCGTCGGCGGCCGCCTGCCGACTCGGCAGACAACGCAGGCGCAGCCGACGGAGGCAACGCAGGCGACGCAGGCGACGCAGGCAGCACAGCCAGCACAGCCAGCACAGCCAGCACAACC